>DATJJW010000276.1:0-11239 GCA_035491935.1 Allostellaceae bacterium | reverse complement strand
GCGCGTCGATGCCGCTGCCGCCTGGATCGTGCCATGAGCCTGTCTGCCATCGAGATGCCGGCCCGCCCCCGCGGCCGGCTCGTCACAGCCCTGCGCAACGATCCCGCGCGCGCCCTGACCATGGCGGTGATCCTCCTGGTGCTGGCCGGGCTGGTGATCTACCCGCTGGCATTGGTGCTGAGTTACAGCTTCCGCGACGATGCCGGCCATGCCAGCCTCACGCAATTCGGCCAGCTGGTGCAGAACCCGGATGTCGGATCGGCCGCGATCTTCTCCTTCTGGTTCATGATCGAGGTGTCGCTGGGCAGCCTGGTGCTGGGCGTGCCGCTCGCCTGGGCCACATCGCGCACCGATATGCCGGGCAAGCTGCTGATCCGTGGCGGGGCGGCCATCTCCTTCGTCATCCCGTCCTTCATCAACGTCATCGCCTGGATCTTCCTGGCGGCACCCAATTCCGGTTATCTCAACAAGATGCTGGTGGCGGTGTTCGGGCTGTCTTCGCCGCCCTTCAACATCTTCAGCTTCGGCGGGCTGGTCTTCATCGAGACCGCGCATCTCTTCCCGCTGGTCTATTTCGCCGTCGGAACCGCGCTCGCCAATGTCGACGCCAGCCACGAGCAGGCGGCGCGGGTGCTGGGGGCAGGGCGCCTGCGCACGGCCTTCACGGTGACGTTGCCGCTGGTCCTGCCGGCGATCATCTCCAGCGTCATCCTGGTCATGCTGGAGGCGCTGTCCTCTTTCGGCGCACCGGCCGCCATCGGCACCATGGCGAATTTCACCGTGCTGTCGACGCTGATCTTCCAGCTGCTGACCTTCCCGCCGCATATGTCGCTGGCCGCCGCCGTCTCCGTGCCGGTCGCGATCTTCACCTTGATCCTGCTCTGGGTGCAGCAGCGGCTGATCCAGCGCAACGACTTCACATCGCTGACCGGCAAGGCGAGCGCGCCGCAGCTCGTGCATCTGGGCGCCATGCGCTGGCCTTTGCTAATCCTGCTGGCGGTACCGGTCGCATGCCTGTCGATCCTGCCGCTAGCTGGGCTGGTGGCGCTGTCGCTCCTGAAGAATTTCGGCGCGCCGCTGATCTTCGCCAATCTGGGTCTCAGCCATTTCTACACCGTGTTCGACAGCAGCTTCACCGTGCTGCCGGCGGTCGAGCACAGCCTGATGCTGGCGGTGGCGGCAGCGACCATCTGCGTCGGTATCGGCATCATCTTCGCCTGGATGGTCGAGCGCACGGCCTTCCCCGGTCGCGGCTTCCTCATCGGCGTCGTCACCGTCGCCTTCGGCATTCCGTCCATCATCCTCGGCATCGGCGTGCTGCTGGGCTATATCGGCCCGCTCTACGGCACGCTCGGCATCATCCTGATCGCCTACGCGGCCCGCCATCTGCCGATCGCCTTCGTCTATGTCCGCACGTTGGTGAAGCAGCTCTCGCCTCAGCTGGAAGAGGTGGCACGCGTCTCCGGCGCCGGCTGGCTCAGGACTCTGAAGGATGTGACCTTCCCGGTGCTGCGCCCCGGCGCGTTCGTCGCCTGGCTGTTGATCTTCTCGCTCTGCCTGCGCGAGCAACCGATGTCCGCCATCCTGACTCAGGCCGGCACGCAGGTGATGTCTACCTCCGTGCTGCAATTCCTCGAGGATGGCTCGGTCGAGGTCGCGGCAGCCATTGCGGTGCTGATCGTGGTGGTGAGCGTGGCGTGCCTGGGCGTGGCCCAATTGTTAGGAGGCAGGCGTGCACGCGGCGGGGCCGCTCTGCATTGAGCCCTGCCTCTGCTTGCGCTATACCGCGCATAAAATATCCCCACATGACATGATGGGACATTAGTCTAGGAGCTGGTTCATGGCCGACATAGCGGGAAAGCCGCCGCAGACCCTCGTCGATAAGGTCTGGAATCGTCACAAGATCACGGATGTCGAGGGCGAGTATCTGCTCTACACCGATTATCTGCTGATGCATGAGGGCGCGCGCCACGCCTTCGACAGCCTGCCGGAAACCGGCCGTACGATCCGCCGCCCGCGCCAGGTATTGGCCTGCGCCGATCACTATGTCCAGACCAAGAACCGTGCTGCCGGCTTTGGCGCCATCGAGGACGCCGCCGTGCGCGGCATGCTGGAGCGCTTCGAGCGCAACGCGACCTCCTATGGCCTGCCCTATTACGGCTCCGACCATCCGCAGCAGGGCATCATGCATGTTGTGGCGCCGGAGCTGGGCCTGACCCAGCCGGGCCTGCTCATCGTCGGCGCGGATTCGCATTCGACCACCCATGGCGCCTTCGGCTGCCTGGCTTTCGGCGTCGGCGCCTCCGATGCGCTGCATGTGCTGGCGACGCAGGCCTTGTGGATGCGCAAGCCCAAGGTCATGAAGGTCTCGGTCGAGGGCAAGCTCAGCCCGCATGTTGCGGCCAAGGACGTGGTGCTGACCGTCATCGAGCGCATCGGCAACGAGGGCGGCATCGGCCACATCATCGAATATGCCGGCTCCGCCGTGCGCGCCATGGCGATGGGCGAGCGCATGACGCTGTGCAACATGGCGGTCGAGGCCGGAGCTCTGAGTGGCTATGTCGCGCCTGACCAGGTGACCTTCGACTATCTGAAGGGCCGCGACTACGCGCCGAAGGGCGAGGATTTAGACAAGGCCATGGCCTATTGGAAGACGCTCGCCAGCGATCCGGGTGCGGTTTATGCCCGCGAGGTCACGATCAAGGCCGAGGATATCGCGCCCAGCGTCACCTGGGGCACCGGGCTGCACCAGACCCTGCCGATCAACGGCGTCGTACCTGATCCGGCCGGCCTTGCCGATGGCGAGGCGCGGGCCGAGGCGCAGTCGGCGATCGAGTATATGGGTCTGAAGGCGGGCCAGCCCCTGACCTCGATCGAGGTCGACAAGGTGTTCATCGGCTCCTGCACCAATGGTCGTATCGAGGATCTGCGCGCGGCGGCCGCGGTCGCCGCGCTGGGCAAGGCCAAGGTGCCGGCCTGGGTGGTGCCGGGCTCGATGACGGTGAAGCGTCAGGCGGAGGCGGAAGGCCTCGACAAGGTCTTCATCGAGGCGGGTTTCGAGTGGCGCGAGGCCGGCTGCTCGTTGTGCACGGCCTTGAATGGCGAGCATCTGGCGGAGTACGAGCGCTGTGCCGCCACCAGCAATCGCAATTTCAAGGGCCGCATGGGCCGCAACGGCCGTACGCACATCCTGAGCCCGGCGATGGCGGCGGCCGCGGCCATCACCGGCCACCTGACCGATATCCGGTCCCTGGCGAAGTAAGGAGCGCCCCGATGAAGAAATTCACCACATGGACCTCGGTGGCCGCGCCCTTCGACGCCTCCAACATCGATACCAACCAGCTCTGCCCGACCCGCTTCAACAAGGTGGCGCGTGGGCCGGACTATGCGAAGGTGCTGCTCCACGATCTGCGCTTCGACATCACCGGCACGCACAAGACCGACTATTTCCTGAACACGCCGCCCTATGACAAGGCCGGCATCTTCGTCGCCGACCGCAATTTCGGCTGCGGGTCGAGCCGCGAGAGTGCCGTCTATGCGCTGGAAGCCTTCGGCGTGCGTTCGATCATTGCCGTGAGCTTCGGCGAGATCTTCTTCACCAACTGCCTGAAGAACAGCATCCTGCCGGTGGCCCTGTCGGAGGAGGCTTGCGCCGAAATCCGCCGGCAGCTCCACGCCAAGCCGGGTGCGGAGATCACTGTCGACTTGGCCCGCCAGGTGGTACGCGACGTCGAGGGCAAGGAGCATCATTTCGACCTGCATCCCTTGCGCAAGCGCTGCCTGCTCGACGGGCTGGACGACATCTCGCTGACCTTCCAGTACGAGAAGCTGATGCAGTCGTTCGAGGCGGGCTACAACGCTGAGTTCCCCTGGCTCATCAAGCCGGAGAACCAGCCGCCGGCCAGCACTCCCAAGGCCTGAAGCAGACCCTTTTCGCCATGTTCGACCGCATCGCCCTGCCGGTGATGCTGTCGGCACTGGCTGGGTATGTCGATGCGATAGGCTTCCTCCGGCTGGGCGGGCTGTTCGTCTCCTTCATGAGCGGCAATTCGACCCAGCTGGGCGTGGGATTGGCCGGGGGTGGCCATCATGACTGGCCGCTGGCCGCCGGGCTCATCCTGGGTTTTGTTCTGGGCGTGATCCTGGGGGCCGTCGTCGCGACGCGCACCGGGCGCTGGAGCCAGGCCGCGGTGCTGGCGCTGGAGAGCGCATTGCTGTTGTCGGCCGCGGCTTTGGCGATGCAGGGCCATACGACGGCAAGCCTCGTGGCGATCGTGCTGGCGATGGGCGTGGAGAACAACGTCTTTAAGCTCGGCGTGACCTATATGACCGGTACGCTGGTGCGGGTCGGCCAGGCGATTGCCGCGGCGCTGGGCGGCGGCCGGCGCTTCGCCTGGGTCGCCGATCTCTGCCTTTGGGCCGGGCTCGTCGTTGGTGCCATCGGCGGGGCGGCCGCATATGGTCGCCTCGGGCTGTTGGCGCTATGGCTGGCGGCCGGATTTGCCGCCTTCCTGACATTGGCCGTGGGGTTGCGTGCGGCTATCGGCCGGGTTGCCGCCTGATCACTCCGTCACGGGCTGGCTGCCGTCGGATGGCCGACGGGAGCCGGAGGGCTTGAAGACGAGCAGCAACGGGATCACCGCCAGCACCGCGATCATCAGCAGCTTGTAATCGTTGATATAGGCGATGATCTGCGCCTGACGCGTCACGACCGCGTTCAGGGCCGCGGCGGATTTGGTCACCAGCGGGTTCCAGACATTGGCGACGGCGGGCATGTCCAGCGCGCGGTTGAAGGGCGTGACATAGGCCGCGATCTCCGCATGGTTCACCTGGGTGTTGGTCGTCAGCAGGCTGTTCATCACCGAGATGCCGACGCTGGAGCCGATATTGCGCGCCAGGCTGTAGATGCCGGCGCCCTCGGTCCGTTGTGCTGCCGGCAATGTCGAGAGCGTGATCGTGGTCAGCGGCACGAAAAGGAATCCCAGGCCGATACCCTGGATCACGCCGACCACGACGATGGTGTATTGCGAGACGTCCGGCGTCCAGCCGGTCATGGCGTAGAAGGACCAGGCGGTGAGCGCCAGGCCGATCGAAAGCAGGATGCGCGTGTCGACCTTGCCGACCAGGCGGCCGACGACCAGCATCGCCGCCATGGTGCCCATGCCGCGCGGTCCCATGACGAAGCCCGCGGTCACCACCGGATAGTTCATCAGCCCCTGGATGTAGGGCGTCTGCAAGGCCAGCGAGGCGTAATAGGTCAGTCCGACGATGATGATGAACAGCGTGCCGGCGGTGAAGTTGCGGTCGCGGAACAGGGACGGGCTGATGAACGGCTTCTTGGTCGTCGCCGTATGGACGAGGAAATAATATCCGGCGACCGCCGCCATGATCGCCTCGATCCAGATCTCGGTCGAAGAAAACCAATCCTGCTCTTCCCCGCGGTCGAGCATGATCTGCAGCGCGCCGATCATGAGGCTGAGCGCGCCGAAGCCGAACCAGTCGAGCTTGGCGTTCTTGTTCCGCGGCGTATCGGGCAGGAAGATGACCATGCCGATGAAGGCCAAGATGCCGACCGGCAGGTTGATGTAGAAGACCCAACGCCAATCGAGGTTGTCGGTGAGCCAGCCGCCCAGGATGGGTCCCACCACCGGGCCGACCATGACCGCGACGCCGAACAGTCCCATGGCCGAGCCCTGCTTCTCCTTGGGCGTGACCGTGAACAGCACGGCCTGGGAAAGCGGTACCAGGGCTGCACCGAAGACGCCCTGCAGCGCGCGGAACAGCACGATCTGGACCAACGATTGCGCCAGACCGCACAAGACTGAGGCGATGGTGAAGCCCGTGACCGAGGCCAGGAACAGTTTCTTCGTGCCGAAGCGGCCGGCCAGGAAGCCCGTCGGCGGCGTCATGATGGCGGCGGCCGCGATATAGGAGGTCAGCACCCAGCCGATCTCGTCCAGGCTCGCCGACATGGTGCCCTGGATATAGGGCAAGGCGACATTGGCGATGGTGGTATCGAGCGCCTGCATAAAGGTCGCGGCGATGACGCAGAGCGTGATCGCCGCGCGATTTTCCTGTCTTTTGGACGGCGTATGGGCTGCTGCAGGCTTGTCGGATGCCATTCCCTTTCCTTTGGCCTTCTTTTCGGTGGGGGCCAGCCATCGGCAGATATAGGACACCAGCGGCCGATATCCTATGATATGGCAGTTCAGGCCCGATCCGACAGGAGCAATTCTTATGAGCCGTCCGCCGCTGCCGCCCTTCAACGCCGAGACCGCCGCGCAGAAAGCGCGCATGGCGGAAGATGCCTGGAATACATGCGATCCCGTGCGTGTGGCGCAGGCCTATACATTGGACAGCCGGTGGCGCAACCGGTCGGAATTCATCAACGGCCGGGCCGACATCGAAGCATTCCTGACCCGCAAGTGGCGGCGCGAGCTCGACTATCGGCTGATCAAGGAGGTCTGGGCGTATCAAGGCAACCACATCGCGGTGCGCTTCGCCTATGAATGGCATGACGATAGCGGCAACTGGTTCAGCAGCTACGGCAATGAGAATTGGGAGTTCGATGCGGAGGGGCTGATGGCCGTCCGCCATGCCAGCATCAACGATCTGCCGATCACCGAGGCGGACCGCAAATTCCACTGGCCGCTCGGCCGCCGACCGGACGACCATCCGGGCTTGAGTGAGTTGGGGCTTTGATCAGTCAGTCATAAAAACACCTTATTTGGGTAAGGAACCAATCAAGGATAGACCGGATTTAATAGGCAGTTTCGTTACCTATCAGAGGTATAGAAAATGCCACGTATCTTACTTGCATTGACTGCTATCGGCATGCTTTTCAGCGCTATTCCGGCCAAGGCTGATTATTACCACCACCATCATCGCTATCACCATCGAGAATGGCGCCATCATCATTGGCATTACTGGTAATGGACTGCGAAGTCCGAGCTGTGCATTAGATCATGGCGCCCTGGCTATGCCGGGGCGCTTTTGCTTAGGAAGGTAAATATTTCAGGGCAGCGAAAAACTGATGACCATTCGGTGACGTCAGTGGTAGAGACATACCCGTGCCGCGGGTTCCCTGTCCGGGGACGGTAGCCGCTTGACCATCGGCCAGTCCGACGCTTAGGCCCGGGCCAAGAATAACAGCGCATAGGTGTCACCCGTGTTGACCCGCGAGGAAACGCTTCGATCCTACCGGAACTATGCTCCGGCCTATGATCTGATCTTCGGGCAAGTGTTCCAGGACGGCCGGAAGCTGGCTGCGGAACTTGCCAACAGCCGGCGCTGTCAAGACATCCTGGAGGTCGGCGTCGGTACCGGCCTATCGATGCCGCTGCTGCGCAAGGACGTACGGCTGACCGGCATCGACATTTCCGAGGAGATGCTGGTCCAGGCGCGCGAGCGCGCGATCAAGCTGGGCCATGGCCAGGATTGGCAGGTCGAGCTCGGCGACGTCCAGGACATGACGTTCCCCGATGCCAGCTTCGATGCGGTGCTGGCGCTCTACGTCGCTTCGACCGTCCAGGATGTGCGTGCCTTCGGCCGCGAGATCGCCCGGGTGTGCAAGCCCGGCGGCGAGATCATCATCGTCAACCATTTCTCGTCCCGGCATCCCGTGATGGGGGCCTTCGAGCGCTTCCTCGGCCATTATGCCGGCAGGCTGGGCTTTCAGTCGGATTTCCCGCTCGACCGCTTCATCGAGGAAAGCGGCCTCAAGCCCTTCGAGGTGGTTCCGACCGGCTTCCTCGGCTATTGGAAGCTGCTGCGCATCATCAATCGATAGACGCTCGTCACGCGCCATCGAGTACGTCGCGGACCTTGGCGGCCAGGCCGGCGAAGGTGAAGGGCTTGGTGAGGAGCTGGATGCCTTTGTCCAGCCTCCCGTCATGGACGATGATCTCGCGGGCATAGCCGGTGGTGAACAGCACCTTGAGCCGAGGGCGCATGGATTGTGCTCGGGCGGCCACCTCGGCGCCGGTCATGCCGCCCGGCAGCACGACGTCGGTGAACAGCAGATCGATATGCGACGTTTCGGCCAGGAGCTTCAGTCCCTCCAGACCATCCCTGGCCTCGATCACGCGATAACCCAGTTCGCGCAGCGTCTCGACCGAATGGGCGCGCACGGCCTCCTCATCCTCGATGACCAGGATCGTCTCCTCGCCGGCACTTTCGGGCGCTTCGGCGGCGGCCGCCTTGTCGGCCGGGGCGATCGCGCGGTCGAGGCGCGGCAGATAGATGGTGACGCTCGTGCCCTGGTCCGGCCGTGAATCGATCCGCACATGGCCGGAGGATTGCCGGACGAAGCCGTAGACCTGACTCAAGCCCAGGCCCGTGCCCTGGCCTTCGGGCTTTGTGGTGAAGAACGGCTCGAACACGCGGGCGATCGTCTCGGTCTCCATGCCGCTGCCATTGTCCCGGACGGCGATCATGACGTACTCGCCGGGCAGCACGTCGGTGTGGATGGCGCAATAGGTCTCATCCAGTGTGGCATTGGCCGTTTCGATGACGAGGTCACCGCCCTCCGACATGGCGTCGCGTGCATTGACGGCCAGGTTGACGAGCGCGCTTTCCAGCTCGTTCGGGTCGGCCTCGACCTGCCACAGCTTCGGCACCAGCCTTATCTCGACCTTGATCAGCTCGCCCAGCGAACGCAGCAGCAGTTCCGACATGCCCTCGACCAAGGCGTTGACGTCGACCGGCTTGGGATTGAGTGGCTGGCGGCGCGAGAACGCCAGCAGGCGTTGGGTGAGGGCGGCGGCACGGCTGGCGGCGGCCGTGGCGTTCTCCGCCGCGCGATGCAGGCGTGGCGCCTCCGGCGGCAGGTTGCGCGACAGGGTCTCCAGATTGCCCAGGATGATCTGCAGGATGTTGTTGAAATCATGCGCCACGCCGCCGGTGAGCTGGCCGACCGCCTCCATCTTCTGTGCCTGGCGCAGCGCCTCGGCATGCAGGCGCAGCTGTTCGCTGCGCTCGTTCACCTGGTCCTCGAGCGTGGCGTTGAGGTTGAGCAGCGCGTCCTCGACCCGCTGGCGCTCGGTGATCTCGTTCTGCATCGCCTGGACCAGGCGGACATTGTCGATCGCGATCGCGGCCTCGGCGGCGAGGCCGGTCAGCAAGCGTTGCGAGCGATTGGTGAACATCGAGGGTTTGGAATGGCCGAAGAACAACCCGCCAAGCACGCCGCCATCCCGGGAGACGACAGGTACCGCCAGATAGCTGCACACCGGCAGGTGTCCCTTCGGCATACCGGCATGAGGGGCATTGTGGCCATAGCGCGGATCCTGGGTGATGTCGTCGGAGATGACGATCTCGGTGCCGGCGAAGGTCGGTCCGAATACGGCGGTGTTGCGCGGCATCGGGAAATTGGCGAAGCGGTCTTTGGACACGCCGGAGAGGGTGTAGAGCATGTAGCTCTCGCCCGCGTCGTTCAGCACATTATAAAAAAAGGCACCGAATTCAGCCCTGATCAGCTCGACGCCGGCATCGGTGACGCCCTGCACCAGGGTTTCGAGGTCGCTCTCGCGTGCCAGGGCGGAATTGGCGCGGTTGAGGATCTCCAGCGTGCGCGTCTCTTCCTGCAGTGCTTCTTCGGCATACTTCTCAAAGGTACGGTCGCGCAGGATCTTGACGAATCCCGAGACCTGGCCCGACTCCTCGCGCACCGGCGCTAGCTCGCCGGTCGCCCAGATCAGGCTGCCGTCCTTGCGCAGCCGCCAGCCCTCATGGCCGCCGCGGCCCAGCGTCACGGCATCGTTCATCTCGGCGGCGAGCAGGCCCAAAGCACGATCGCTTTCGATGAAGACGCGGGAGAGGTTGGTGCCCAGCATCTCGGCCTCTGCCCAACCGAGGATGCGATAGGCGCCCTCGCTCCAGCTGGTGATGTTGCCTGAGGCATCGGTGGTGATGATCGCCGTGTCGATCGCGCTGTCGCGCAACTGCCGGAAACGCACCTCGGCGGCGCGTAGCGCCGTGTCCTGCATCTGCCGTTCCAGTACCCGCACCGCCGGACGTAGCTCAGCGGCACCGGCAGTGCCTTGCGCGAGCAGCTTTTCGAGGATCGCCGCGGGCGTTAACCCGGCCGCGAGCATGTCTCGCGCGCTCTGTTCCAGATCGGGTGTAGCCGGACCGGAGACGGTCTGCACTGCCAAGAAGCTCCTGAGACGGTGGTAGAAGTGCGGTGAATGCAGCATATCGTGACGCGCCCACCACTTTACCATGGGTCCGTGCCTGCCGATAAGGAGTACAGGCTGCAGGGGGGACACCCCATGGATGGTGTCATAGTATGGAAGCGGTTATACGGGCATCATCCGACCATGGGCCGTCCGGCCCGACATTCCAAAGGAGAAGCAGTTAGATGAGCGGTACCATCAAGGTCCTGGCGATTTCCGGCAGCCTGCGAAAGACTTCGTTCAACACGGGCTTGCTGCGCGCGGCGCAGGAGCTGGCACCGGCCGGCATGAGCATCGAAATCTACGACTCGCTCGCCCAGATCCCACCCTATGACGACGATGTGCGCAACGCCGGCTATCCGGCGGTGGTCGAGTCGCTGCGGACCAAGGTGCGCGAGGCCGATGCGTTGATCTTCGCCTCGCCGGAATACAACCGATCCATCTCGGGCGTGCTCAAGAACGCCATCGACTGGGTGTCGCGCCCACCGGAACAGCCCTTTCAGGGCAAGGTGGCCGGTGTGATGGGGGCGGGGCCGGGTGCCATCGGCACGGCGCTCGGCAATTACCACCTGCGCCAGGTGCTGTCGGTCCTGGGTGTGCATGTGTTGCCGGGGGCGGAAGTGCTGGTCGGTGGTGCAGCCGCAAAATTCGACGCGGAAGGCAATCTCACCGACGAGAATACGCGCAAATTCCTGGCATCCCATCTCGAGACGCTGATGAAATTCGCCGCGAAGCTGAAATAGCGGGCGAGGCCGGAGGAGGGGAGGTGGCTTGCGGCTCCTCTCCCCCGGGCGATCTCAGCTCTCGTGGCTCGGATGCATGATGGTCGCCTCGGCCACTTCGCTCAGCTTCGAAGTCCAAGCGAGTGCCGCGGCAGAGATGATGAAGACGCAGTGGATGATCACGCGCCACATGGCATTCTTGGTCGAGATGTTGTCGATATTGATGAAGGTCTCCAGCAGGTGGATCGACGAAATGCCGATCAGCGCCATGGACAGCTTGATCTTCAGCACGTTCGCGTTGACGTGCGACAGCCATTCCGGGCGGTCCGGGTGGTGTTCCTT
>DATJJW010000275.1:0-6316 GCA_035491935.1 Allostellaceae bacterium | reverse complement strand
CTTTTCCGTCATCACCGGGCTCGCCCCGGTGATCCACTCGTAATGGCCGGGTCAAGCCCGGCCATGACGAGTGGAAAGATGGTTCATAATTAAAAGTTCGATGTTCTAGGTCCGAGGGCTCAAAGGTCTTTCAAATCCTCGACCGTATCCTTGAGCCCGGTGGCGAGGTCGATCGTGAAGGAGACGGTATCCGCCGCCGCAGTGAAATCGGCAGATAGCCCGCTGGCGACCAGATCGGCGCTTGCCCGGAGCAGGATCTCGGCCACCTTCTCGACCTTGCTCTTCATGGCCGAGATTTCCTCCAGGAGCTTCGAAAGCTCATCGACCTCGTCACCGAAGGTCTTGACCTTGCCCTGACCGTCGATGACCTTCTCGATGGTCAAGTTGAGCTTCTTCTCAATCTCGTCGATCTTCTTTTCGGCCTTGTCGAGCTGCTTGACCAGGCTCTGGTTGGCGCCCGCCTCCGACCGCATCTTCTTGATTTCACCATCGCCCTTGTCGAGGGCGTTCATCATGCTCTTGATGTCCTTGGCGAGCTTGTGGGTCTCGACGTCGATCTTGCGTAGCCGCACCTCGATGGTATCGAGCTTGCCCTTCAGCTGCTTGGAGGATTTCAGCACGTCGGCCGGGAAGACGACCGCGTTGAACGCCTCCTTCGCGAGGTCGAGCGCGCGAGCCTTCTTTTCGTTGTCCTTGAATTCCTTGGCGAGTTCCGTCGCATCCTTGCGGACATCGCCGACCATCTTCTCGATCTCTTTCGCCCGGTCGGCGATGAGCGCCGCCAGCGACGCGATGGTGCGCGCCATGCCGATCAGCCCCATGACGCCGCCGACGCCGAAGGTGAAGGGCGTGGTGATCAACGAGGCGGTTGCGAAGGCCAGCCCGCTCAGCGCGGTCGTCACCTTGAAGACCAGCTTCGCGGTGTCGATGTTCACGTCCTTCTTCAGCTTGTTCAGCTTCTCGATGCAGGCGATCGCCTTGACCTCGACGATTTTTTGCGAGGCCTCGATCAACTTGTCGAAATCGTTATCGAGTTGCTTGGTGTTTTTGGCCCAGTCGGCGCGCGGCCCGAAGACGCATTTGCGCTCGGCATCCTCCAAGGAATCGATCATCCCATCGACGATATCCTTGTAGACCTCGCTGGCGATGCTGGTCAGCTGTGCGAGCAGCAGCGGATCGTCGTCGATCTGCTGATAGACCTTGTCATCCTTGCACTCCATGCCGAGGACGACCTTGAAACTCTTGGCGTCGATGATCTCCGGTTTGACCGCTTTTGCCATCACAGGCCAGATGTCGTTTTCAACGAAAGTCGCTTTCTTGGCCATAGAGGTACCGCCGGAGAGTAAAAGGACGAAAGGGTCGATATCATAAAGTAATTGGACCGACCAGAGAACGGGTTCGTGATGACATCATCGTGACGGGAAACGCCCGCCGGTCTTGATGTCGCTCCTTGTTATGCTAATGTGACGACGTATCGGCTGGGGTGCCGGCGCGGATGACCCGCACCGGCTGAGATCATACCCATCGAACCTGCCTGGGTCATGCCAGCGAAGGGAGCCTGAATGGCTGCGTTCAATTCGAATTCCTCTGCGTCCCCGACATCACCATCGGCTGGCGCCAAGCCCACCGTCGCCATCATCGGCGGCGGCATCATCGGCCTCGCCATCGGCTGGCGCCTGGCCTCTGCCGGCTGCGCAGTCGACATCTACGAGAAGGGTCGGGCAGGAAACGGCGCGACCCACGCGGCGGCCGGCATGCTGGCGGCCTGCGTCGAGGTCGAGCCCAGCGAGGAGGCGCTGCTGCCGCTGACACGCGCCAGCCAGGAACTGTGGCCCGAATTCGCCCGCGACCTCGAAGCCGCCTCCGGCATGAGCGTGGGATATCGCGGCGAGGGTACGCTGGTCGTCGCGCCCAACCGCGACGATGCCGAGCAGCTGCGCTTCACATACGACCTCTACAGGCGCCTGGGCCTGCCCATCGAATGGCTGAACGCGGCCGAGGCGCTGCGCCGCGAGCCGATGCTGCATCCCCGGCTCGCCGCCGCCTGCTACAGCCCCGCCGACCATCAGGTCGACAACCGCCTGGTGGCGCCGGCGCTCATCGAGGCCTTCGACCGCGCCGGCGGCAGGCTGCACGAGAATACCAGCGTCGATAGCATCGACATCGACGGCCACACCGCCCGTGGCCTGGTCGTGGACGGCAGGCGGCGCGACGCCGATATCGTCGTGCTGGCGGCCGGCGCCTGGTCGCGCGGCATTCCGGGCCTGCCGGTCGAGGCCAAGCCGCCGGTGCGGCCGGTCAAGGGCCAGCTGATCGCGCTGGGCATGGATGCCGCCAGCCCACTCATCCGCCATGTCGTCTGGGCGCCCAAGGCCTATCTGGTGCCGCGCCTCGACGGACGCCTGGTCATCGGCGCCACCACCGAGGAACGGGGCTTCGACACGACGATCACCGCCGGCGGCATGCTGGCGCTGCTCGACGGCGCCTGGCGCGTGCTGCCCGGCATCGAGGAATTGCCGGTGATCGAGCAATGGGTGGGTTTCCGCCCCGGCTCGCGCGACGATGCGCCGATCCTGGGCCCCAGCCCCGTCGACCGGCTGGTGCTGGCCACCGGCCATCATCGCAACGGCATCCTGCTGACGCCAGTGACGGCGGATGCCGTCTCCGACTATATCCTGACCGGACGGATATCGGACACGATTGCGGGTTTCGGCCTCGATCGCTTCAAGAGAAAGACCAGGGAAAGCGCCGCATCATGAATACGGCAACCGGAACCAACGGAATCAATATCAACGGCAAGCTGACGCCGGAACCCGGCGAGACGGTGGCGGAGCTTCTGCGCCGCCAGGGCGTCGATCCCGCCGCCCGCTTCATCGCCGTCGCCGTCAATGGCCAGGTGGTGCGCCGGGCGGCATGGGCCGACACGGCTCTGTCGCCTGGCGACGCCATCGAAATCGTCAAGCCGTTTCAGGGCGGCTAAGAGGTTTGTCTATGAGTGATTCATTCATCCTGGGCGGCGTCAGCCTGACTTCCCGCCTGCTGATCGGCACCGCCGGATATCCCAATCAGCAAACCATGCTGGATTCGATCGAGGCGAGCGGGGCGGAGATCGTCACCGCCTCCATCCGCCGCATCAGCCTCGATTCCTATGGCGAGAGCCTGATCGATGTGCTGGACGGGCGCTATCGCCTGTTGCCCAACACGGCCGGCTGCGCCACGGTCAAGGATGCGCTGCTGACGGCCGAGCTCGCCCGCGAGGCGCTGGACACCAATTGGATCAAACTGGAGATCATCGGCGACCGCGAGACGCTCTATCCCGATGTCGAGCAGCTGATCCAGGGCACCAACGAGCTGGTCAAGGCAGGCTTCACCGTCCTGCCCTATTGCAATGACGATCTGGTCACCTGCCTGAAGCTCGCCGATGCCGGGGCAGCGGCCGTCATGCCGCTGGGCTCGCCGATCGGCTCCGGCCGGGGCATCGCCAATCCCTTCGCCATCGAGCTCATCTGCAACCGCTTGGCCGTGCCGGTGATCCTGGATGCCGGCATCGGTACCGCTTCCGACGCGGCGCTGGCCATGGAGCTGGGCTGCTCGGCCGTGCTGCTCAACACCGCCGTCGCCAAGGCACGCGACCCGCGCCGCATGGCCGCCGCCATGAAGGCCGCGGTCGAAGCCGGGCGGCTCGCCCATGGCGCCGGCCGCATTCCCAAGCGCAGCCATGCCGACCCGTCCAGCCCGCAATTGGGACTGATCGGCTCGTAGGGGAGGCTACCGCCATGTCCGCCCTGCCCCATCCGCCGTTCCTGCTCATCACCGACCGGCGGCAGGCGGGGAGCAGGTCGGACGAAGCACTGCTGGCGCAAATATCCGGCGCCATCGCCGGCGGCGTGCGCTGGGTATCCTTGCGCGAAAAGGACCTGCGCCCCGGCCATCGCCTCACCCTGCTCAAGCGTCTCAAGGCGCTGGCGGCACTGACCAACACGACGCTCTCCGTCCATGACGACATCGATGCCGCAGAGGCACTGGAGCTGGGGCTGCATCTGCCGGAAGGCGGCGATCCCGCCGTGGCGCGGGCCAGGCTGGGCGAGGCAGCACTCATCGGCGTCTCGGCCCATGACTTGGCGCAAGGAAGGATGGCGGCCTTGCACGGCGCCGATTACGTCACCTTGAGCCCGGTCTTCGAAAGCGCCAGCAAACCCGGATACGGTCCCGCGCTGGGGCTGGAGGGGCTGCAAAAGGCCGCCGCGGCCATTCCCTGCCCGGTCCTGGCGCTGGGCGGCATCGCTCTCAGCAACCTCGATGCCTGTCTCGATGCCGGCGCCGCCGGGGTGGCGGTCATGGGCGAAATCATGCGCGCCCCCGACCCGATGGCATCGGCCCAGGCACTGT
This sequence comes from Allostellaceae bacterium, assembly GCA_035491935.1. GTDB lineage: Bacteria > Pseudomonadota > Alphaproteobacteria > ATCC43930 > CGMCC-115725 > DATJJW01. The sequence continues at coordinate 1,927 of DATJJW010000275.1, read as the reverse complement.
TGCGCGCCGGCTGGTATCGCTGAACCGACAGTGCAGACAGTCGACAAGGGTCAAAGCTTGCAACGCGCCATGAGCGGGGCGAAGCGGCAACCGGATACGCAGCTGAGGTGTTGGGATTGCGAAATACGTCGTGATTTCGTGTCGCAACAACACAGAAGCGAGATAGATCATGAAAGGTACAATTATCACAGCGGTTGCGGCCACCGCTCTTTTGGCTGGCTGCTCGAACATGAGTAATACCCAGCAGCGCACGCTTTCCGGTGCCGCCATCGGCACGGCCGGCGGTGCAGCGCTGGGCGCCATCGGCGGCAACCCGTTGCTTGGCGCCGGCGCCGGCGCCGCGGCGGGTGCGGTCGGTGGCTATGTCTACGATCAGCACGAGAAGGCTGAGGGCAACTACTGAGCGGCTTCGCCTCTTCAGGCGACACGGGAGGCCGGCATCCTCAGGGCTGCCGGCCTTTTTCGCGCCCCCCTTTAGCGTCTGGAACAGGGCTCTCCTGCGGCCGGCTCGATTGACGGAACGGCTTGGGCTCTCCTATGGTCCGGCCCTTGATCTTTCAGCGTCTGCCAGAGCGTCCCATGTCCGTCGATTATCGCGCCACCGTGTTCCTGCCGCAGACCGGCTTTCCGATGAAAGCGGAATTGCCGAAGCGCGAACCCGACCTTCTGGCGCGCTGGCAGGCGATCGATCTCTATGGCCGTATGCGCAAGCAGTCGGAAGGGCGGGAGAAGTTCATCCTGCATGACGGCCCGCCTTATGCGAATGGCCATCTCCATATCGGCCACGCGCTGAACAAGATCCTCAAGGATCTGGTCGTGCGCTCGCAGCAGATGTCGGGCAAGAACGCCGTCTATGTGCCGGGCTGGGATTGCCACGGCCTGCCGATCGAATGGAAGATCGAGGAAAAATACCGGGCGGAGAAGAAGAACAAGGACGAGGTGCCGATCGTCGAGTTTCGCCAGGAATGCCGGGCCTTTGCCGCCGAATGGATCGACATCCAGCGCGCCGAGTTCAAGCGCCTGGGCGGCATCGGCGACTGGGACCATCCCTACGAGACCATGGATTTCAAGGCCGAGGCGCAGATCGCGCGCGAGATCGGTAAGTTCGTCATGAATGGCGGCCTCTACCGCGGCGCCAAGCCTGTCATGTGGTCGGTGGTCGAGAAGACCGCGCTGGCCGAGGCGGAGGTCGAGTATCACGACCACACCTCACCGACGATCTTCGTGCGCTTCCCGATCCACAAGGGCGCGGCCGCGCTTGCCGGCGTCTCGGCGGTGATCTGGACGACCACGCCCTGGACCATGCCCGGCAACCGCGCCATCGCCTATGGCCCGGAGATCGATTACGTCGTGATGCAGGTGACGCAGGTTGGCGAAGGCAGCCTCGCCAAGCCCGGCGAGAAGATCCTGGTCGCGGAAGCCTTGGCCGAGAGCGTAGCGGCCTCGACCGGCATCCAGGCCTGGACGAAGGCGGCCAGCCTCAAGGGCACCGAGCTTGCCGGCGCCGTGGCTTATCATCCCTTTCACGGCCAGGGCTATGACTTCAACGTGCCGCTGCTGCCCGGCGCCCATGTCACGACCGAGGCCGGTACCGGCCTCGTCCACACGGCCCCCGGCCATGGCGAGGACGACTGGGAACTGGGCACGGCCTATGGCATCGAGGTGCCGCAGACGGTCGATGCCGATGGCAGCTACTACGCTCATGTACCGCTCTTCGCCGGTGCCCGCGTCTATACCCCCTATGGCAAGCCCGGGGACGCCAACCCCCGCGTCATCCAGGCGCTGATCGATGCCGGGGCCTTGCTGGCACAGAGCACGGTGCTGCATTCCTATCCGCATTCCTGGCGGTCGAAGGCGCCATTGATCTTCCGCAACACGCCGCAATGGTTCATCTCGATGAGCACCAACGGGCTGCGGGATACGGCGC
>DATJJW010000274.1:0-35397 GCA_035491935.1 Allostellaceae bacterium | reverse complement strand
CCTTGTAGCCGGCCTTCTTGAGGGCAATGCTGATGGCGGCACCGATGCCGCGGCTGCCACCGGTAACGAGAGCTACACGTGCCATGGGTATCTGCCTCTTTTCTATGCCCGCACACCATGTGCCGACGGTTTATCTATATGAACCAGCGTGCCCGGCAGGCAGGAACGGGTCAATGGTCCCCAGGCGGGGAAATTCATTTTTTTACCGCCTGGGGGTGCCTATTTGCGGTAGTGAGCCGCCTTAGCCACGCTCTACGCACATCGCGATGCCCATGCCGCCGCCGATGCACAGCGTGACCAGGCCCTTTTTCGCGTCGCGCTTCTCCATCTCATGCAGCAGCGTGACGAGTACCCGGGCGCCCGATGCGCCGATCGGATGGCCGAGCGCGATGGCGCCGCCATTGACGTTGAGCTTGGCCGGATCGAAGCCCAAATCCTTGCCGACCGCGCAGGCTTGCGCGGCGAAGGCCTCGTTGGCCTCGATGAGGTCGAGGTCGCCGACCGACCAGCCGGCCTTCTTGAGCGCCAGTCTCGAGGCCGGCACCGGGCCGATGCCCATGATCGCCGGATCGACGCCGGCCGTAGCCCAGGAAACGATGCGCGCCAGCGGCTTCACGCCGCGCTTGGCGGCCTCGGTATCGGTCATCAGCACGACGGCGGCCGCACCGTCATTGAGTCCGGAGGCATTGCCGGCAGTGACCGAGCCGGTCTTGGAGAAGGCGGGCCTGAGCTTCTGCAGCGCTTCCATGGTCGTGCCGTGGCGTGGCTGCTCGTCGGCGGCGACCGTCACCGGACCCTTGCGGGTCTCGATGGTCACCGGCACGATCTCGGCATCGAAACGGCCGGATTTCTGCGCGGCCTCGGCCTTCTGCTGCGAGGCGAGCGCGAAGGTGTCCTGCTCTTCGCGCGTCAACTGCCAGCGCTCGGCGATGTTTTCGGCGGTGGTGCCCATGTGATAGCCGTTGAAGGCATCCCACAGCCCGTCCTTGATCATCGTGTCGATCATCTCGGCATTGCCCATCTTGGTGCCGCCGCGCAGATGCATCGCATGGGGCGAGAGGCTCATGCTCTCCTGGCCGCCGGCAACGACGATCTGGCTATCGCCGCAGCGGATCGCCTGCCAGCCCAGCGCCACCGTCCGCAGGCCCGAGCCGCAGACCTGGTTGATGCCATAGGCCGTCGCCTCCTGCGGGATGCCGGCGCCGATGGCCGCCTGGCGGGCGGGATTCTGGCCGGCAGCGGCCGTCAGCACCTGACCCAGGATCACTTCGGAGACCTCGTTCGCCTCGACCTTGGCGCGGCCGAGCACTTCCTTGATGACGATCTCGCCCAGCTTATGGGCGGGCAGCGTGGACAGGCCGCCGTTGAAATTGCCGATGGCGGTGCGCGCGGCCCCGGCGATGATGATGTCCGTCATGCTGAAATCTCCCGTGGAACGTCGCGACAAGCGAGTGAAACTCCCTGTCGCGCCCAGTAAATAGGATGCGCCATCCCGCCGTCTACATCGATGCCACCGGACTGATGCGGCCAGACCGATGCAAAACGCAGGGGCTAATGCCGATGACTCAGCACGTGGTCGGCGATCGGCCGCCACGCAAGGGTTTCGGCTCGGGTCGCGACGACCAAACCGATATGCCCCAAGGGTAATGACAGCATTGTGGCAGCAGGCAGGATTTCCGCGAGCGCATTGGCCGTGGCAAGTGGCACCAGCGTATCGTGGGTTGCGGCGACCAGCAGGGCCGGCCGCGTGATGCGCCGGGCATCCACGGTGCGGCCGGCGACCTTCCAGCGATGCTGTGCCGGATCGTTACGCTGGTACCAGCCGCCCAGGCAGTCGCGCGCCGTCGGCAGCGCCAGCGGCACACCGTCATTGATCCAATCCTCGATGGCGACGAAGCGGATCGCTTCCTCGGAATCCGGATCGAGTTCGGCGAAGCGGTCGAATTTGCGCAGGCCCGTTTGCGGTGCCGCCATGAAGAACATCGCTTGCAGCATGTCGGTAGGCACCTCGCCAAGCGCCTCCAGCCCGCTATCGGTCAGCCAGCGGGTGAAGGGGCCGTCGAGGTACTCCGGACCGTGGGGCGCACCGGAGCCGAGTGGCGCCATGATGTCGGCCCATTGCCGGATGCGCGGGTCCTGGTGGAAATCCCAGGGGGTGGCCATCAGCACCAGCGATGCCACATCGCGCTGATGCCGTTCGGCCAGGGCCAGCGACAACAGCCCGCCCATGCAATAACCCATCACGGCAAGCGGCGAGCCCACTTTGGCGACCGCCACCTCGAAAGCCTGGTCGAGGCGGCCGGCGATGTAGTCGGTGAGATCAAAATTGCGTTCGGCCGGTCCCGGACGATCCCAATCGACCAGCAGCGGCCGCACGCCCCGGGCCGACAGGTAACGCAGCAGGCTGCATCGAGGGCTGAGGTCGAGGACGTAAGCACGGTTGATCAGTGAGGGCACGACCAGCAGTGGTACGCCGTCCTCCGGCCCGTAATCGAGCAGGCGAGTGGTGCCTTCCTGCCAGATGCAGGGCGGCTCCGGCATGTCGCGACGATAGGGGTGGTGGCGATAGGCCTCGACGCCGGACAGGAACTTGTCGGTGCGGCGGCCGAGCTCGGCCTCCAACGCCGCGGCGAACTCAGCGGGCGCTATGTCGGCGAGATCCCGACGCAGTTCGTCGGCTCTGACGCTGAGGCTTTGGCTCCAAGGCAGCAAGCCGCTCTTCAAGAAAGGCAATGCGAGCTTGGAGCTCTGCCAGGTCAGGTTGGCCCCCAGCAGGTGCAGCGGCAGCGGGCGCGGGCCCAGACGGGGTTTGGGTACGCGTGGTCGCGGGGCGTGCGGGCGGCTCGGAGCGTCGCTCATTGGCGGCCTCGGATGGGGCAGGGGGCGGCTCGGATGGATGTTGGCCTTGGGCCTGAGCATCCATTCCAGCCATGGCGGCGGCCCAAAGATTCTGCCAGAGGAAGGCGGTGTTGAGTGCGCCGCTGCTCATCGCCTGCAACGCACGCGCTGCAGCATCCGCGATCTCCGGATCGGCGGCGGTAGCGGCTAGCTGGTCCTGCCACAATTCCACATAGCGGCGAGCCAAACCCTCTAAATCTGGCGGCTTCGTCATGGCTTTGTGGGAATCCGGTTGCAGTGCACATAGTGTTGCTGCGATACGAGAAGTTAAAGGTGGGGCACCCCTTTCGCTTCTGCTATGCTACTGAGCATACAGCCGTCATGACGTCCAGGGTGATTATTCGATGTCCGAAGTGCAATCGTCCGAGCAAGAACCTGTCGTAATCAAGAAATATGCGAACCGCCGGTTGTACAACACGGCGACCAGCAGCTACGTCACTTTGGAAAATCTGAGCCAGATGGTTCGCAACGGCAGCGATTTCGTCGTCTATGACGCGAAGACCGGCGAGGACATTACACGCTCGGTGTTGACCCAGATCATCGTCGAGGAAGAGCAGAAGGGCCAGAACCTGCTGCCGATCGGTTTCTTGCGCCAGCTCATCGGTTTCTACGGCAACAATATGCAGTGGCTGGTGCCGCGCTACCTCGATTACACGATGAAGGCCTTCTCCCATAATCAGGAGCAATTGCGGCAAAGCTTCACCGGTGGCTTGGGCCAGCTCTTCCCCTTTGGTCCCCTGGAGGAGATGGGCAAGCAGAACATGGCGCTGTTCGAGCGCACCATGAAGATGTTCTCGCCCTTTGGTCCCGAAGGCGAGCAGGCCGGCAAGGCCGAACAACCGGCCAAGACCGATGAGGCATCCGCGCCCAGCAATGCTTCGATCGACGCGCTCGCCCAGCAGCTCAACGCGCTGCAAAGCCAGATTGAAGCGCTGGCCCGCGATCGCGACCACAAATCCTGAGGGGCTATTTCCCCGAGAGGCTAATTCATAGTCGATGCCGGTGGCCGTTTAGCGCGGCGATTTCCGGCGCATCGGCGCTCACGTACCTGGGCACGCTCCGCTCCGTCGCTAATTCAGGTTGGGCGCCGCTTTCTTTCGTATGACGCTCAGGCGGCCGTCATCGACCTTGAATGCCCATTTGCCGGCCTCATAGGCGTCGGGATCGAGCTTGGCCGTGATGATCGCGGCTTCCAGCGCCAGGTTGGCGGCGATGCGCGGGTCGAGCGTATCCTTGGCCATGCCGATGAATTGCTGCGTGACGATGGCGATGATGATTGGCCAATGCGTCTCCGATAGCGGCGGCTCTTCCCCACCCATCTGCGCCGGTGCCGGCAGCCGCAGCAGCTTGCAGCACCAGGGCCAGAGCGGAGTCAGCAAATCCGGTGGCTGCATCACCGGCGCATGACCCTCCGGGGTACGCAGGACGCCGAAATCGGGCGTGCCGATCGTGCCGGCGACATATCCCGCCATGGGGCCGGGCTCAGGCAATTCGTCGGCCTTCACCCCCGTCTGGATCGCCGCCGCGGCGACGAAACCCCAGAACGGATGTGAATTGCCGCCCAGCAAGGGCGCATTGATCCAGTCGCCGAGGAAATGCCGCATGCCGGTGGATGTCGTCGCCAGCATGATGGAATGGGGCGGCAGATAGCCGTGCTGTGCCGTGTATTCGGCGGCGAGTGTCAGGGCGGCATTCTGACAGGCGAAACCGGCCAGTGCCCCCATCGCCGTCATCAGGGTCTCCGCATGGACGCCGTTCTCGCCGCCCAGACGCTTCAGCATGTTCTGGCGCAGATTGCCGATCGCCAGATTGCCCAGCACGAAGGATTGCGGCTGCCAGGGGAACTGGCCGGGCGTCTTCACTTCCATCTGCGGACGCTCCCCGAAAGGGCGAGAGGGCAGGGTGAGACGATCAGGCGGCGATGCCGGCCGGCGTATTCGCGCGCAGGAAGCGCTGGACCGCGTTGTTGAAATCGCGCACCAGCACCTTGCTGAAGCAATGGCCGCCCGCAGGGAACATCTTCAGCTCCGCCTTCGGGATGGCGCGGGCCAGCGCTTCGCTGAAATAAGCGGGGGTGATGATATCGTCGGCGGCGCCCATGATCAGTGTCGGCGCCTTGATGCGGCCGAGATCGACGGAACGGTCGAAGGCCAGCAGCGCATCGATGCGGCTGGTCATGACATTGATCGGCGCCATGCTGGCGACATGCTGCGCCTCCTGCAGGCGCAGGGCCTCGTTATGCTCGGCGATCCACCGCGGCGGATACATCATGAGGTTGGCGGTCTGGGCATAGGCCGTGGTGCCCATATTGGTCAGGATGTCGCGCCGGAGCGTGAACAGGCGACGGAAATAGGCGTCGGGCTTCGGCCAGCTCGCTGCGATGACCAGGGCCGAGACGCGGTTCGGATGCTCGATGCCCAAGACCTGGGCGATGGCGCCGCCGGTCGAATGACCGACGATGTGGGCGCGCTCGATCTCCAGCCGGTCCATGAGGGCAATCACGTCGGCGGCCATGCGCTCGACCATGTAGGAGATGTCCGAATGGTCGCTCTTGCCGGTGCCGCGATGGTCATGCAGCACGACGGAGAATTCCTTGGCGAAGCTTGGAACCTGGTCGGCCCAATAGCTCGCCACGCCGCTCAGGCCCGACAGTAACAGCACCGGGTAGCCGTCACCGTGTTGCTCGACATAGAGGCTGCAATCGTTGATCGACACACGCGGCATGGCTTGATCCCGTCCCGGAGAGTGCTTGAGAGAGGAAGTTTATCTATAGCTCGGCGAGCGCCGCCAACGGATTGGGCGCAGGGCCGCCATGCGCCTGAAGCTTCCGCCGTGCCGGAAGCGACAGGGGGGTATGGCGGCACGCGATCGCGTGCCGCCAACAGGTGTTAGCGAGTCGGGACCGGCTTTTCGCCGCGATAATCGTAGAAGCCACGGCCGGCCTTCTTGCCATACCAGCCGGCCTCGACATACTTCACCAGCAGCGGGCAGGGGCGGTACTTGGAATCCGCCAGCCCTTCATAGAGCATCTGCATGATGGCCAGGCAGGTATCGAGGCCGATGAAATCGGCGAGCTCCAGCGGTCCCATGGCGTGGTTGGCGCCGAGTCGCATGGCGCTGTCGATCGCCTCGACCGAGCCCACGCCCTCATAGAGCGTGTAGATCGCCTCGTTGATCATCGGCAGCAGGATGCGGTTGACGATGAAGGCGGGGAAATCCTCGGCCGCGACCGGCGTCTTGCCCAGCTTGACCGCCAGATCGTGGATAATCTCGAAGGTCTTCTGCTCGGTCGCGATGCCGCGGATGATCTCGACCAGCAGCATCACCGGCACCGGATTCATGAAATGCATGCCGATGAAGCGGTCCGGCCGATCGGTCGCGGCGGCGAGCCGCGTGATCGAGATCGAGGAGGTGTTGCTGGCGACGATGGCCTGCGGCGAGAGATAGGGCACCAGCTTGCGGAAGATCTCGCATTTCAGCGCTTCCTTCTCGGTCGCGGCCTCGATGACGACGTCGCAATCGCTGAACATCGCGTAATCCGTGCCGGTCTGGATGCGCGAGAGCGTCGCCGCCTGGTCCTCGGCCGAAAGCTTGCCCTTGGCGACTTGACGCTCCAGCGCGCCTTCGATCGCGGCCATGCCCCGGTCGAGCGCTTCGGCGGAGATGTCGTTGAGCCTGACCTCGTAGCCCGCCCGCGCGCAGACCTGGACGATGCCGCTGCCCATCTGGCCGGCCCCGATGACACCGATGCGGGAAATCATGAAACCTCCATCGAACGAGCGCCGTCTTCAGTGTGCGGCGCAACATTGTCGGCGCAACTAAGCACGCGGCGGGGTAATTTTCCAGCCTCGGATGGGCATGACCGGCTAACGATGAGCGCCCGGAACCCAGAGCACATCCGTCTTGCCCTCGTCATTGACCCAGCGCGACAGCACGAAGAGATAGTCGGACAGGCGGTTGAGATAGTGCTGGGAGTCGGGCGAGACGGCCGCGATCCGGCTGAATGCCACCAGTCGACGCTCGGCACGCCGGGCGACGGTGCGCGCCAGATGCAGATATGCCGCCATCGGCTTGCCGCCGGGCAGCACGAAGGATGTCAGCGGCGCCAACACCCCATTCATCGCGTCGATCTCATGCTCCAGCCGCTCGACCTGGGAAGGCTGGATGCGCAGGGCGCCTTCAATCTCCATCGGCGTTGCGAGATCGGCGCCGAGGTCGAAGAGATCGTTCTGGATGCGCGCCAGCATCGCATCGGCCTCGGCGCCATGGGGCGCCTGCGCCGCATGCAGGCGGGCGAGGCCGATGATCGCATTGGCCTCGTCGACATCGCCGAAGGCCTCGATACGGCCGTCATCCTTCGGAACCCGGCTGCCATCGACCAGGCCGGTGGTGCCGTCGTCGCCGGTGCGGGTATAAATGCGGTTCAGTCTGACCATGTCTCTCTGGTGGCATGTCCCTTCCGGGGAGGAACGTCCCCTGGTGACGCACGGAACAATACATGATGTATCGCGCATAGTGTATTCGTGCCGCCATGTCCTATTCCGACCCGCTGCCGCCCTTCGCCATCACCATCGCCTTGCCGTTCTGCCTCGCCTTCGGCTGGAGCGGGCTGATGATCTATCGCGGCAGCCGCAGGCGTGGGCCGGCGATGGCTGAGCTGGGCATGGGGCTGGGCTTCCTCGGCGGCTATGTCGCGCTGACGGGCGGCCTGCCCTTTCTCGACGACCTGCCCAATGCCGTCATCGGCAAGATCGCGCTGCTGCTGCTCCTGCCGGCCGCGCTTCTGACCCTGTGGCTGCCGGGGCCACGGGTGACGCGCTGGCTGGTGGCGCTGGTGGCGGCGGCCGCCACGCTTTGGATCGCGCGCGGCGCCGGTTTCGACTTCGCGACCTTGGCCGATATGGCGGTCACGGCTGCCGCCCTTGCGGCCAGCCTGGCCATCGCCTTCCGGCTCCAAGCGTTGGGGCAGGGCAGCGCGGTGCCGGTGCTGATCCTGTGCCTGGTCGCGGCCAGTCTCGCCGGTATCGCCTATATCGCCCAGGCACCGGTCTTCACCGGGTTGTTCACCAGTCTGACCACGGCGCTGGCGGGCTTCCTGTTCTGGTGCCGTCCCTTCGCCAAGCGGCCGGTAGGCGCGGCCGGGCTGATCCTGTCATTGACCCTGCTGCTGGTGCTGGCCCAGGGCTTCTGGCGCGATGCGGTGGTGACGCCTTGGAGCCTCGTCATCGTGGCAGGGGCGTTCTGGTCCGACCGCATCGTCGAGCGGATGCCGGTCCTGGCCCGCCGTTCGCGGCGGCGTACGGAGCGTCCGGGACTGCTGATCGCGGTGGCCGTGCTGTGCTGTCTTGTCGGTCTCGGCCTGGCTGCGCTGGTCGCGCGCTTCCATCTTGCCGCCTAAGACGGTTTCACGCTCGAAACCCTGGCATTGTCGGGCGGTTTGGTTCTACGATCCGGCACGGCAGCCATAGAGCCCGATCGCCATAGAGCCCGATCTAGGAGCGGCACGAGTGATATCGAATGAAGCAAGGCGCGGCGCATCGATGAAAATGCGTCGCTGGTCGCGTATCGGCTTTTCCAGGGCCAGCGTGGTCTTGGGGAGCATGGCGGTGGGGATGGCGATCGTGCCATCCTGGGCCGCGACGCCGGCCGCCACGCCCGCGCCAGCCCCGCCGCCGCTGGTGACGCAGACACCGCCGCCGGTCAAGAATCTCGAGGGACCGGCGGCCAAGGGCTTCGCGGCGATGGCCTCACATCTGCTGCCCTCGGTAGTCAATATCTCGACGTCGGGATTCCTCAAGAACGATGAGGGCGGCGGCGACCAGGACGTGCCGCAGCTGCCGCCGGGCTCGCCCTTCGAGCAGTTCTTCAAGAAATTCATGAACCCGAAAGGGCAAGCGCCCGCGACGCCGCAGCGTTCGGCGGCGCTGGGATCGGGCTTCATCATCGATCCGTCCGGCCTGGTCGTCACCAACAACCATGTCATCGCGGATGCCGACCAGATCACGGTCATCCTGCAGGACAATACGCATGTGCCGGCGAAGCTGGTCGGCCACGACAAGGCGACGGACCTGGCGCTGCTTAAATTCAAGCCGCCGCATAAGCTCACCGCGGTCTCGTTCGGCAACAGCGACGCGGTCCGGACCGGCGACTGGGTGATGGCGGTCGGCAACCCCTATGGGCTGGGCGGCTCGGTCACGGCGGGCATCATCTCGGCCCGGTCGCGCGCGATCAACGATGACGGCCCCTATGACGATTTCCTGCAGACCGACGCACCGATCAACAAGGGCAATTCCGGCGGTCCGCTCTTCGATCTGAAGGGACGGGTGATCGGCATCAACTCGGCCATCTTCTCGCCGTCGGAAGGCGGTTCGGTCGGCATCGGCTTTGCCATTCCCGCCAACCTCGCCAAACATGTCGTCGAGCAGTTCAAGGCCTATGGCCGGGTGAAGCGCGGCTGGATCGGCGTGCGTCTCCAGACGGTCAATCCCAGCGTCGCCCGCGCCATGGGGCTGCCGGACAATGTCGCGGCGCCGGGAACCGGCACGCTGGTCGGCGCACTGGATTCGGGCGCGCCCGCGGCCCGGGCGGGCATACGCCAGGGCGACATCGTGCTGCGTGTCGGCGGCCAGTCGGTCAAGGACATACGTGGATTGCAGCGGCTGGTCGACGATGCGACCGTGGGCGACAAGATCAACCTGGATATCTGGCGCGACGGCAAGCTGGCGACCGTGTCGGTTCCGGTCATCGAGCGGGACAACCAATCCTCCGAGGTGGATGCCGACCAGCAGGCGACCTTGGCGCCGCAGACCGCGACGGTCGGCGGATTGGTGCTGTCCGAGCCGACCCCGGCGCTGACGCAGAAATACCAGGTGCCCGATACCGTGCCGAATGTCGTGGTCTCGGTCGCCAAGGGCAGCCTTGCCGCGTCTCAGGACCTCAAGCCCGGCGATGTCGTGCTGGAAGCCGACCAGGACAGGCTCAAGGGGCCGCAAGACCTGACGGAGCGATCGGACGCCGCACGCAAGGCGGGCCGCAAGTCGATCGTGCTGCTGGTCAGCCGCGCCGGTGCCCTGCACTACGTGCTGTTGGATATCGCGGCCAAGGAGAAGCAGGCGTCCTAGAGCCCGATTCGGCTAGGGCGAACCGCCCTGACCGGTGCTCCGGTCTCCAAGCGTGATCTAGCCGGCAGCGGCGGTGGCCTTCCGGCTGCCGCCGCGTTCCAGATTCGCGATCAGCTGGTCGGTCGATTGGATATCGCCGAAGGTCAGGTAGAAGCCGATCAGCGCACCATTATGGTCGTCATCGGTCGTGGCCGCATTGCCGTCGGTCACCATGATCGTCTTGAAATTCAGCATCATGGCGTCACGCGCCGTCGATTCGCAGCAGACATTGGTGACCGTGCCGGTGATGAGCAGCGTGTCCAGCCCATGGGCGCGCAGCACCGCCTCCAAATTCGACGAACCCTGGATGAAGGCGCTGAAGCGCAGCTTCTCGACATAGAGGTCGTCCGGCCGGGCGTCGAGCTCGGACCAGAGCTGATAGCCCTTGGCATCCCGGCCGAGCGAGGCGGCCCGCCGTTCCGCATGGCCCGGCCGCGCCATCTCGTAATGCACGGACCAGCTTTTCAGTGTCTCCTCGGTGAAGGCCGTCTGGATCCAGACCACCTTGCCGCCGGTGCGCCTGACGGTAGCGGCCAGCCGGTTGACATTGGGCACGATCTTGACGGCCATGTCGCAGGCGGCGTGCGCGATCTCCGGCATCATGAAGCCGTTCTGCAGATCGACGACGACGAGTGCCGTCTTGGCAGGATCGATGTCCTCATAGGCGTGCGCCTTGCCGCGGCGGGCGATGACCCGGTCGGTGATCGATTGGGGAATGACGATCTTGTGCATGGAGCGAGCCTCCGCTTGGGTAGTCTTCAGGAGCCGTGTCCGGCCAATGGCGCGGCCTCGACGTCATGGGCCGCGATATGGCGCGGCCGGGCAAGGTACATGAGGATCACGGCGAGCGTGCCGATAGCGGTGACGCCGGCCGCCAGCAGGAACATCGACGGCAGGCTCCAATGGCTGATGACCAGCTGCGCGCCGACGACGGGACCGACGATCGAGCCGATGCGGCCCATGCCGAAGCCCCAGCCGACGCCGGTGGCGCGGCAGCGCGTCGGATAGAAGGTTGTGGCGAGCGCCGAAAGTCCCGACTGGCCACCGATCAGGAACAGCCCGACCAGGAACAGTACGGCGAAGATCAGGCCGCTATCGGCGGGCGTCACGCCGATCAGCGCGATCATGATCGTGCAGCCAGCATAACAGACGCCCAGGCTGAGATACGTATCGAACCGGCCGAGCAGCCGGCCCAGCGCGATCGTGCCGACCAGGCCGCCGAACTCCATCATCGCCGTGGCGACGATTGCGACCATCGAGGTCGGCGAGCCGCTATGCAATACGGTAGGCAGCCAGCTCGCCAGGAAGAAAATATCGAGCAGGCTGGTGAAATAGACCACCCACAGCAGCAGCGTCCCGAGCCCACGACCCTCCTTGAACAACGCGGCGATCGGCGCGCCGCGCTTCTCGTCGCCCTGGGGCGGGATGATCGCGAGGCCGGCCGCTTCCGGTGCGATGCGGCCGACGACCTTCGCGATCTTGGCCGGATCCGCGCGCCGGTTGACCAGGAAGACCGGCGATTCCGGCAGTAGCGCGAAGAGGATCGGCACCAGCACCAGCGCCATGATGCCGCTGGCGACGAACACGCCTTGCCAGCCGAAGACCGGCAGCACGGCCACAGCCAGCACGCCGGCCAGCGCGCCGCCGAGCGGAAAGCCGCAGAACATCATCATGACCATGGCCGCGCGTGAACGCGGTGGCGAGATCTCCGCCGTCAGCGTGATCGCCGTCGGCATGGCGCCGCCCAGGCCCAGCCCGCCGATGAAGCGCCAGGCGATCAGCTCCTGCAGCGAACCGGCATAGGCCGTGGCGAGGGTGAAGATGCCGAAGATCAGCGTCGACAGGATGAGCAGGTTGCGCCTTCCGGCATAATCGGCCAGGAAACTGCAGGACAGGCCGCCGATCATCAGCCCGAACAGCCCGGCGCCGAAGGCGCGGCCGAGTTCCTCGTGCCCCAGATGCAGCGATTGGGCGATCTGCGGTGCCACATAGCCGATGATCAGCGTGCTGATGCCGTCGAGCAGCACCGCCAGCCCGCAGAGCAGGGCGATGAATACCTGCGCGCCGCCGATGCCACGCGCCTCCAAGACCGCCTCGATCGTCGCGGTGCCGCTACGCCGCATATGCCTTACCCCGCTGTCGGATGGGCTATTGATTGCCCGTTTGACGTGAAGTCTCGACAGCTGGCTTGCTCAAGTCAAGCGAATAAGAAGACGTCTGATTAATTGAAACGCGGCTCGAACGAAATGCGACCGCACTCCGAATGGAATGCGGTCGCGGCAAGACCCGGGAATTACTGTAGTCTCAGAGACCTTTGCTGCCCATGGCGAGGAATTTCTCGCGGCGCTGGCGCTTGATCTCCGCCTGTCCCATGCTCAGCAGCGGCCGCAGGGCCTCGCCGATACCGGCACTGAGCTTCTCGTACATCGCCGGCTTGTCGCGATGCGCGCCGCCGATCGGTTCCTCGACGATGCGGTCGATGACTTCGAGCTTCAGCAGGTCCTGGGCGGTGAGCCGCAGGGCTTCGGCCGCGGTGGCGCTCTGCTTGGCGTCGCGCCACAGGATCGAGGCGCAGCCTTCCGGCGAGATCACGGAATAGATCGAATGTTCGAGCATCAGCACCGAATTGCCGGTCGCCAGCGCCACGGCGCCGCCGGAGCCGCCTTCGCCGATGATGGTCGCGACCAGCGGCACGGTGAGTTGAAGCGAGACTTCAATCGCACGGGCGATCGCCTCGGACTGGCCGCGTGCCTCGGCATCGATGCCGGGATAGGCGCCGGCCGTGTCGATCAGCGTCAGGATCGGCAGGCGGAAACGCTCGGCCAGCTCGAACAGGCGTTTGGCCTTGCGGTAACCTTCAGGCTTGGCCATGCCGAAATTGTGGCGCACCCGGTCCTCGGTATCGCCGCCCTTTTCGGTGCCCATGACCACGACCGGCCGCCCCTGGAAACGGGCGAGGCCACCGACGATGGCGCGATCCTCGGCGAAACTGCGGTCGCCCGCCAGCGGCGTATAGTCGGTGAACATCGCCTGAATATAGTCGAGGCAATGCGGCCGGTCCTGATGCCGCGCCACCTGTACCTTCTGCAAAGGTGACAGTTTCGCGTAGATTTGGCGGCGCAGCTTATCGGCCTTGCCCTCCAAAGTCGCGATCTCCTCGGCGATGTTCATGCCGGGGGAGGTGGGGAGGTGCCGCAACTCCTCGATCTTGTTCTCGAGTTCGGCGATGGGGAGTTCGAATTCAAGAATCTGCATGGCGATGGTGCTATCATGCCGACAGCCGTCATTCCAGCCTTCGATGCTTCTGGGGCCCATGTCCCCCAAGCGGAGCCAGGCCGGCCGGGCCGAATGCCCGCCGCTTGGGTAGGATAGGGTGGACTTGCGTTTTCTACCTGCGCGGCCATATCCCAGATGGGGGTACATGCAGGGAAAAACCATGACGAGAAAATTGCTGATCGTGTCACTGCTGCTCAGCCTGGCCGGTGGCCTGCTCGCTGGATGCGACACCTATGAATGGCAGAAGCCGGGCGGCACGGACGCCGAATTCAAGACCGATCGTGATTCCTGCATGGCCGCGGGCAATGCCCAGTTCAAGAACTGCATGAACAACCTCGGCTGGCAGTTCAAGCAGTAGCCCATCAGCTTTGGCCCATCAGCTTTTCCGGCGTGCCAGCGGATGATGCGCCTCGACCAGGCTGCGCAGGCGTTCGGCCTCGACATGGGTGTAGATCTGGGTCGTGGCGATGTCGGCATGGCCCAGCATCTGCTGCACGCTCCTGAGATCGGCGCCATGGGCCAGGAGATGCGTGGCGAAGGCGTGACGCAGCACATGCGGCGAGACCTTGACCGGGTCCAGCCCGGCCTTCAGCGCCAAATCCTTGAGCAGCTGGCCGCAGCGATGGCGGGTGAGGTGGCCCTGGGCGCCATTGGACGGGAATAGGAAGCGCGAGGGCTTGCCCTTGTCCAGGAACAGCCCCCGTACCGAAAGATAGGCGTCGAGAGCTGCGCGCGCCGGTTTGCCCAGCGGCACCAGCCGTTCCTTGCTGCCCTTGCCACGCACGGTGATGGTGCGGGCTCCCGCACGCGAGTTGGGGGCATTGGCATGCGAGGCCACGGCGCCGAGGGGCATCGACACCAGCTCCGAGACGCGCAAGCCCGAGGCATAGAGCAGCTCGACGATGGCATTGAGCCGCAATCCTTCGGGACTCTCGTCCTCGGCGGCGCAGGCGATCAGCCGGCCGACATCCTCCTCGGCCAAATATTTCGGCAGACGGCGGCCTTGGCGCGGCGCGGCCAGGATCGCCGTCGGATCGTCATCCCGCATGCCTTCGCTCAGCAGGAATTTGTGGTACTGGCGCAGTGCCGATAGCCGCCGGGCGACGGTGCGGCTCGCCATGCCCTGAGCGTCGAGGCGGGCGAGGTAGCGCCGCAGATCCTCCGTCGAGGCGGCATCCGCGCGCGTGGCGCCCAGGGAAGCGGTGAAGTCCGCAAGGTCGCGGCCATAGGCATCGAGCGTGTGGCTGGCGGCGCCCCGCTCCGCCACCAGCATCTCCAGGAACGCCTCGACCGGCGGAGCCAGGACCGGCGGCGGTGCCTTGGGGCGCCCCCGGCCGCTGCTGATGGCCTTGCCTGCCATGAAGGCTCAGTACCCGGCCGCGACGGCGGCGTCGATGGCGAGGTGCCGGGCGTCCTCGTCGAGACCGACGGCCCGCAACGCCGCCACCGCCTGAGCCTCTTGCGGCGGTGACGCACCGGCGCCGGCACCGCCCAGGCTGGCGAGCAGGGCCAGCACCGTGCCGCCCAACCGGTTGGCCGCCGCCGCATTGGCGAGCAGCAAGGGCGGTCCCGCCGCGGGCATCGGCCAGCTGGTTCCCGCCGCCGTATTGTCGGCGAGCAGCGACAGCAGGGCCGTATCGGGGGCTGGCTCGCCCAGCGCCACCAGCAGCTCGGCGGCCAGCGCCGCCTTGGTCACGGTCGCGGTGTTGGCGTTGCCATTGGTGCCGTCCGGCAGCAGCGAGAAGCCGGTCCAATCGGGTGCCTTGGGGCCGCCGACGATATGGGCGAGTACCGTGATCGACTGCACTGCGCGGGTCTGGACCGCCGTCAGGGGCGATTGGGATGCCAAATCGAGCCAGGGCCGCGCGGCGTCCGGCCGGTCCAGCACATAGAGCGCGCGGGCGAAATCGATGGCGTCAGGCTTCAGCGAGGGGGCGACCGGTATGGAAACCAGCAAATCGGCCGCGGCGGCGGCGCTCACCTGGTAAAGCCCCGCCTGTGCCGCCTGTGCCAGGAATCCGGCGAGCAGATTGGCGCGGGTCGATGGATCGGTGGCGTCATGTGCCGCCTGGAATAATATCGCGCGGCCGCGGGCGTCGCGATGGCGCGAGGCCGCGTCGATCGGACTGGCCTTGTCGGCTGGCGCCACCGGCAATGCCAGATATGCCGCAGCCAGGGTCGAGGCCGGCAGCGCGCCATAGGCGGCCGCCTTCTCTGCCGCCAGCAGCCGCGCGTCGTCATAGATGCCGGAGGTGAGCGCCACGGCGCGCAGGAGCGACAGGCTGGCGCCGTCCAACCCGCGATAGGGGAAGCCGTTCCCCGCTTTGGCGACCAGCGCCAGCGACAAGGGCTGTGGCGCTGGCAGATTGTCGGGCATGTTCGCCTGACCGCCGAGGGCGCGGGTGGCCAGCGCTAGGAACGGCGCGATTTCGGTGTTGCCCGACAGCGCATTCAGCGCCTGGGTCGCGGCGTCATTCTGGCCGGACAGGATCTGGCAGGTCAACCGCGCCTCCAGCCAGAAGGTATCGGCGAAATTGGCGTAGGGGCCGGTGATGCCGTTGCAGGCGCCCTGCAGGTCGCCGTCGAGGAAGGCGAGATCGGTCGCGACCTGCGCCGCATCGGCCATTTGCGGCGGCGGCGGCACGGTACGGATCAATGCCAGGGCCGCGTGGTTGCGGCCGAAGGTCGTCAGCGTCTCGATCCGAATGCCGGTCAGCACGTCGCCGCTGCCCGGCTGCTGCGGCTGGGCCGCTTCGACCGGCCAGGAGGCGGAGCCCGCCAGCATGCGCAGGCTCAACGATTGCAGGCTGGGCGCGGTGCTGGGCTGCAGGAGCGGCAGCAGCGCCTCCAGTGTCGTCGGCGGTGTGCCAGCCCAGGCATTATTGGGGAAATCGCTGCCTGAGGCTTCTGGGCCCATGGGCAGGACGCCCATCGCCGTCGACGGCGGGGAAGCCTGCTGCGTTTGCTGGGGCGGCGCCTGTTGAGATGACGCCTGTTGGGGTGTCTGGGCCCATGCGCCCGGCGCCAGGGAACAACAGGCCAGGACGCAGCCCAGAAGGACCGCGCCTGTCCGCAGGTTGCATCGCTGGTGAAGTTGTTTTCGACCCTTAGGACGGGAAGCGGTCATCCGGCAGGACTTTATGCACGGCGGTGCTGGGCGCCGGAACATTCGCGAAGGCCAAATACCCAACGCCGCCTACGATCGTGACCAGGATCAGCGCCACCAGGACAAGCAGGAGTTTGGAAAGCATCGGATACGCTTTATGCTGCAGTGAATGTGTTCAGCCGTAGCGCAAAGCCACCGTCTCGCGCTACTGCAAAGCGGATGGGACGTGACGGGCGGCGCCTGTCGCGCTAGGAAGTCGGTATGTCGGTAACGAATGAGAAGACGCCGGTGACGGCGGAACGCCTGGAAAACGGCGGCGGAGCGGCGATGGTCGATTGCTGGCGCCCGCCGCGCACGGTAGTGCTGGTCGGATTGATGGGGGCGGGCAAGACCAGCGTCGGCCGCCGTCTGGCGCAACTTTTGGGCCTGCCATTCATCGACTCGGACACCGAGATCGAGGCGGCCGCCAACGCCACCATCGCCGAGATTTTCGAGCGCGAGGGCGAGGCGGCGTTTCGCGTCGGCGAGCGCCGGGTGATCGCCCGGTTGCTGACAGGCCCCACCATGATCATGGCCACCGGCGGCGGCGCCTTCATGGATCCGCGGACCCGAGCCGAAATCAGATCTGCCTCGGTCTCGCTCTGGCTGCGCGCCGAGCTGGACGTGCTGGTGAGCCGCGTGGCGCGCCGCAAGACACGGCCGTTGCTCAACCAGGGCAACCCGCAAGAAATTCTCGCCCGGCTCATCGATCTCCGCTACCCGGTCTATGCCGAGGCGGACATCGTGGTCGACAGCCGGCCAGGACCGACCGAGGCGACCGTGCAGAGCGCGCTGGATGCGCTGCGTGCGTATTTTGACAAGGAAGCCGCGGGGGCGGTGCCAAGGGACGTAGTGTCAAAGGAAGCAGCATCATGACGGCCAGCAACATCGTTGAGCGCGTTGCCGTCGACATCGCCGGGCGCGGCTACGACATCCTGGTCGGCCCTGGGCTGATCGAGCGGGCGGGGGCGGAGATTCGCGAGCGCTTTGGCGCACGCCGGCTGGTCGTCGTCACCGACGAGAACCTTGCCCGTTGCCATCTGCCGGCACTGCAGGCCTCGCTGGATGCCGCGGGCCTGCGCCACGATACGGTGGTGCTGCCGGCGGGCGAGAAGACCAAGGATATCCACCGCTTCCCCGATTTCCTGGAGAAGCTGCTCGATTTCGGGCTGGAACGGAAATCCATGCTGGTGGCGCTGGGCGGCGGCGTCATCGGCGACCTGACCGGCTTCGCGGCGGCGAGCCTGCTGCGCGGCATGGATTTCGTGCAGATCCCGACATCCCTGCTGGCGCAGATCGATAGTTCGGTCGGCGGCAAGACCGGCGTCAACACCCGGCAAGGCAAGAATTTGGTCGGCGCCTTCCATCAGCCGCGCCTGGTCCTGGCCGACCTCGGCGCCCTCAGGACCTTGCCGCCGCGTGAATTCCGTGCGGGTTATGCCGAGATGGTCAAATACGGCCTTCTCGGCGATGCCGAGTTCTTCGCGCATCTGGAGCGTCTGCGCGGGCTGGAGACCGCCGACCGGCCGGTGCTGGCCGCGGCCATCGCCCATTGCTGCCGCATGAAGGCCGAGATCGTCGCCGAGGATGAGCGCGAGGCCGGACGGCGTGCGCTGCTCAATCTCGGCCACACTTTCGGCCATGCGCTGGAGGCGGAGACGGGCTTCGGCGATGGGCTGCTGCATGGCGAGAGCGTCGCCATCGGCATGGTCATGGCCGCCAACCTGTCGGTCAAGCTCGGCCGCAGTGCGTCCGGCGATCTCGCACGCATCTGGGCGCATCTGACGGAGACGGGGTTGCCCGTGAGCCTGGACGGCCTGCCCGGTGCGCCCTTCACCATCGACCGGCTGATGGCCCATATGGGACATGACAAGAAGGTGGTCGACGGCAAGGTCGCCTTCATCGTCATGAACGGCATCGGCCGCGCGGAGCTGGTCAAGGATGTGACGCCGGAGACGGTGCGGAGCGTCCTGGCCGAATTCGGCGCGATTTGAACGGGATTGGTATAGTATCGCCGCCATCTCGGGCCGGCGTCATCGCAGCTTCACCATTGTCCGGCACTAAAGCCTGATCCGCTCGGGTCGAAACAATCCGGCCGGATCTCGATCCGGTACGATCGAGGCCAAGAAAGACTTCAAGGAACAGGACATGTCGAAACCCGAAACGTCTCCGGCTCTCTATACCCGCGTCGTCCCGCTCGATTCCAACGCCCATGGCAAGTTGAGCTTCAAACCGGGCCAGGGTTTCAAATTCGCCGCCCAAACGAGCAGCGTGCCGATCGGCATCGTCGAGTTCGGCATGGCGGCGCAGAGCTATCCGATCCTGTTCACCAACAATGACGAGCCGATGCCGGTGGTGCTGCTGGCCCATCGCGCCGGCAGCAACCTGCATATCCAGGACGACGGCGCCTGGCGCCAGGGTAGCTACATCCCGGCTTACCTGCGCGCCTATCCCTTCATCTTCATCGAGGACAAGCCGAACCTGAAACTCTATCTCGGCATCGATGCGGCGGACGAATTTCTCACCACGGCTGAGGGCGAGGCGCTCTTTGAGAATGGCAAGCCGGCCAATCGCGTCAATGAGGCACTGAAGTTCTGCTCGGCTTATCGCGACACCATGGCGGTCAGCCGCGAATTCTGCGCGGCGCTGAAGGAGGCCGGCGTCCTGGAGCCCAGCCAGGCCGCGATCAATTTCTCCGGCGGCGGGGGCGCCCGTGTCGACGGCTTCCAGGTGATCAACAAGCCCAAATTCGACGCGCTGCCGGATGAGCGCATCCTGGCCTGGCGCAAGAATGGCTGGCTGGACCTGATCTATGCCCATTTCTTCTCGCTCGGCCAATGGAGCAAGCTGGTCGAACTGGCCGCCGTCAGCGAGAAGGGCGACGCCAAGCCGACGAAGGCGGGCAAGGCCAAGCCCGTGGCCGACAGCAAGGACGCGCCGCCCTCGGTGCATTGATCGGCGGTTGTCATATTTGGATACCGTTTCGGCGCTGTCGGAAGGCAGCGCCGTTTTTCATGTTTTAGGTATCCAAGCACGCTATTGACGTAGTGTTCGTCGCCGCTCAATATCTGAAGCCAAGAATAAGACCTGGGGTAGACATGTTTCTTCTGTCAGGTCTTGTGCGGTTCCGAATGGGTGAGGCGGGCCATGGGATTGAGGATCGTTCCTGACATCGTCCACTATCAGACGTTGTGCATTCTGTCTCTGGACGATAAGACGAGCCACGCGGCGCAGGTCATGGCGGAGCGGCATATCGGTGCCGTGCTGATCACGGACAGCGACCAGCTCGTCGGCATCTGCACCGAACGCGATATTACCTACAAGGTTGTGGCCAAGGGGCTGGACCCCAGCAACGTGGCCATGCGCGACATCATGACGCCGCATCCGGCGACCATCGCTCCCAGTGATGCGCCGACCCGCGCGCTCGATCTGATGCGCAGCCTGGGTTGCCGGCACCTGCCGGTGGTGGATGGCGAGCAGATCGTCGGCATGCTCTCGATCCGCGATCTCTATGCGGCGTTGCATGCGGAGCTGGAGGACGATCTGCGCATGCGTGACGATTATATCAGCGGTCGCAGCTACAGCGTCGGCTGAGACTGTCGCTCCTTCCGCCGCCCCTTTCCGCTCTGGCGTCGTCTGACGGCGGTTTTGTGCGCTTCCGCTGCTGACGGAAGGGGCACGGGGCGATTGGGACAAAGCGTCCCTGCGTTTTCCGGGGCTGGGATATCGGCGTGAATGGCGCTATGTAACGCGCATGTTCACGATGCTTCTCGTCGTCTTCATCGACCTGGTCGGTTTTGGCGTCATCATCCCGCTTCTGCCATTCTACGGCATCCATTTCGGTGCCTCGCCACTTACCGTGGCGTTGCTGCTATCGACATTCTCCGGCCTGCAATTGATCGCGGCGCCGATCTGGGGCCGGTTGAGCGATCGGGTCGGCCGCAAGCCGATCGTGCTGCTCAGCCTGGTGACCTCGGTGCTGGCCTATCTGTGGCTGGCGCGCGCGGACGCCCTGTGGATGCTGTTCGCCGCCCGCGCGCTGCAGGGCATTTCCGCCGGCAATATCTCGGTGACCCAGGCCTACGTCGCCGACGTCACCAGCGTCGAAAACCGTGCGAAGGGCATGGGGATGATGGGCGCCGCCTTCGGGCTGGGCTTCATTGTCGGCCCGGCGCTGGGTGGTCATCTGGCGGGTGCCAGCCCGACTGATTTCTCCGTCGCCTTGCCGTCCTATGTCGCCGCGGGCCTGTCGGGCCTCGGGTTCATCGTCGCGGTCTTCGCGCTTAAGGAATCCCTGCCGCTGGAGCATCGCATGGCCTTGGGTCAGGCGCCGAGCCGCTTGGGCCTGGTCGCAGATGCCTTGTCGCGGCCGCGGCTGCGGCTGTTGATGTTGCTGTTCTTCACCACGACCTGCGCCTTCGCCGCGATGGAGACGACCTTCGGCCTGTGGGCGCTTGCCCGTTTCCATTGGGGTCCGCGACCGGTCGCCGACATCTTCGTCTGGGTCGGCGTGCTGCTGGTCATCGTCCAGGGCGGGCTGGTTCGGCCGCTCAACAAGCATCTGGGCGGCCCGCGCATGCTGCTGATCGGCACGGTGCTGATCGCGGCGGGATTGGCCTTGCTGGCGGCTGCATTCACCGTGCCGTTGGGCGTGGCCGCGGCCGGCCTGCTGGCGATCGGCATGGGCATCACCCAGCCGGCGACCTCCAGCCTCGTCTCCTTCGAGGCGAGTGTCAGCGAGCAGGGGGGTATCATGGGCGTCAACCAATCGGTTGGCAGCCTGGCGCGAATCATCGGCCCGACCATCGGCGGCTTCGCCTTCAACGATTGGGGGCCGGGCGCACCTTATGTGTTGGGGGCGATCGCCATGCTGGTATCGTCCTGGCTGGCGCTGCGTGTCGTGCGCAACCATCGCGGTGCCGCTGGCGTCGCGCAATCGGCGAACGGGTAGGGCGCTCCCATGGCCGGCAAGAATCGCGCACCGATCCCAGGTGTCGTGCCGGGCACCATCAAGGACCAGATGCGCATCGCCATCCGTGTGATCCCGCATCTCTGGCCGCCCGATAAGGGCTTGCGCTGGCGCGTCGTGATCTCGCTGGCGCTGATCTTCGTCGGCATGGCGGTCAGCATCATGATCCCGCCGCTGTTCAAACGCTCGGTCGACATCCTGTCGGCCAAGGGTCATGCGGCGCTGCTGCCGGTCGCTGTGCCGGTGCTGCTGATCGTCGCCTACGGCCTCGCGCGCGTCATTTCCCAGTCGATGGACGAAACCCGCGAATTCATCTTCGCGCCGGTCGCCCAGCGGGCGATGCGCCTGATCGCGCTCGACGTCTTCCGCCATCTGCATCGCCTGTCGCTGCGCTTCCATCTGGACCGGCGTACTGGAGCCGTGAGCCGTATCATCGAGCGCGGGACGGAAGGGATCGACGAGCTGAGCAGCCTGATCCTGTTCAGCATCGTGCCGACCTTCATCCAGATCGGCATCGTCGCCATCATCCTGTGGCGGGCCTATTCGGCGGCCTTCGCGGTGGCGACGCTGGCGACCATCCTGGCCTATGGCGCCTACACCATCGTGGTGACCCAGTGGCGGGTGAAGTTCCGCCACCTGATGAACCAGCTCGATTCCGAAGCGAACGCAAAAGCGGTCGACAGCCTGCTCAATTACGAGACGGTCAAGTATTTCGCCAACGAGGCGTTGGAGACCGAGCGTTACGACGAGGCCAAGCTGCAGTACGAGGCGGCGGCGCTGAAGAACCAGAGCTCGCTCGCGGTGCTCAATACCGGCCAGGGTGCCATCATCTCCTGTGGCCTGGTCGCGATCATGCTGTTGGCGGCCAAGGGCGTCGTCGCCGGCAACATGACCGTCGGCGACTTCGTGCTGGTCAACTCATACCTGCTGCAGCTCTACCAGCCGCTCAACATGCTGGGGACGGTCTATCGCAATGTCCGCCAGGGGCTGATCGACGTCGAGGCGATGTATGGGCTGCTCGATGTCGAGCTCGAGGTCGAGGACAAGCCCGGCGCTCCCCCGCTGGCAAAGGGGCCGGGACGGATTGCCTTCGAGCATGTGGACTTCGCCTATGATCTGCGCCGGCCGGTGCTGCACGATGTCAGCTTCGAGGTGCCGCCGGGCAAGACACTGGCTATCGTCGGGGCCACCGGCAGTGGCAAGTCGACGATCTCGCGTCTGCTGTTCCGCTTCTACGACGTGCAGACGGGCCGCGTGACCATCGACGGCGCCGATGTCCGGGACGTGACCCAGGGATCCTTGCGCAGTGCCATCGGTATGGTCCCGCAGGACACGGTGCTGTTCAACGACACGATCTACTACAACATCGCCTATGGCCGGCCCGGCGCCACGCGCTCGGAAGTCGAGAACGCGGCCCGGCTCGCCCATATCCACGACTTCATCGTGAGTCTGCCCGACGGCTATGAGAGCCGTGTCGGCGAGCGTGGCCTCAAGCTTTCGGGCGGCGAGAAGCAGCGCGTCGCCATCGCGCGCGTCATCCTGAAGGAGCCGCGCCTTCTGGTCTTCGACGAGGCGACCAGCGCGCTCGACACCCATACCGAACGCGAGATCCAGGCGAGCTTGCGGGAGGTTGCGGCCGATCGTACGACCGTCGTCATCGCCCATCGGCTGTCGACCATCGTCGATGCCGACGAAATCCTGGTGCTCGATGCGGGCCGTATCGTCGAGCGCGGCCGGCACGAGCAGCTCATGGTTCTGGATGGCGCCTATGCCGCGCTGTGGCGCCGGCAGCAGCGGGCGGAGCAGGCGGCGCGCGTCGTGGCCGAGCTGGAGGCGATTCCATAAATCTACCCTGGCGGCCGCCGGGCGGTGGTTTCCTGCGCGCCAGTGCGCGCAAATCACCGCCTTGCGACTCACCATCGCGATTTTCGGGATGGCCTCTTGGCCCTGAGACGCGCGACATCTGCGGGAAACGGAAGTGAGGCATGCCATGACGTGGCACGGCTTGACTTAACCTCCGGCCCTCGCGTAAAAACGCGCTTCGATTTTTATCCGCTGGGGAGGTCCTTGCGGATTCCCTCAGGTTTTGTGTGAAGAGACTGGTCATGGCGAGAAAGTGCGATATCACCGGCAAGGGCGTCCAGACGGGCAATAACGTCAGCCATGCCAACAACAAGACCCGCCGCCGGTTTCTGCCGAACCTGCAGGTGACCTCGCTGCTCTCCGACGCGCTGGGCTTCCCGGTGCGCCTGCGCCTGTCGACCAATGCCATCCGCACGGTCGAGCATAATGGCGGCATCGACGCTTTCCTGATGTCGACCTCGGCCTCGAAGCTGCCGGCCGAGGCCCGCCGCCTCAAGAAGCAGATCGAGAAGGCCGCTGCTGCGAAGGCCGCCAAGGCCGCCTAAAGCCGCCGATCCAAAAAAAAAGGCCGGCTGCCCGATCAGGCAGCCGGCCTTTTTTGTTTGTCACGGCATATTGTCTGTTGCTTCAGAACGCCCTCCGCTGAGCCGGATGTCGCGGCTTTCGAGAACCGGGGCGAAGCGGGCCCATGTCCGTGAGCACCGGAAGCGGAGAAAGCTGCGACAGCCGGCCAGCGGAGATAGCGTTATGGAGCAAACAAGCTAGAGATGGGCAGGCTGTACATGAGCGACATCTCCTCTTCGCCCGGATTGCGCTTGGAGAGGCCGCCATTCGAGATGTGGTGGAAGGCCACGCCCAGGCGCTGGTCGTTGGCGAAGCGGTAATCCAGTTCGGCACCGGTGCGGAACTCGACGACGGAGCCGAGCTTCAGCCCGCTGCCACGGTCGAAGGCGCCGACCGCGGCGTTGGGGGTCAGGACCCAATGCGGTCCCAGGTTGATGTCGAGGCCGAGCCCGCCATAGCCGAAGAGCGCGCCATCCGTCGTCACCTCGGCGCCCAGCAGAGGGTGCAGGTAGAAGAATTGCTGGCCGAACCTGAATTCGGCGTGGAAAGCGCCGGCCGCCTTGTGGCCATTGATCAGGTCGAAGCCGCCGGCACCGATCGCGAGATGGGAGACGCCGTCCATGCCGATCGTGGTGCTGCCCGTGGTCTGTGCCTGGGCGCTGGTCCCGGCAATCAGGGCGAGTACCGCGACCGCGGTATAAAGGTAATGACGAACGCGCACTTCCATCTTCTCCTGGTCGGCCCTGAATAGACCACCAAACCCTATATAAATGTTAAATAAATAATGCGCGAGCACTTACCATAGTGCCGTCGTCTTCATCGCCTCCGTGCCGCTGATGAGTGCGCTGCGGATGCCGGGTTCGACAGCCGAATGGCCGGCATCGGGGATGATCTGGTATTTCGCTTCCGGCCAGGCGCGCGCCAGCGCGTCGGCGGTCACGATCGGGCAGACGATGTCGTAGCGGCCTTGCACGATAAGCCCCGGCAGCGAGCGCAGCCTGTGGGTTTCGGCCAGCAACTGCCCGCGCCGCAGGAAGATCTCGTGGGTCATGTAATGGGCCTCGATACGCGCCAGGCTGAGCGCCATGCGGTCCTCACTGACCGGGCCGTTGCCTTCATGATTGGGCAGCAGGGTCGAGCAGGAGCCCTCATAGCTGCTCCAGGCGCGTGCCGCCGGCATATGGATCTGCGGATCCGGATCGGTCAGGCGACGATAATAATTGGCCAGTAGGTCGCCGCGCTCCGCCTCGGGGAGATGACCGGAGAAACGCCGCCAGGCTTCCGGGAAGATCGTGCCCATGCCCGTGAGGAACCATTCGACCTCGGACGGGCGGCACAGGAAGATGCCGCGCAGTACCAGGCCGGCAACCCGGTCCGGATGCGCCTCGGCATAGGCCAGTCCCAGAGTCGAGCCCCAGGAGCCGCCGAAGACCAGCCAGCGCTCGATGCCGAGATGGTGGCGCAGCGCCTCCATATCCGCGACCAGATGCGGCGTGGTGTTGTCGACCAGCGAGCCGAAGGGCTGGGATTTGCCCGAGCCGCGCTGGTCGAACAGGATGATGCGGTAGAAGGCCGGATCGAAGAAGCGCCGATGGAAGGGCGAGGTGCCGGAGCCCGGGCCACCGTGCAGGAAGACGACCGCACGGCCATTGGGATTGCCGCTTTGCTCCCAATAGATGCGATGCAGCTCGTCGACCGCCATCATGCCGGTGGCATAGGGATCGACCGGCGGGAACAGTTCGGTACGGGCCATGGGCTACCCGGCGTGGCTAGGTCTCGGAGGCGGAAGAGGTTTCCTTCGCCTTCTTCTCCTCTTCTTTTTCCTTTTCCTGCTCCTTGGCAGCGGCTTCCCCGCGCGGCTTGATGCGCGCCTTGTCCAGTTCGACGTTGATCTCCAGCACCGAGGTCTCGCCAGAGCGTTCGACCTGGATCTTGATCATTTCGTCCTGAACGTGGAAGTACTTGGCGACGACCGCCAGCAGTTCCTGCTGCAGCACGGGCAGGAAGTCGGGCGCATCCCGCCGGCCGCGCTCATGGGCGAGGACGATCTGCAGCCTTTCCTTGGCCACGGACGCGGTGGCCGGTTTCTTCGCTCCGAACAGGCGAGAGAGGATGCTCATCAGGCTTTTCCGAACAGGCTGCGGAACAGGCCTTTCTTCTCGGGCTTGATGAAGCGCATCTCGCGCTTCTCGCCGAGGAAACGGGCCACCGCGTCGTCATAGGCCTTGCCGGCCGGGCTCTCGGTGTCGAGGATCACCGGCATGCCGGTGTTGGAGGCACGCAGCACAGCTTCCGATTCCGGGATGACGCCGATCAGCGGCACGGACAGGATCTCCTGCACATCCTCCAGCGTCATCATCTCGCCGCGCTCCGCGCGTTCCGGCGAGTAACGGGAGATAAGCAGAAATTCCTCGACCGGGGATTCATTGCGTTCCGCCCGGCGCGAGCGCGAGGCCAGCATGCCGAGGATGCGGTCGCTGTCGCGTACTGAGGAGACTTCCGGATTGGTGACGATGATCGCCGCGTCTGCATGGTAGAGCGCGGTCAGTGCGCCATGTTCGATGCCGGCCGGGCTGTCGCAGACGATGAAATCGAAATTGTCGCGCAGTTCATCGATCACCCGCTCGACACCTTCCTTGCGCAGCGCGTCCTTGTCGCGTGTCTGCGATGTCGGGAAGATGTAGAGGTTGTCGACGCGCTTATCCTTAATCAGTGCCTGATTGAGGTTGGCGTCGCCGTTGATGACGTTGATGAAGTCATAGACGACCCGGCGCTCGACACCCATGATCAGGTCGAGGTTACGCAGGCCGACGTCGAAATCGATGACGACGGTCTTTTTCCCGCGCTGAGCCAAACCGGTGGAGATGGCGGCAGAACTGGTCGTCTTGCCCACGCCGCCCTTACCGGAAGTGACGGTGATGACCTTTGCCAAAAAACGATCCTCCCCCGAGGGTCATTGGTTTCGATGGTGCCGGAAGGTGATCGGGCAGGCCAGCACCACAATTAGGCCAGACCGCAACCCCGATGTCATAAAAGCCGACAAGACACCGTTAACCTGCCTGGATGGCCCAGGCAACCAGACATTTTAACCAGATATTTCCAAAGTGCTGGAACGGCGGGTGCCTGCCCTGTCGACGGATGGCGCCGGCGGGTGTAACTCCGCGGAATCCCTCAGATTTTGGCGATGACCAAATCTTCGCCGTCCAGGCTCACCTGGACGAATTGCCCGACGAATTTGCTCTCGATCGCATCCCGGGTCAGGTATTGCCCGGCAATGCACAGCAATTCCGCTTCGAGTCGGTTGGTGAAGATACGCGCGGATTGGTCGCCATTGGCGCCGGCGATGGCGCGGCCGCGTAGCGCGCCATAGACGTGGATATGTCCGTCGGCGATGATCTCGGCGCCGGGGCTGACCGAGTTCATGATGATGAGGTCGCCGCCGCGCGCGTAGATCTGCGTGCCGGAGCGCACCGGCAGCGTCACGATTCGTGTCCGGCCCTCATCGCCCAGCGGCAGGGAATCCTGCGCCGGGGCGAGGACCGGCCGTGGCGTATCGGGTATCTCGCGCGGCGCGGGTTCCGCGGCCCCGTTGGTCCGGAAGCTTGCCAGATCGGCATTCATCGCAGCGCGAATCTGCGTGCCATTGCCGTTGACGATGCCGACGGCAATCATGTGCTGGCGCTTGAACAGCCGGCGCAGCGCATGGAAGGCGTCAGCTGTGGCCAGCCCGCTCGTATTCTCCAGATCCATCACGACCGGCGCATTGGCGAAGAAGCCTGGATGACGCGCGATCTGTTCGGCCAGCCGCCCTTCGAAATTGGGATCGGCATGGTCCTCGACTCGAACGGTGATGACCGGAAAGCTATCTGTCCTAACCAGCTCGGCGCACATGCTGTCGTTCGTTTGTCAAATCGTCGGGTTTGGAAGGTTCATGCTGCCATCCGCGTCTGAGGCGCGGCAAGCAGACCGGGCTTAGCGGCATTTCGCGGCGAGTGCAATCGCGGGATGCCGAATGACGGCCTAACGTGATTGCCATAATCCATGGCGCAGATCGCGTGCGACCCGTTCGGCGCCAACGTAATCCTTGCTTTCCCGCCGGTTCGCGAGTGCCAGCCCGTCGCCGACCAGCATGCCGCCGAGATCGACGCCGCTGCTGTCGAGGCAGATCGCGAAGGCCACGACACCCAGATTGCGCCGGGGCGAACGACAGGAGACGCTGCCCCGGGACAGCCGGGCTTGCAGGGCCTCGATCGCCGCCTGTTCGCAGCTGCCGCCGCCGCAGCGATCGCCCGCGGTGACATGTTCGATGCCGTAGAGCTCGACCGGCACGCCGCCGACGATAAGGCCGGTGGCGCTGGTGACCCGCGCCGGCCCGCTGATCTCACGCGGTGCGGCGCCGCCTTTTGTCGTCTGGGCAGCCGTCACGGCAGGGTGGGCCGTCGTGGCGGCGCCCTGCCGCAGGGTGGCCTCGAATTTGCGCAGATCGAGCGGCCGGCCTGCCGGCGCCGCCGATTCGGCGGGCGGTGCATGGATCGGCACGGTCGCGACGTTGACCGTGGGCAGGGCAGGCAACGGGGCCGGCTTGGGAGCCTCCGTCTTGGAGGGCTCCGGCTTCGGCGCCGACGGCGGTGCGGGCGGTGCCGGCGCCATGGGGGCGATCGCAACCACGGCCGGTTGCGGCGAGGGAGGCGATTTGAGGCCGAGCCAAAGGCCGAGCGCGGCCAGCAGGACGGCCAATCCGAAAAGCAGGGCAGTCCGTTTGGGCATGGGGGCGCATGCTACATCGTATTGTGCGCCGCAGCTATGGTACGGACGTACCTATTTCAAACGGATGCGCTCGAACGCTTCTCGGATTCGGCTCCGCGGCCATAGGCCAGCGGATGAACCCGAACGCAATTGCGCCCGCTGCCCTTGGCCTCGTAGAGCGCACGGTCGGCCGCCTCGACCAGCGTAGTGTCCGGCTGGCTGAAGCCCGGAATCATGCTGGTGAGGCCGATGCTGACCGTGACGATGCCGTCTTCGCTGCCGCCTGGGACACCGCCGCCTGGGACACCGCCGCCCGGGACACCGCCGCCATGGGCGATGCGCAGCGTATTGATGCGCTCGGCCAGAAGCTTGGCGATCACCGCGGCGCCGCCAGCATCGGTCTCGCCCAGGATCAAGGCGAATTCTTCGCCGCCATAACGGGCGGCGAGGTCGCCCGGACGGCGCGCCATCTGTGCCACGGCAGTCGCCACCGAGCGCAGGCAATCGTCACCCAGCCGATGGCCGTAGAAATCGTTGAATGCCTTGAACCAGTCGATGTCGATCAGCAACAAGGCGATCGGCGTGCCGGAACGCATGCTGCGCCGCCATTCCTCGGCGAGGAAGGCGTCGAAGCGGCGGCGGTTGGCGATGCCGGTCAAGCTGTCGGTCGAGGCCAGCATCTCCAGATGGCGGTTGGCTTCGGCCAGGCGTTCCTCGATCTGCTTGCGTGCCGAGACGTCGCGGATGATGGCGACGATTTCGCCCGGATCGCCGGTGGCGGGGTCGCGGATCAGGCTGAAGCCGGTCTCGATCCAGACATAGGTCCCGCGCTTCGACAGGCTCATATAGCTCAAGACCTCGCGCTCGGTACCGGCGGCCAAGCTCGCCAGCACGTTCTGCACGTGCCAGACATGGTCGGGGTGGACATGGTCGGTGATGACGCCGCCCACGAGGTCGTCCGTATTCCAGCCGAGGATTTCGGTGAGGCCCGGGGAGATATAATGATGGCTGCCATCCAGCCCGAGATGCAGGATGGCGTCGCCGGCATTATCGGCCAGCAGCCGATAGCGCTTTTCATTGAGCCTCAGCGCCTGGAGCAGGCGTTGACGCGCCTCGACCACCGCCGCCACCGGAAAGGTCGTCAGCATGACCAGGACCAGGAAGACCTGCAGATAGAGGATGCGGGTCGACTGCGGCCCGGGCATCAGCTGTATCGGGCCGTTATGCTCCAGGGTGAACAGGATGGCGGTGGCGCTGACCAGGCAGACGGCGAGCGCGTTGCCAGCCGAGCCCAGCCGGAAGGCGGCCAGGATCATCGGCGGGAACACCATAAAGAGCAGCGGCATGTTCTTTTGGTTGAACACCCCGACGGTGACGGCGATGGCAAGGCCCAGGACCAGCAGTGTCCGACCGATCGTCCGGGGCTGGAATAGATTGTTCAGCTCGCGCCGCCGGATGACCAGCACGAGTGGCGTCACCAAGGCGAGACCCAACAGATCGGCCATCCACCAGTAAGGAAGCGCCGCTCCGAAAGGGATGCCCAGCATGCCGCGCAGCATCGCCGAGCCGGCAGCCGCGGCGGCGCCGGCGGCGAGCGTCATGGCCATGCCGGCCTTGAGCATGGTTTCGGGGGCGAAGAGATTGATCCGCGCGCAGCTGTGCCGGGGCTTCAGCGCCATCGCAACCATCGGCGCCTCGAAAACGGCGCAAAGCCCCAGGGCCAGGGCGGCGGCGATATCGTCGCCGTTCAACATGCCCGCGATCACGTTCACGACGTAGCAGACCCCGATATAGGCCGGCCAGTGGCGATGCGGGCTGTCGAGCAGGACCGCGGTCAGGAAGCCCGTGGCGAACCACAGCACCGCGATGGCGCCGGCGATCTTGGTCAGATAGATGCCGCCGAAGGCCGAGACGAAGAAAATCAGGCCGAGGACGACGAGATGCGCCGACGATGGCTGAGATGGGGGCTGGGACGGGGGCTGCGAAGGGCGCGGCGCGGCAGGCATGGGTGCGGAAAAACGTCTTCTTGGGGAGAGCATCTTTGGTGGGAGCACGCTGAAGAAGCGGTTAATTGCCTGTGGGCGTGGCGCGCATGATCATGGACCTGTCGGCGCGGTATCCCCAAGTCGAGCCGGGTCAGGTCGAGATGGGGCATGACAGGCGGCCTCTTCCGGTTTACAGGGAGTGAGGAAACAGTGACCAGCCCCGGCGGTGCTGCTATAATGAATGGATGATCAACAGGATTGCATCTCATGGGTTCTCTTAGTCTGTTTCACTGGGTCATCATTCTGGCGGTCGTGTTGCTGCTGTTCGGTAGCGGTCGTATCACCAATGTGATGGGCGACTTCGCCAAGGGCATCAAGGCGTTCAAGAAGGGCTTGAACGACGAGGATGAGGCCAAGCTGGCCAACAACGCCAAGACCGCCGACAATAGCGGTTTCCAGGGCCAGCCCGCGGGGCAAGCTGCCGGTCAGCCGGTCGTTACCGAGCCCCACAAGGACTGATACGGCTCAAGGAATGACCGGGCCCCAGCCCGCCATCGATCTGATCCAGTCATGACCGGACCGCGCCTGACCCCCTTGGTCGAGGCCTTGTCGCCGACTGTGCCCTTCGTCGGGCCGGAGACGATCGAGCGTAGGCTGGGCCAGGTGCTCGACCCGCGCCTCGGCGCCAACGAGAGCCTGTTCGGCATGTCGCCGCATGTATTGGCGGCGATCGGCCAGGCCGCCATGACAAGTGGCCTCTATGCCGATCCGGAGGGCTGGGAGCTTCGCCAGGCGTTGGCCCGGCGCCACGGTGTCGGCCTCGACCACATCGTGCTGGGCGGCGGCATAGATGAGCTTCTGGGCCTGTTCGTACGAGCTTACGGGGCTCCTGGCGCCCCAGTGGTCATGTCGACCGGGGGCTATCCGACCTTCACCTATCACGTGCATGGCTATGGCTGTCGCCTGGTCACCGCGCCCTATCGCGATTTCGCCAATGACCTCGCCGCGTTGGCCGAGGCGGCGCGGCGCGAGGATGCGGCGATCGTCTACCTCTCCAACCCGGACAACCCAACGGGATCCTGGGTCAGTACCGAGGCCCAGATGGCGCTGTTGGCGGCATTGCCGCCGCAGACATTGCTATTGCTGGACGAGGCCTATGCCGATTTCGCGCCGGCGGGCTCGATTCCGCAAGAGGGAATTGCCGATCCGCGCCTGGTGCGGCTGCGCACCTTCTCCAAGGCACAAGGCTTGGCCGGGTTGCGCGTGGGATATGCCTATGGCGATCCCGCGACCATCCGGCCGCTCGACCGGCTCCGCAATCATTTCGGCATGAGCCGTGTCTCGTTGGCGGCGGCCTTGGCGTCGATCGAGGACCAGGCGCATGTCGACGCGATCGTGGCCGAGGTGGCTCGCGGTCGGCGGGAATACGAGGCGCTGGCCGCCGAATTCGGCTTGAAGGCGCTGCCATCGGCGACCAATTTCGTCGCCATCGACATGGGCGATGCCGAACGCGCACGCCGAATATTGACCAAGCTCATCGAACAGGAGGCCGTGTTCATCCGCATGCCGGGCACACCGCCGCTCGATCGCTGCATCCGCGTCACCATCGGCAGACCCGTCGACCGGCAGGCCTTTGCCGCGGCTTTCACGAGAGTCATGAAAGCCAATAGCTGACGCGGGCTTGAGCCGCTTCGGGCCGCCTCCATATATGTTTCCGTAGCAGCGTCGGCGATTATCGCGGCGCTGTCCTTGGTGGGCTTCGGACACCGGAAGGAGAAACATGGATATCGAGAAATTCACCGACAGGTCGAAGGGCTTCCTGCAGGCAGCCCAGGGTCTGGCTCAACGGCAGGGCCATCAGCGGCTCATGCCCGAACACCTGTTGAAAATCCTGCTCGACGACGAGGAGGGGTTGGCCTCCAACCTGATCCGCTCGGCCGGGGGCAACCCGGATATGGCGCGCGGCTCCGTCGAAGCGGCATTGACCAAGATTCCCAAAGTCGAGGGCGCCGGGGCCGGCCAGGTCTATCTCGGGCCGGAGCTGGCGCGTGTGCTCGACAATGCCGAAAGCCAGGCGAAGAAGACCGGCGACAGCTTCGTCGCTGCCGAGCGCATGCTGGTGGCGCTGGCGATCGAGCCCAGCGCCGCATCCGATGCGCTGAAGAAGGCAGGGGTTTCCGCCCAAAGCCTGAACACGGCGATCGATGCGCTGCGCCGCGGCCGCAAGGCGGAATCGGCGAGTGCCGAGGAAGGCTATGACGCGCTGAGGAAATACGGCCGCGACCTCACCGCCGCGGCGCGCGAGGGCAAGCTCGATCCGGTGATCGGCCGCGACGAAGAGATCCGCCGCACGATCCAGGTGCTGTCGCGCCGGACCAAGAACAATCCCGTGCTGATCGGCGAGCCTGGCGTTGGCAAGACCGCGATCATCGAGGGGCTGGCCCAGCGCATCAAGAATGGCGACGTGCCGGAAGGCCTCAAGGACCAGCGGCTGATCTCGCTCGATCTCGGCGCGATGGTCGCGGGCGCTAAATACCGTGGCGAGTTCGAGGAACGGCTGAAGGCCGTGCTGCAGGAGATCACGGCCGAGGCCGGCAAGATCATCCTGTTCATCGACGAGCTGCATACGCTGGTCGGTGCCGGCAAGGCCGATGGCGCGATGGACGCCTCCAACATGCTGAAACCCGCGCTCGCGCGCGGCGAGCTGCATTGCGTCGGCGCCACGACGCTCGATGAGTACCGCAAGCACATCGAGAAGGATGCGGCATTGGCCCGGCGTTTCCAGCCGGTCTACGTCTCCGAGCCCACGGTCGAGGATACGATTTCGATCCTGCGCGGCCTGAAGGAGAAGTACGAGCTGCATCACGGCGTGCGTATCACCGACAGCGCCATCGTTGCGGCGGCTACGCTGTCCAACCGCTACATCACCGACCGCTTCCTGCCCGACAAGGCGATCGACCTGATCGACGAAGCCGCCTCGCGCCTGCGCATGGAAGTGGATTCCAAGCCCGAGGCGATCGACGAGCTCGACCGGCGCATCATCCAGATGAAGATCGAGCGAGAGGCCCTGTCGAAGGAATCCGATCAGGCCTCGCAGGAGCGGCTGGAGAAGCTGAAGGCGGAGCTGGCCGGTCTCGAGGAGCGTGCCGAGACGCTGACCGCGCAATGGCAGGCGGAAAAGGACCGGATGGCCGGCGCGCAGAAGTTGAAGGAGAAGCTCGACCAGGCGCGCACCGATCTCGATAACGCCCAGCGCGGCGGCGATTGGGCGAAGGCGGGTGAACTGACCTATGGCGTGATCCCCGGCTTGGAGGCCGAGCTGAAGCAGGCCGAGGCGCAGGGCGACCAGCGCACGGTGCAGCAGGCGGTGGGCGAGGCGCAGGTTGCCGCCATCGTCTCGCGCTGGACCGGCATCCCGGTCGACAAGATGCTGGCCGGCGAGCGCGAGAAGCTCTTGCAGATGGAGAAGATCCTCGGCAAGCGGGTGGTCGGCCAGGACGAGGCGGTGGTCGCCGTGTCCAATGCGATCCGGCGCGCGCGCGCGGGCCTGCAGGACGCCAACCGGCCGATCGGCTCGTTCCTGTTCCTGGGGCCGACCGGCGTCGGCAAGACCGAGCTCACCAAGGCCCTGGCAGGCTTCCTCTTCGATGACGAGGCGGCGCTGTTGCGCATCGACATGTCGGAATACATGGAGAAGCATGCGGTCGCCCGGCTCATCGGCGCGCCGCCGGGCTATGTCGGCTATGACGAGGGCGGTGCGCTCACCGAAGCGGTGCGCCGTCGGCCCTATCAGGTGGTCCTGTTCGACGAGGTCGAGAAGGCGCATCCAGACGTGTTCAACGTGCTGCTGCAGGTACTGGACGACGGCAGGTTGACGGACGGGCAGGGGCGGACGGTCGATTTCCGGAACACGCTCATCGTGCTGACCTCCAACCTCGGCAGCGAGGTGATGGCGGCCGAGCCCGGCGATACCGACATAGAGCGGGTGCGGCCCCAGGTCATGGAGGTGGTGCGGGCGCATTTCCGGCCGGAATTCCTCAACCGGCTGGACGAGATCCTGCTGTTCCGGCGCCTGAGCCGCATCGACATGACCGCAATCGTCGACATCCAGCTCGAAAGGCTGGAAAGCCTGTTGGCTGACCGGCACATCCATCTCGATCTCGACGCTTCGGGGCGGGAATGGCTGGCGAATGAAGGCTATGACCCGGTCTATGGCGCGCGGCCGTTGAAGCGGGTCATCCAGCGTTCACTGCAGAATCCGCTGGCGCAGATGATCCTCGAAGGTGCCTTGGGTGAGGGCGATACCGTGACCGTCACCGGAGGCCGTCTGGGCCTCAACCTGGTGCCGAAACGGGTCGCGGCGGCCTAAAACGACCCCGCCAGGGAAGGCCGCTCCAGGCCTTCCCTGGCGAATTCTCGTCAAGCTTCTCGCAAGCGGGGCCGTTATGCGTTTGTCATAATCGGAATTCACTTGCCAGCCGGCGGGCGGCGGCGCATCTTCTGGCCATCGAGACAAGCCGACGGCGCTCAGGAGCCTAAGGAAATAGCCTTAGGTTTATGAGTGTTTTCGTTGTCTCGGTCCGGGTTTCCGGCACGGTTTTCGGCCTTCGAAAAAAACTTTCAAAAGGTTGTTGACACGGGTTTGGAAGCTTGGTTATAAGCCGGCCCTCGCTTCGGCGGGGTGGATGAGAGAGTGGTCCTGAGGGGCTGTGATTGAAGCCATCGGCGGGGTGAATTGTTCTTTGACATTGTTGATTGAATGGAAGGGATGCGTAGGCGGCGGTGTGCTGT
>DATJJW010000273.1:0-12139 GCA_035491935.1 Allostellaceae bacterium | reverse complement strand
GATGCGGCGTTCGGCATTGGTGAAGGTGCCGTCCTTCTCCAGGAACGAGGAACCCGGCAGGAAGACATGGGCGAAGCTGGCGGTCTCGTTGAGGAAGATGTCGTGGATGACCACGCATTCCATGGCCTCCAGGCCGGCCGTGACATGCTTGATGTCCGGATCGGACTGGGCGATGTCTTCGCCCTGGATGTAGAGCCCCTTGAAGCTGCCCTCGACCGCGGCGTCGAGCATGTTCGGGATGCGCAGGCCTGGCTCGCCGCGCAATGTCACGCCCCAGGTTTCCTCGAAGGAGGCGCGCACGCCCTCGTCCGAGACATGGCGATACCCGGTGAACTCATGCGGGAAGGAGCCCATGTCGCAGGAACCTTGGACGTTGTTCTGCCCGCGTAAGGGATTCACGCCGACGCCCTCGCGCCCGACATTGCCGGTCGCCATGGCGAGGTTGGCCATTCCCATGACCATGGTCGAGCCCTGGCTGTGCTCGGTGACGCCGAGGCCATAGTAGATCGCGGCATTGCCGCCGGTGGCGTAGAGCCGGGCGGCGGCGCGAATGTCCTCGGCCTTCACCCCGATGAGAGGGGCGAGCGTCTCCGGCGCATTGGACGCATCGGTGATGAAGTCGCGCCAGCGCACGTACTCCTTCGGGTCGCAGCGCTCCTCGACGTAATCCTCGTCCACCAGCCCTTCGGTTACCACGACATGGGCCATGGCGTTGATGAGGGCGACATTCGTGCCGGGCTTGATCTGCAGGTGAAACTGCGCCTCGACATGGGGCGTGCGCACCAGATCGATGCGGCGCGGATCGACCACGATCAGCTTGGCGCCCTCGCGCAGGCGCCGCTTCATGCGCGAGGCGAAGACCGGATGCGCATCCGTGGGATTGGCGCCGATCAGCAGAACGACATCGGCGTGCTCGACGGAACGGAAATCCTGCGTGCCGGCCGAAGTGCCGAAGGTGGTGTTGAGCCCATATCCCGTCGGCGAATGGCAGACGCGGGCGCAGGTGTCGACGTTGTTGTTGCCGAAGCCCGCGCGGACCAGCTTCTGGACGAGGTAGGTCTCCTCGTTGGTACAGCGCGACGAGGTGATGCCGCCGATCGAATCGGTGCCGTATTTCGCCTGGATGCGCTTGAACTCGGCAGCCGCATGGGCGATCGCCTCCTCCCAGCTGACCTCGCGCCAGGGATCGGTGATCTTGGCGCGGATCATCGGCTTGGTGATGCGCTCTTTGTGGGTTGCGTAACCCCAGGCGAAGCGGCCCTTGACGCAGGAATGGCCGTGATTGGCCTTGCCATCCTTCCAGGGCATCATGCGCACGACCTCGGTGCCACGCATCTCGGCCTTGAAGCCGCAGCCGACGCCGCAATAGGCGCAGGTGGTGATGACGTCATGCTCGGCCTGGCCGGCCTCGATGACCGAATTCTCGATCAGGGTCGCGGTCGGGCAGGCCTGGACGCAGGCGCCGCAGGACACGCATTCCGATCCCAGGAAATCCACGCCGCCCGGCGAGACGGTGCTCTCGAAGCCGCGGCCGTCGATGGTCAGCGCGAAGGTGCCCTGCACCTCCTCGCAGGCGCGTACGCAGCGCGAGCAGACGATGCATTTCGCAGGGTCGAAGGTGAAATAGGGGTTGGAGGTGTCCTTTGCGGCCTGAAGATGGTTGGCGCCCTCATAGCCATAGCGCACCTCACGCAGGCCCACGACCCCGGCCATGTCCTGCAGTTCGCAGTCGCCATTGGCCGAGCAGGTCAGGCAATCCAGCGGATGGTCGGAGATGTAGAGCTCCATCACGCCCCGGCGCAGCTTGGCGAGGCGGGCTGAGTTGGTCAGGACCTTCATCCCGGCTTCGACCGGCGTGGTGCAGGAGGCGGGCGTGCCGCGCCTGCCTTCGATCTCGACCAGGCACAGGCGGCAGGAGCCGAAGGGTTCCAGGCTGTCGGTGGCGCACAGCTTCGGAATTTGCGTGCCGGCTTCCATCGCGGCACGCATCACCGAGGTGCCGGCCGGCACCGTGACGCTCATGCCGTCGATGTCGAGCGTGATCATCTCCGTCGCCGGACTCGCCGGCGTTCCGAAATCGATTTCCGAATAACGCGAAAGGGGAGAGAGGGACATGGATATGCCTCCTATTCCGCCGCCCGGGCGGCCGATGCCGCGGGGCGATCGAAATCCTCGGGGAAGTGCTGCAACGCGCTCAGCACCGGATAGGGCGTGAGACCGCCCAGCGCGCAAAGCGAACCGTCGAGCATGAGTTGGCAGAGGTCGTCGAGCAGGACGAGGTTCTTTGCCCGCTCCTCATCATTGATGATGCGCGTGATGACCTCGACTCCACGCGTCGAGCCGATGCGGCAGGGGGTGCATTTGCCGCAGCTTTCGATCGCACAGAATTCCATGGCGAAACGCGCCTGCTCCGCGAGGTCGGCCGTATCGTCGAACACGACCACGCCGCCATGGCCGACCATGCCTTTGACGGCGGCGAAGGCTTCGTAGTCCAAGGGCGTGTCGAGCAGGCTTTCGGGGAAATAGGCCCCCAAGGGGCCGCCGACCTGTACGGCGCGGAACGGCCGGCCGGTGGCCGTGCCCTGGCCGTAATCCTCGATCAGCTCGCGCAACGTGATGCCGAAGGCGCGCTCGATCAACCCGCCTTGGCGGATGTTGCCGGCAAGCTGGATCGGCAGCGTGCCGCGCGAACGGCCCATGCCGAAGTCGCGATAATGCTCCCAGCCCTTTTCGAAGATCACCGGCACGGTCGCCAGCGAGACCAGGTTGTTGACGATGGTCGGCTTGCCGAACAGCCCTTCGATCGCGGGTAGCGGCGGCTTGAAGCGTATCAGCCCGCGCTTGCCCTCCAGGCTTTCGAGCAGCGAGGTCTCCTCGCCGCAGATATAGGCGCCGGCGCCCAGGCGCGCCTCCAGGTGGAAGGCGTGCGCCTTGCCCATGATTCTGTCGCCGATGATGCCGGCCTTGGTCGCGATCTCGATCGCTTGGGCAAAGGTCCGGAAGGCGTGTGGATATTCGGAGCGAATATAGACGTAGCCTTGGCTGGCCTCCACGGCCAACGCCGCGATGGCCATGCCCTCGATGAGCGAGAAGGGGTCGCCCTCCATCAGCATGCGGTCGGCGAAGGTGCCGCTGTCGCCCTCGTCGGCGTTGCAGACGACGTATTTCTGGTCGGATGGCGCATTGGCCACCGTGCGCCACTTGATGCCGGTCGGGAAGCCCGCACCGCCGCGACCGCGCAGGCCCGACTGCACCATATGCTCGACGATGTCTGCAGGTGCAAGCGCCAGCGCCTTCTGGAGCCCTGCCCAGCCGCCATGGGCGCGGTAATCGTCCAGCGACAGGGGATCGATGATGCCGCAGCGTGCGAAGGTCAGCCGTTCCTGACGCTTCAGATAATCAATCTCCTCGGTGGGGCCGAGCGCCAGCGGATGGGCGCCGCCGGTGAGGAATCCCGCATCGAACAGGCCGGGCACGTCTTGTGTCCCGACCGGGCCATAGGCCAGCCGCACGCCATCCTTCTCGACTTCGACCAGGGGTTCCAGCCAGAACAGTCCGCGCGAGCCGTTGCGGATGACGGTGACGTCGAGCTTGCGGCGTCGGGATTCGTGGCCGATCGCCTGGGCGACGCGCTCGGCACCGACCGACAATGCTGCGGCATCGATGGGGACGAAAATCTTGATCGTCATAGCCCGCACTCCGCCATCAGATCGTCGAAGCGGGCGGGATCGACGCGGCCATGCAGCTCACCATCGATCATGACGGCAGGCGACAGCGCGCAATTGCCGAGGCAGTAGACGGCTTCGAGCGTCGCCTTGCCGTCGGGCCGGGTGTCGCCCATCTTGAGGCGCAACCGTGTCTCGACATGGGTTTCGAGCTCGCGGCAGCCCATGGACTGACAGGACTCGGCCCGGCACAGCTTGACGATATGAGCACCAGGCGGCTGCTCACGGAACTCGTGATAGAAGGTCACGACGCCGTGGATCTCGGCCTTGGACAGGTTGAGCGCCTCGGCGATGAGCGGTATGGCGGCACGGTCGACATAGCCGAAGCGGTCCTGCAACGCATGCAGGATAGGCAGCGTTGCGCCCGGTAGATGCTTCAACTCTTGGATGATATCGCCGGCCAGTACCGGGTCGAAAGACCGGATTTGATGCGAAGACGCAGAGCGCGTCGTCATGAAATAGCTCCCCGAACCTCTTGGCTTTTGCTGATGGTCAGGCTGTATGACAGTCGACCAAACCCGGTTCGGGGTCCATTCGATTTTATCTATATTGCGATAGCGAAATCTTTAATGTGCGATTGCGGAAGACAATCCATGTGCATCGCACCATGCTACCGCGTCGTTATACTTACACCTCGAAGTCCGCCGACCATTCTCCGTTGTGGGCGATGCCGGCGAGTGGGCGCCGGGTGCGAATGGAGACTTCCTGGGCATGCAGCGTTTCGTCGCCCAACAACGCCGCGTCGCCGCGGCCGCCGATGGCGATGACGGCCATAGGGGTATAGTCGGCAGGAATTGCCAGCGCCTCGGCGATGGAAGGCTGGAAACCCGCCATCTGGCGGACCGACAGGCCCCTGTGTTGGGCTTGCAGCGAGAAATAAGCCGAGGCTTGACCGGTATCGTATTGCCCCGTCTTCTCGACTGTCCCGTCCGGCTTCTTCGTGCGCGCGACCGCGACGGCGAGCGCACTGGCGCGGAACGCCCAGCGGGCATTGTTCGGCTTCAGGTTTTCCAGGATCTTGCCGAAGGTCGCATCGCCACGGATGCCGTAGAGATAGCGCCAGGGCTGGCTGTTATTGGATGAGGGCGCCCAGCGTGCCGCTTCGAACAAGGCTTCGAGCTCGGCCTTGGTGACCTTCGCCGCAGGATCGAAGGCCCGAGGGCTCCAGCGGTTCTTGATCAATGTATTCAGGTCATGTTCGGTGTCGGCAGACTTGTTCACTATTGTCTCCAATCGGCTGCTGGTGCCCCGCCGGCCAAGGAAAACATCTGGTGGCGGCCGCTCCCAGAAGGGAATCTACTATCACTAATAGTTTAAGATGATAATGAGCCCGTTTCTTCCTTTTCGGCAAAAAATCTATAAAGGAAAGTGGCCGTTATGCTAATTGTTTATCTTCGGGATTGCCGGTTTTGATGTGTGAACCATCGACGGACGCCGAAACGGCAAGCAAAAGCAAGAAGTAAGAACAATGTGCTGCTAGGGGGGGAGGCAAAGTAATGTCCCATACCATGTCTATGCGGGCGCGGCCGAAAGCCCGCCGGCCCTTCTATCGTGATCTATCATTCCAGGTGCTGGTCGGTCTCGTCGTCGGCATCGCCATCGGCTACGCCTATCCGAAATTCGGTATCAGTCTAAAACCGCTGGGCGATGCCTTCATCCGCATGATCCAGATGGTCATCGGGCCGGTCATCTTCTGCACCGTGGTCCATGGCATTGCCGAGGTCGGCGATCTGAAGAAGGTCGGGCGCATCGCGATCAAGGCGCTGATCTATTATGAGATCGTGACCACGCTGGCGCTGGTCATCGCCATGGTCGTCGTCAACCTGTTCCAGCCCGGTGCCGGCATGAACATCGACCCGAAGGCGCTCAACACCAACGCGGTGCGGGACATCGTCGGCCACGCCCAGCATGTCGAGACCGCGTCGCAGTTCCTGCTGCTGATCATCCCGAAATCGATCTTCGACGCCTTTGCACGGGGCGACATCCTGCAGATCCTGTTCTTCTCGGTGGTGTTCGCCGGCGGCATGGCTGCGATGGGCGACAGGGCGGCGGCGCCGGTCATGAGCCTGATCAATGTCGTCACGCAGGCGCTGTTCTGGATCATCCGCGTTGCCATGAAGTTCGCGCCGATCGCGGCCTGCGGCGCCATGGCCTATACGGTCGGGCAGTTCGGTTTCGGCACGCTGATCTCGCTCTTCGAACTGGTCGGCGTATTGTGGCTCGTCTGCGCCTTGTTCATCCTCCTGATCCTGTGGCCGATCACGATCTGGGCGGGCTTCTCGCTGTGGAAGCTGATCCGCTACATCGGCGAGGAGCTGCTGCTGGTCATCGGCACCAGCTCGCAGGAGACGGTGTTCCCGCAGCTGACCCAGAAGCTGCGCCGGCTCGGCTGCAACGAGACCAT
Organism: Allostellaceae bacterium; assembly: GCA_035491935.1. Taxonomy (GTDB): domain Bacteria; phylum Pseudomonadota; class Alphaproteobacteria; order ATCC43930; family CGMCC-115725; genus DATJJW01. The sequence goes on along the minus strand of DATJJW010000273.1, from coordinate 6,010 downwards.
CGTGGGGCTGGTGCTGCCGACCTCCTACACCTTCAACCATGATGGCACCTGCATCTATGTCGCGTGCGTGGCGGTGTTCCTGGCGGAGGCGACGAATACGCCGCTGGATCTGACGCACCAGATCGGCCTGCTGGCCGTGCTGCTGCTGACCACCAAGGGGGCGGCCGGCGTTTCCGGCGCGGCGCTGGTCGTGCTGGCGGCGACGCTTGCGGCCTATGGCACGGTCCCGGTCGCCGCCGTGGCGCTGGTCGTCGGCATCCACCGCTTTCTGTCGCCGGCCTTCGTGTCGACCAACGTCATGGGCAACACCATCGCCACCCTGATGATGGCCCATTGGGAGAACGGCCTCGACCGCAAGAAGCTGAAGGAAGAGCTGGATGCCGGCTACATTCCCGACAGCGAGGCCCGGACCGTCTGATCGATCTCCGGGCGAGGGCTGAAGCGGTTGGGATTGCCGGAACCGTCCTGTCGTGGCATGGCATGCCACAGCAGGGCGGGATCACGAGAAGGGAGACGGCGATGCGGATCGCGGTATTGGACGATTATCAGCAGGCCTTCGCGACGATGGCGGCTTTCCCGCGGCTGGCCGATCACGAGGTCGTCGTGTTCACCGACACGATCAAGGAGCCGGTGGCGCTGGCCGAACGGCTGCAGGGCTTCGATGCCGTGCTGCTGACCCAGCAGCGCACCCTGCTCACCCGAGCCACCATCGAGCGGCTGGACCGGCTGCGCCTGGTCGCCCAGACCGGGCGCCTGACCTCGCATATCGATCTTGTCGCCTGCAGCGAGCGCGGCATCACCGTCTGCGGCAGTCCGACCGGCCCATCGATTCCGACCATGGAATTGACCTGGGCGCTGATCCTGGCCAGCTGTCGCCATATCCCGGAGGAGGCGGCCTCGATCAAGGCAGGGCGCTGGCAGACCACCGTCGGCACCGGGTTGAGTGGCAAGACGCTCGGCGTCTATGCCTATGGCCGCATCGGCAGCATGGTCGCCAAGGTGGGCCAGGCCTTCGGCATGCGCGTGTGGTGCTGGGGCCGGGGCGCCTCGCTGGAGGCGGCCAAGGCCGATGGCTTCGAGGCGGCACCCAGCCGCGAGGCGTTCTTCGCCGAATCCGACGTCGTCACACTGCATCTGCCGCTGAAGCCCGAGACGCGCGGCATCGTCAAGCTGGATGATCTGCAACGGATGCAGCCGGACGCGCTGCTGGTCAATACCAGCCGAGGCCCGCTGATCAATCAGGACGATCTGGTCACGGCCCTCAAGGCCGGGCGTCCCGGCCGCGCCGCCATCGACGTCTATGACGACGAGCCGATCACCAACCCGGCCAGCCAGCCCCTACTGGCCCTGCCCAACGTCCTGTGCACGCCGCATCTGGGCTATGTCGAGCGCGGCAATTACGAGAAGCTCTATGGCGGCACCGTCGACGCCATCCTGGCCTTCGCCGCGGGGTCGCCGATCAACGTCGCCAAACCAACCTGATCCGTTCGATGCTTCGGTCGTGGCCGAAGCATCGGCGTAACCTGACGGCTGCCTCCGGTGCTAGAGTGGGGTCATGGATTTCGGACCCAATATCGCGCAAGTGGCAGCGTTGCTCGGCGACCCCGCGCGCGCCAACATGCTGTCGGCACTCATGGATGGGCGGGCGCTCACCGCGTCCGAACTTGCCTATGTCGCGCATGTCACGCCGCAGACTACGAGCGGACATCTGGCCAAGCTGGTCGATGCCCGGCTGCTGGCGGTCGAGAAGCAGGGGCGGCACCGCTATTACCGCCTGGCCTCGGCGCTGGTGGCCCGTGCGCTTGAAGGGCTGATGGCCGTGGCCGAGACGGGGCCGGCGCGCCGCGCACCGCACTGGCGTGGCGGCGACGATCTGCGCACGGCCCGCAGTTGCTACGACCATATGGCTGGCCGCCTGGCCGTCGGCGTCGCCGACGCGCTGGTCGAGAGCGGCCACGTCGTGCTGCAGGAGGATGGTGGTGCCTTGACGCCGGAGGGCATGGCCCATTTCGAGGCGCTGGGCATCAACCTCGCGGGGTGGCCGGCGCGCCGCGTGTTCTGCCGGCCCTGCCTCGACTGGAGCGAGCGCCGGCCGCATCTGGCTGGGGTGGTCGGCGCGGCCTTGTTCGGCCACGCACTGGACCGGGGCTGGCTCCGCCGCATTCGCGACAGCCGGGCGCTCCAGGTCACGGATGCCGGCCGCGACGGTTTCGGCCAGGCTTTTGGATTGCGCCTGCCACCCGGCTGATACCGCGGATTATCCTATAATTAAGAAATTGTCCGATAATCAGGAAGAAGAGCAAATATTTCCGCGGGTGCAAGCTCATGATTGCTGGTTATGGCATTTTGGCGCCGCTCATTCTTGTTCTAGGTTTTCTGGTGCCGGGGCTCACCATTGCAACCTTGACGCCCGATCGTGGTGCGGCGCTCGCGGTGATGTTCACCTGCGTGCTGTTGGCGACCATCGGCAATTTCATGCTCGGCCGTCATCTCAACAGCCAGCCCGATCGCATCGAGATCAATGCCAAGACCGGGCAGCGCCTGGCGGTACCGGCGCAGCGGCACAGCTTCCTATTCATCAAAATGCAGTATTGGTCGGCCTTTCCGGCCCTGTTCCTGCTGACCTTCGGTGGCTTTATTCTGCTTTCCGCCTTCAACAACTAGGCGTGGACTTCCAGGCGTGCGGCTGGCGCTCATGGTATGCCGGCGATGGCCGGTCGTCTGAACCCCATAGCCATCCACGCACGCAGTAACTTCAGCATGAATTTTCCGGAGCGGCCGGGACAGTTGGCCATATCGTCGGGCAAAATCACACCCTCGGGTCGTTCGGCGGTCATCATTCGCACTTGCCCGGTAGATTCGGTTGCGATGCTGCATGACTTGAGAGACCACCCCTAAACCCGTTTCCGGCACGTCTGCGACCTCCGGGAAGGTCCGCCAGTGCGTCGCTGTGCGGCTTGGCTGATCTGTCCGTTAGCCGATCTGGTCTGCCAGCCTTAGCTCCGGCGCCAGCGTGAAGAGGGCGCGGGCGAGTGGTTGCGGCGGATCGCGGTCGGGCATGACCAGGCCGATGGTGAACGAGGCCTTGGGCTCGATCATGGGCAGCGCCACCGTGCCGGCCGGCAGGCCTTGCATGTAGAGCAGCGTGTGCGGCATGACGCTCGACAGGTGGCAATCACCGACATGGCTGCAGAGCGTGATGATCGAGTTGGTCTCCATCATCGGTTGCACGGTCTTGCCGACCGAGCGGAACATGCGGTCGACGATGCGCCGGTTCTGCATATCGGCGCTGAGCAGGCATAGCGGCAGCGCGGCCGCTTCCGCCCAGGTGACGGCTTCGCGCCCGGCCATCGGCCCCTTGGCGTCGGTCAGCAGGATATAGTGCTCGCGATAGAGGGGCAGGGCGCGCAGCCGGGGCAGCGGCTCGTTGTCGAGATAGGTCATGCCGACATCGAGGGTGAAATCGTCGATCTGCTTCATGATCTCGATCGAGGTCAGCGACTGGATCGAGACGGTGACGCGCGGATGCCGCTCGGCGAAGGGGCCGGTCAGGCGGGAGACGATGGGCAGGGCAGACGGCACGATGCCGATGCGCAGGTGGCCGGTCAGCCCCTGGCGCATCTCCGACAGATCCTGGCGCAGCGAATCGCAATCGGCGACGATGCGGCGGGCGTATTCCAGTACGCGTTCACCCTCCGGCGTGAAGCCGATGAAGCGGTTGCCGCGCTCCACGATGGGCACCTGCAGCTCGTCTTCGAGCTGGCGGATCGCCGCCGACAGGGTTGGCTGGCTGATATGGCTGCGCTCGGCGGCGAGGCCGAAATGCTTCTCCCGCGCCAACGCCAGCAGATAGACCAATTGCTTGATGACCATGGACGTGCTGCCTTGGGTCCCAGGATCGGCCTGACCCGGATCAGACCGACCGGATCAGGCCGCCATCGACCCGGATCGAGGTGCCGGTGACGTAGGAGGCATGCTGGCTGGCCAGGAATGCCGCGACCTTGCCGAATTCCTCCGGCGTGCCGTAGCGTCCGGCTGGGATGCCGGATTTCTGGGCGTCCTGGATCGATTCCAGTGAAGCGTTCTGGCGTTTGGCGGCATCGGTATCGATCTGCATCACCCGCGCGGTCTCGATGCGGCCGGGCAGGATCAGATTGACGGTGACGCCGTGGGCCGCGACCTCCGCCGCCAGCGTCTTCGACCAGCCTTGGACGGCGGCACGGATGCCGTTGGACAGCGCCAGGCGCGGGATCGGCTGCTGCACGCCCGACGAAGCCACGGTGATGATGCGGCCCCAGCGCCGTTCGATCATCTTGGGCAGCAGGCGGTTGGTCAGGTGGAACAGCCCGGCCCCCATGGCGGCGAATTGGCTGGTCCAATTCTCGAAGCTGCTGCTTTGCGCCTCGCTGGGCGGCGGGCCGCCGGAATTATTGACCAGGATGTCGACCCCACCCTCCGCCAGGAGCGCGTCGGCCAGCCGATCGATGGTCGATTTGTCGAAGAGGTCGAGGGCATGCCAGCTGGCGGCCGGCGGCGATGCCGTCTCAGGCGGCTTGCGCGAGGTGCCGATGACATGGGCGCCTTCCTCGGCCAGCGCCTTGGCGATGGCGCCGCCCAGCCCGCCGCCGGCACCCAGGACCAGGGCGCGCTTGCCCGTAATACCCAGATCCATCCTTCCCTCCGCTCCTTGAACTTTCACGTCAAAGATTGGGGGGAAGGATGGGCTTGTCCAATTAAATCCCAGTTCAACCAGATCAATGAGCCGGCTTCGCCTCGGCGTTCCGGCACAGCAGCGCGTGCAGGATGATGAGGGTGACGCCGCCCGAGACCACCGGCTGCTGCAATATCAGGCGCAGCATCAGCGGCATGGCGTTCATCACGTCGGGCGAGACGAACATGCCACCCAGACCGACCAGGAAGGCCATGCCGCCGGTGATCAGATGCCGTTCGTCCCAATTGACCTTGGACAGGATGTGGATCGAGTGCATGAACACGATGCCGAAGAGCAGCGTGGCCGCGGCCGAGATGACCGGCAGGGGCACGATGACCAGCAGGAAGTCGAACTTCACGCAGCCGCCGAGCACGATCAGCACGATGCCGGCCGCCAGTGTCGCAAAGCGCGAGCCGACGCGGGTGGCGCGCAGCATGCCGATATTGTCCGGATAGACGATGGTGCTGAAGCCGCCGAAGATGCCGGCGACGATCGAGCCAAGCGCCACGCCGAAGATGCCCTGGGACATCCGGACGGGCGTCAACGTCTCGCCACCCCATTCGGCGACGGTCTGATAGAGCGCCAGCGAGCCCATGCCGGCCGGGATCAGCACCAGCAGGAATTCGATGACCAGCTCCGGCTGCACTTCGAAGCCCCAGGGGAAGATCTTCGGCTCGACGAACCAAGGTGCGTGGATGACCTGGTTCAGCGAGACCGGCTCGAACAGCGCGTAGCACACCGTGCCGGTGAACAGCGCCAGCAGGATGCCGCCGCGGCGGAGCCGGAAATTGCCCGACACCAGTACAAGGATGATCGTGACGACGGCGATCGCGCCGGCCCCCAGATTGACGAAGGGGAAGCCGGCGCTGGTCCTGAACCCGATCCAGTTCGGCAGGGCCACGTTGGCGATCTGGATCATGATCAGCATCACGAACAGGCCGGAGATGATCGGCGCGCGCAGGAGATTGGCGAAGGCGGCGACCAGGCTGAGGCCACGGATCGGCACGCTCATGAAGGCCCAGATGATCGAGGCGACGAAGAAGGAGCCATAGGCCGCGGCCAGGCCCATCTGCGGGATGTGGCTGACCGCCATCAATGCCGCGAAGCTGCCGGCATAGGGACCTTGCGCGATCGGCAGGCGCAGCAGCAGCACGGATTGCAGGATCGTGATGATGCCGGAGCAGATGAAGGTCATGCCGTAGAGGTAAGCGATCTGCTCGATCGGCAGCTTCAGCGATGCCCCCAGGATGCCCGGGAACACGAACATGCCGGTCATGCCGAAAACGTTCTGAAGCCCCA
>DATJJW010000272.1:0-7030 GCA_035491935.1 Allostellaceae bacterium | reverse complement strand
CGATGCCAATGGCTGGGTCGAGCTGGTCAGCGGCGCCGCCTCCGTCGGCCAGGGCATGGAGACGGCGCTGGCGCAGATCTGTGCCGAGACGCTGGGCATCGACTATCAGCGTATCCGTGTCGTGCGCGGCCGCACCGACCGGATCGAATTCGGCAATGGCGCCCATGCCTCGCGCGTCACGGTGATGTCCGGCACCGCGACATATCTCGCCGCCCACGCGGTGCGCAGCATGGCACTCGACATGGCGGCGCAGCTGCTGCAGGCGGCGCCCGCCGATCTCACCATCCGGGACGGCCGCATCCTGCGCAACACCGCTCTCGACCAGCCGCTGATGGATCTGGCGGAAGTCGCACGCCAGATGGGGCCGAATTCGCCCTTGATGAAGGGCCGCACGCCGGGCCTGACCGCCGAACGCTGGTTCTACAGCGAGCACATGACCTATCCCTATGGCGTGCATCTGGCCCAGATCCGCATCGACCGAGAGACCGGCGAGACCCGCGTCGAACGTTACCTGATCGCCAATGACATCGGCCGGGCGATCAATCCGATGCTGGTCGAGGGCCAGATCGTCGGCGGCTTCGCGCAAGGGTTGGGCGGCGCGCTGTTCGAGGAATTCTGCTACGACGAGCAGGGCCAGCCGCTCTCGACCACCTTTGCCGATTACCTCATCCCGACCATAGCCGAGGTGCCGCCGGTCGATGTGCTGATCGCCGAGGAGGCGCCGAGCCCGCTCAACCCGCTGGGCGTCAAGGGCGCGGGCGAGGGCGGCACCAACGCGGTGGGGGCGGCGATCGCTTCGGCCATCGATGATGCACTGGGCCGGCCGGGGGCGATCACATCCCTGCCGGTCTCGCCGCGCCGGATGCGCCGGCATCTGGCCGAGGGCACGCGATGAAGCCGCCCGATTTTCTCTATTACGATCCGCAGAGCGTCGCGGAAGCGGTAGGGCTGCTGGCCTCCCTGGAGAATGCCCGGCTGCTGGCGGGCGGCCAGTCGCTGATGGCCTTGCTCAACATGCGCTATGCCTTTCCCGACCATCTCATCGACCTCAACCGGATCGATGCCCTGGCCGGCATCACCCGCGAGGGCGACGAGATCCGGATCGGCGCCATGACCCGCCAGCGCGACATCGAGGATAGCGCACTGGTCCGGGACGGCCTGCCGCTGCTGATCGAGGCGTTGAGCCATGTCGGCCATCGCCAGACACGCAATCGCGGTACGATCGGCGGTTCGCTCTGCCATCTCGATCCCGCCGCCGAACAGGTCGCGGTGGCCAACAATCTCGATGCCGTGGTCGAGATCGCCGGCATCCGCGGAGAAAGGCGCATGCCGGTCGCGGAGTTCACCGTCGGCTTCATGACCACCGCGCTCGAGCCGGACGAGATGGTGACCGCGGTGCGCTTCCCGATCCTGCCCAAGGGCCATGGCTTCAGCTTCATGGAGCTGGCGCGCCGGCATGGCGATTTCGCCATCGTCTCGGTCGCGGCGACGTTGGTCTATGATGGTGCGGGCAAGGTCGAGCGCGCGGCGGTGACGCTGAGCGGTGTCGATGCGGTGCCGCTGCGCATGGTCGAGGCCGAGGCGATGCTGGCCGGCCGCGTGCCGGACGAGGCGCTCGTCCACCAGGCTGCACGCACGGCCGCCGGTATCGAGGCGCTGGAGGATGCGATGGTGCCAAGCTGGTACCGGCGCCAGGTCGCCGAGACGATGATGCGGCGTGCGCTGGTCGCGGCGGATGCACGCGCCAATAAGGGACATTGAGCAAGATGGGTGTGAGCGATCTGCCGGAAGGGTCGACGACGCGCCGGATCGAGGTCACGGTCAACGGCGAGGTGCGCAGCGCCGAGGTGCCGGTTCGGCTCATGGTCGGCGATTTTCTGCGGCAGAACCTGAAACTCACCGGCACGCATTTCGGCTGCGAGCATGGCGTGTGCGGCGCCTGCACTATCCTGTTCGATGGTCGGGCGGTGCGCTCCTGCCTGATGCTGGCGGTGCAGGCCGATGGGCATGAGATCACCACGATCGAGGGGCTGGCGCTCTCGACCGACACGCTGCACCCCCTGCAGGAGGCGTTCTGCCGCACGCACGGCCTGCAATGCGGCTTCTGTACGCCAGGGATGCTGACGACCTTGATCGAGTTCCTGGAGGATTGTCCGGACCCGACACCGGAAGAGATCCGGGTCGCCATCTCGGGCAATATCTGCCGCTGCACCGGCTATGAAGGCATCGTCGCCGCCGCCCTGGAGGCGGCCGAGGTGCTGCGTGCCCGCCGGGCTGGTGCTGCCTGATGACAGCGGTGAGCGGCTTCCATAATGCCAAGGTGCTGGGCCGGGACGTGCCCCGGGTCGAGGATCCGGCGCTGATCCGCGGGCAAGGGCGCTTCGCCGACGACATCATGCTGCCCGGCATGCTGCATGCCGCCTTCCTGCGCAGCCCCAACGCCCATGCGCGCATCCTCAGCATCGATGCCACGGCGGCGCGGGCTCTACCGGGTGTCCATGCCGTGCTGACCATGGCGGATCTGGCGCCGCATCTTGCCGATACCCGGCTGCGGGTCGCCATGCCCAGCCCCAGCTATCGCTTGGATCTGCACCGGCCGGTGCTGGCCGACGAGGAAGTGGTCCATGTCGGCGAGCCGATCGCCGTCATCCTGGCCGACAGCCGCTACATCGCCGAGGATGCGATGGCGATGATCGAGGTCGATTACGACCCGCTGCCGGTGGCGAATGATTGCGTGGCGGCGCTGGAGCCCGGCGCGCCGACCGCGCATGACGGCGCGCCCTCCAACCTGGTCGCCGAGATGGTCATGGGCTATGGCGACGTCGATGCCGCTTTCGAGGCCGCGCCCCATCGCTTCCATGAGCGGCTGACCGTGCATCGCGGCGGCTCGCATTCCATGGAATGCCGCGGCGTGGTTGCGGTGCATGATGCGGTGGACGATCGGCTCACGGTCTGGTGCTCGACCCAGATGCCGCATGCCGCGCAGCGTCTGCTCTGCGACATCATGGGCTTGGCCGAACAGCAGCTCCGCGTGGCCACCCCCGATGTCGGCGGCGGCTTCGGGCCGAAGCTGGTGTTCTATCCGGAGGAGGTCGTGGTCGCTGCGGCGGCCCGGCTCTTGGGCCGGCCGGTCAAATGGATCGAGGACCGGCGCGAGCATTTCGTCGCCACGACCCAGGAGCGCGACCAGATCTGGGATGTCGAGCTCGCGACCGATGACGAAGGCCGTATCCTGGGCGTGCGCGGGCAGCTGATCCATGACCACGGCGCCTGGACCGCGCGCGGCGTGAATGTGCCGCAAGGGGCGATGTCGGCCATGCCGCTGCCCTATCTGGTGCCGGCCTATCGCATCGATCTCAAAGTGGCGGCGACCAACAAGGTGCCGGTGACCCCTGTGCGCGGTGCCGGCCAGCCTCAGGGTGTCTTCGCCATGGAACGGCTGCTGGATGCGGCTGCCAGCGGCCTCGGCATCGACCGGGCCGAGATTCGCCGGCGCAACCAGGTGCCGCCCGAGCGCATGCCCTATGAAACGCCGATGGTGACGCGCGGCGGCATCGCCATCACGCTGGATAGCGGCGACTATCCGAAATGCATGGCCATGGCGCTGGATGCCGCCGGCTGGGAGGGCTTCGCCGCCCGTCAGATGGAAGCGCGGGCATCCGGGCGGCATATCGGCATCGGCCTCGCCAATTATGTCGAGGGCACAGGGCGCGGGCCTTACGAGCATGTCTCGATCCGGCTGGAGCCATCGGGACGCATCTTCGTACGGACCGGTGCCGCCGCCATGGGCCAGGGCACCCGCACCATGCTGAGCCAGATCGTCGCCGAACAGCTGGGCGGCGACATGTCCAATATCGAGGTGATCGCGGGCGACACCCATGCCGCTCCCCTGGGCATCGGCGGGTCGAACAGCCGGCAGACGGTGATGGCCGGCAATTCCGCCCATGCCGCCGCCTTGAAGATACGCGAGCGGGTACTGGAGGTGGCCGCCCAGATCATGCAGACGGCCCCGGCCGATCTCGAGATTGAAGGGCGCATGGTGCGGGCACAGACGCCCCGTAACGTGCAGATGAGCAACGTGCAGATGAGTAACGTGCAGATGAGCCTGGGCGAGATCGCCCGCGTCGCCTATGGCCAGGCGGGGTTCAAGTTGCCGGGCAAGGGCGGTCCCGGCATCGCGGCCTCCGAGGAGGTCGTGATCGATGCCATGACCTATTCCAACGGCACGGCGGTCGCCGAGGTCGAGGTCGATGTCGAGACCGGCGAGGTCGCCATCCGCAACCTGGTCTTCGCCCATGATTGCGGCCATGTGCTGCATCCGCGGATCGTCGAGGGCCAGTTGATGGGCGGCATCGCCCACGGCATCGGCAACGCGCTCTACGAGTTCATGGGCTTCGACGAGAATGCCCAGCCGCTGACGACCAATCTGGCCGAATACCTGCTGGTGACGGCAACGGAGATGCCGCCCGTCACGCTGCTGCATATGGAAAGCCCGACGCCGCTCAATCGCCTGGGGATCAAGGGCGTCGGCGAATCCGGCGTCATCCCGATCGGTGGTGCGATCGCCTCCGCCATCGACCATGCGCTGGAACCCTTCGGCGTCAGGGTCGCCAAGCTGCCGCTGTCGCCGGTCGATGTGCTGGCGCTCATCAACGAAGGCCGGGCGAGAAGCGAGGGGAAGAGATGAGCGCGACAGCGATGGACCGGCTGCGCCACGAGATGGAACGGCCGCCCTTCCACCATTTCCTGAAACCCGAGGCCAAGAGCGTCGACGAGGCGACGGGGGCGGTCACCATCACGCTGCAATACCGGCCGGAATTCGCGCGCTCGCCGGATGGGCCGGGTTTCCATGGCGGCATCATCGCCAGCCTGATCGACATCGCCGGCCATGCGGCGGTCGCGATCCGCATCGGCCGGATGGCGCCGACCATCGATCTGCGCATCGACTATCTGCGCGTGGCGCCGGATGGACACCTGACCGCCACCGCCAAGGTCATCCGCGCCGGGCGCACCCTGGCGCTGGCCGATATCGAGATCACCGACCGCGACGACCGCCTGGTCGCGGTCGGCCGCGGTACGTTCAGTACTGCGGCCAGTACCGCCGCACCAACGACAACAGCCTAAGCATCACGGGGGCCAGCATATGGAGATCATCAACCAATTCGACGTGCCGCTCGATCCGGCAGATGCTTGGAAGCTGCTGCTCGACATCAGGCGGATCATGCCCTGCGTGCCGGGGGCGGAGCTGCTCGATGTCATCGACGAGGCGACCTACAAAGGTAAGGTCTCGGTCAAGCTCGGTCCCGTGGCGCTGGCCTTCGTCGGCACCGCCACCTTCGAGGAGAAGGACGAGGCGGCCAGGCAGGCCAAGGTCAAGGCCAAGGGCAGCGATGCCAAGGGGCGCGGCGGCGCCAATGCCGATGTCCTGTTCAACATCGAGCCGGCGGGCGAGGGCTCCAAGGTCACCGTCAAGACCAACGTCAACCTGTCGGGCTCGGTCGCGCAATATGGCCGCGGCACCGGCGTCATCCAGGGCGTGGCCTCGCAGCTGACCGCCCAGTTCGCCCGGAACCTGCAGGCGCTGCTGGCGCACGAGGAGCAATATGGCGGGGAACCGCCGGTGGCCGCGCCGCCGCCTGCCGCTGCCGCCGCCCCGCCCGTGCCGCCGACGCCATCGGCAACGCCGGTTCAGCCGGCCGGGTCAAGAGATGCCGCACCCAGTCCGGCGATGACGGGCACGGCCGCCTCTGTCCCTGCTGCGGATTCCCAGGCGCTGATCGCCATGATGACCCGTATCGAAGCGGCAGCGGCCCGTATCGAAGCGGCCATCGGTCGTGCGGAGGCCGCCACGGCGCGCGTCGAGGCGACATCCAATGCCTTGAACCGCACGGCCCGCCCGCCGGCGCCACCCATGCCCACGGCGAAGCCGATCTCGGGGATTTCGCTCATGTTCACGGTGCTGTGGGGCATGGTCACCGGCATCTTCAAGAAGCACAGCTAGCCCGCGGGGGAGAGATCGATGAAGCTCGTCCATCACGAACGCTACGACTATTCGCCGATTACCGAGCGGCCGGATTTCAACTGGCCGGACGGCAAACGCATCGCCTTCTACCTGGCGCTCAACGTCGAGCATTTCGAATTCGGCGGCAAGATGGGCCATACACCCACATCGCTGGGACCGCCGCCGGATCCGCGCAACTATGGCTGGCGCGATTACGGCCTCCGGGTCGGCATCTGGCGTGTCTTCGACCTGGCCGACCAGCTGGGCCTGCCGATGTGCCACCTGATCAATTCGAGCGTCTCGGAGCGCTATCCGCAGATCGTGAAGCGCATTGCCCTGCGCGGCGACGAGATCGTCGGCCATGGCCGGACCAATTCCGAACGCCAGGCCGATCTCGACGAGGCCGGCGAGGCGGCGCTCATCCACGAGGCGACCGAGACGCTGACCCGCATCCATGGCCATGCGCCCGGCGGCTGGATGGGGCCGTGGATATCGGAAAGCCTGGTCACGCCCGACCTGCTGAAGGAATCGGGATACAACTACCTGCTCGACTGGCCCTGCGACGACCAGCCGATCTGGATGAAGACGCGCTCGGGCCCGATCCTGTCGGTGCCCTATCCGATCGAGATCAACGATAGCCCGGTCATGCTGAGCCGCATGCAGTCGGCGACTGATTTCGGCCAGATGATCATCGACCAGTTCGAGGCGATGCTGGAATATTCCGGGCGCTACCCGCTGGTCTGCGGCGTTTCGCTGCATACCTTCGTAGCCGGCCAGCCCTTCCGCTTCGTCCAGCTGCGCAAGGCGCTGAAGCACATCGTCGAGCATCCCCAGCGCGACAAGGTGTGGTTCACCCGGCCAGGCGACATCGCCGCCTATGCCCGGACCCTGCCGCCCGGCACCATCGCGGGAAGCTAGAGCGTCCTGCTTGAAACGTGAATCGTAGGATTCCCTCTCGGCTTGAAAAATGATTCAACCTTCTTGGAGGTGGATCATGGGCAAGGGTTATTCCTCGGATCTTCGTAAGCG
>DATJJW010000271.1:0-20520 GCA_035491935.1 Allostellaceae bacterium | reverse complement strand
CCGGGCGATCTGTCCGGACGCTTTTTATCGGATATGGAAAATCGATTTTCGATTGACGTGAATCCCGTCCCTGCTACTCTCGCGACCCAATAGAAGCCCTCAAGGGCTTTCCCGGCGATAATGGGGTTGCGGCAGCATGCTTGAGACGATCACGCCATCAATCACGCGCCATAGCCGGCCGGCGGTCTCGACCGCCAGCCCGACCATGACCTCCTGACGGCGCAGTTCATGCCGTCGGATCTTAAGGACAGGATACTATCGGGGCCCGGCAGCGCCGCGCTGGGACTGGGTGAAGGCGCACCGCGCACGCTGGCTTCCGCCGTATTCAACGAGATCCGCGCCGATATCCTGGCGACCCGGCTGCTGCCGGGGCAGAAGCTGCATATCGGCGCGCTGGCGGCGCGGTTCTCGGTCAGCCTCGGCGCCATCCGCGAGGCGTTGTCGCGGTTGGTCACCATGGGGCTGGTCGAGGCGGCGGACCAGAAGGGCTTTCGCGTCTATCCGGTCTCGCTCGCCGATCTTCAGGACATTACCCGCACGCGCATCGAGATCGAAGGGCTGGCGCTCAAATTCTCGATCGAGGAAGGCGGGGCGAACTGGGCCGACCGGATCCGGCAGAGCTTCGGCGCGCTGCGCGCCGTGCCGCATCTCGATCCGGCCGACCCGATGCGGCACAACCCGACCTGGATCGTATTGCACGAGCAATTCCATGCGGCCTTGGTCGCGGCCTGCCCGCTGCAATGGCTGATGCGCTTTCGCACGACGCTCTACGAGCAAAGCGAACGCTATCGCGGCTTGTCGGTGCCGTTGAGCCCGACCAGGCGCGATGTCGATGCCGAGCATGCCCGTATCGTCGATGCGGCGCTCGACCGGGACGTACCGGCGGCGCTCGCCGCCCTGTCCGATCATCTATCGCTGACCATGGAAATCGTGCTCCAGGGCGCACCGCAGCTGCAGCAGGCCAAGATGGAAGGATGGCCGTCCTAGATCCGCACCGGTAGCCAGACCATCCACATGAGGAAGCCCATCACCAAGAACGGGAAAAACAAGGGGGGAGGCAATCATGGCAAGCCTACAGAATACGGCCTCGGTCGCGCCGATCGGGGAAAGCCTGCATGTCGACACGCTGCTCGACACGCCGCCGCTCAAGCCCGTGCAATACCTGGTGTTCGTCGCCTGCGGGCTGGTGGCGCTCCTCGATGGCATGGACAGCCAGTCGATTGGCGTTGCCGGTCCCATGATGGCGGGCGACCTGCATATGAAGATGGCTCAGTTCACCCCGGCCTTGTCCTCAGGCCTGCTGGGCGCCGCCATCGGCGCCATGTTCTTCGGCGGCATCGCCGACCGGTTTGGCCGCCGGCCGGTGCTGATCTTCGCCACGACCCTGTTCGGCATCTTCACCTTGGCAACGGCGCTGCCGACCAGCTTCGCCGGGCTGGTCGCGCTGCGTTTCATCGCCGGGCTGGGGCTGGGCGGCGTCACGCCCTGTTTCATCACGCTGTCTGCCGAGTTCGCGCCGACCCGCTACCGCACGGCGATGGCTGCGTTTCTGTGGGCGGCATACCCATTGGGCAATGCGGTGGGCGGATTCACCAGCGCCTTCGTCATCACCCATTCGACCTGGCACATGGTGTTCCTCGTCGCCGGATTGCCGACCATGGTGCTGTCGCTGCTCATGCTGCTGTTCCTGCCGGAATCGCTGCGCTACCTGGTCGCGCGCCAGCATGACAGGCCGAGTGCGGCTGACGAGAAAGTCATCCAGCGCCTGGCCCGGCGCTTCGATCCGGCTCTAGGGGCGGAACCGGTTTCGATCGTGGGTCCGATCCTGGCCGAGGCCAGGAAGCGCGGCTTCATCGAATCCCTCTCGGTGCTGTTCGTCGAGAAGCGCGCCCTCGGCACGATCATGTTGTGGACCGTGCTCTATATGGGCTTCGCCACCACCACGGTCATGGTGCTGATGAGCCCGACCATCTTCCGCGCGGATGGCCTGAGCCTCGGCGTCGCCGGCCGGCTCGTCGGCATCTTCAGCATCTGCGCCATGCTCGGCATGGCCGTGGCCGGCCGGCTGGTGCAGAAATTCGGTCCACGCCTGGCCCTGGTGCCGACATTCTGGATCGGTGCTGCCTTCCTGGCCTTGCTGGGGCATTTCCAAGATCCGATCATGCTGGGCGGCATCATGGCGATCATCGGTCTGAGCGCGCCGCTTGCCGTTGCCGGCGGTATCGGCCTGGCGGCGATCTTCTATCCGACCGAAATCCGTTCTTCCGGCGTCGGCTGGGGCATGGGTCTCGGCCGTTCCGGCCAGGTGTGCAGCCCGCTGCTCATCGGGCTGATGCTGAGCCTGTCATGGACCCCGGATCATATCCTGATGGTCATGGCCGGCGCGCCCTTCATCGGTGGCCTGGCGATCCTGCTCCTGGCGGGATCGCTGCGCCACGGTGCCGAGCAGGCAAGGTGAGTTGAATTAGCAAAGAGGATTAGTGCATGCGTTTGTCATCGATCATCAGCGGCGGCGTGAACACGGTTGCAGCCCGGCGCGACGGGCGGCTCTACGATCTCCGCAAGCTGGAGCCCGACCTGCCCGACGGCCTCGACCGCGTCATCATGGGCGGTCAGCTCGACCGGGCCCTGCGCCTGGCGGCCAAGGTGGATGCCTCGGCCGAGATCGATCCGGCCAAGGTCAAATATCGTCCGCTGATCGAACGGCCGGGCAAGATCATCTGCATCGGCCGCAACTATGCCGCCCATGCCCGCGAGGGTGGCGTCGAGCCGCCAACATATCCGGAAGTCTTCTTTCGTGGGCCGACCTCCTTGGCCGCCCATGAAAGCGGGCTGCTGCGGCCGAAATGCTCGGACAAGTTCGATTACGAGGCCGAGCTGGTCGTGGTCATCGGCAAGACCGCGAAGCATGTCCGCGCCGCGGACGCGCTGGACGTCGTTGCCGGATACTCGATCTGCAACGAGGGCACGATCCGCGACTATCAGCGCAAATCCTCGCAATGGACCATCGGCAAGAACTTCGACCGCACCGGGGCGCTGGGCCCCGAGATGGTGACGCCGGACGAGCTGCCGGCGGGCGCCAAGGGACTGCGCATCATGACCCGGCTGAATGGCCAGGTCCTGCAGGACGACAACACCGACAACATGATCTTCTCGGTGCCCGTGCTGATTGAGCATCTGACCGAGTGCCTGACGCTGGAGGCGGGCGATGTCATCATCAGCGGCACGCCCCAGGGTGTGGGATATGCGCGCAAGCCGCCGGTCTTCATGAAGGCGGGCGACACCGTCGAGATCGAGATCCCGCCCATCGGCATCCTGCGCAACACCATCGTCGACGAATAGGGGGAGCCCATGACCGTCAAAGTCCGCCGGGTCGTCACCGGCCATGACGCCGAGGGCCGCGCCATCGTTGCGATCGACGACATGCCGACCAACGTCGTCTCGCGCCGGCCCGGCCATTCCAGCCTCGTCATCTGGAACAACGCCACCACGCCGGGCGACAATCAGGAGGAAGGCGACCAGGGAAGGCGCGACGTCGGCGCCTGTGCCGAGAACGGTACCTTCTTCCGGGTGATCGAGTATCAGCCGGGGGTCGCGTCACGCATGCACCGCACCGAAACCATCGACTATGCGGTCGTGATGTCGGGCGAGATCGAGATGGGGCTGGATGACGGTGTCTCCGTCCATCTCAAGGCCGGCGACGTCATCGTCCAGCGCGGCACCATCCACGACTGGACCAACAACGGCACCGAGCCTTGCGTCATCGCCTTCGTCATGACCGCGGCGAAGCCGGTCGAGACCAAGGCCGGCGCCCTGGGGGCACATGGTTGATTCCATCAGGCTCAGCTTCGGCTGCCTGTTCTCGGATCGGGTCGAGGCGCTGATCGACGGCAGGGTCGGCATCGAGGGCTTCGTCCTCGATGCCACCCTGCGCCAG
Organism: Allostellaceae bacterium; assembly: GCA_035491935.1. Classification (GTDB taxonomy): domain Bacteria; phylum Pseudomonadota; class Alphaproteobacteria; order ATCC43930; family CGMCC-115725; genus DATJJW01. Next base: position 16,583 of record DATJJW010000271.1, on the reverse strand, counting down.
TCGCAGCCCCTGTTCCGCGAGATCCTTCGCAGCCAGCCCTATGATCTGGCGGAGATGTCGCTGGGCAGCCACATCGCTGCCGTGGGGGCGGCGCTCGATGCCGGTGAATTGTCGCATTACGTGGCGTTGCCGGTCTTCCTGTCGCGCAGCTTCCGGCATTCCAACATCTATATCCGCAACGACCGTGGCATCGAGGGGCCGGCCGATCTCGCCGGCAAGCGCGTCGGCGTCATCGATTTCCAGCAGACGGCAGTCGCCTGGGTGCGCGGCATGCTGGCCGACGATTACGGCGTCGCCCGCGAGAGCATCCAATGGGTCGCGGGCGGGTTGCAGGAGCCGGTGCTGGAGGCACGCATGGCCATGGTGCCGAAGCCGGGGCTGTCGATCACCCGCTCGGATTCGACTCTGGATGCGTTGTTGCAGGCGGGCATGCTCGACGCGGTGATCTCACCCTCGGCGCCGCAATGCTTCGTCAAGGGCGACCCCAGCATCGTCCGGCTGTTTCGGGACTATCAGGCCGACGAGCGCCGTTTCCATCAGCGCACCGGCTTCTTCCCGCTCATGCATGGCCTGGTGCTGCGCCGCGATCTGGTCCGGCGCCATCCCGCGCTGCCGGCCCGGCTCTATCAGGCTTTCGACCGGGCCAAGGAGCTGGCGCTCGCCGATCTCGACACCCGCGACTACCCGAAAGTGTCGATCCCCTGGCTTGCGGCGTTCCGGCACCAGGCGCTGGCAGCCTTCGGTGGCGAGCTCTGGCATTACGGCACCGAGCCCAACCGACGGGAGATCGAGGCTTTGCTACGCTATGCCGAGGCGGACGGGCTGACAACGGGCCGCCTGTCCATCGACGACGTCTTCATCCCCCTTTGACCTCCAGATCCCAACAAGAGAAGCCAGATCCCAACAAGAGAAGAAGGACGAAATCCCATGAACATGCTGAAACGCTGGCATATCCTTGCCGGAGCCGCTGGCATTCTGGTCACGGCGGCCCTGCTCGGTTTCGGTCCCGCCGCCAAGGCCGACACGCCGACCGTCCAGGTCATCAACTTTCCGGGCGTGCAGGATCTGCCCTTCTTCGTCGCCGAGGCGAAGGGCATGTTCGCCAAGCGCGGCATCAACGTCGTCGTCACCAATACCGGCAGCTCGACCGAGCTGCGCAACGGCCTGGCGGATGGCAAGTACCAGATCGCCCATACCGCGGCCGACAACGCCGTCGCCATGGTCGAGCTGCAGCACGCCGATGTCGCCATCGTCATGGGCGGCGATAACAGCTTCAATCACCTGTTCGTGACGCCGGATATCCATTCCTATGCCGATCTGCGCGGCAAGATCCTGACGGTCGACGCGCCGAACACCGCCTTCGCGCTGGTCGCCTATCAGATGCTCCAGCAGCATGGCGTTACCCGCAAGGAGTACAAGGTCAGCCTTGAAGGCGGTACGCCGGTGAAGCGCCTGGCCGCCATGGCCGATACCAAGACCGCCCAGGCCGGCATGCTCAACCTGCCCTATTCCGTGCTAGCCCCGCAGAAGGGGCTGCGCGATCTCGGTACGCTGACCAGCGCGCTCGGCGCCTATCAGGGCACGACCGGCTTCGTCCTGCGGTCCTGGGCCAGCACGCATCGCGACACGCTGGTGCGCTACATCGCGGGCTATATCGATGCCGTGCGCTGGATCAAGAACCGGAAGAACAAGGCAGAGGCGGTGGCGATGCTCGAAAGCCACCTCAAGCTCAGCCCCGACGTCGCCAGTCGCTGCTACGACATCGTCGCCGATCCCAAGGATGGCTTCGCCAAGGATGCCAAGCTCGACCGCGCGGGTTTCAGGAACGTATTGAAGCTGCGCGCCGTGGTCGAAGGCCAATGGGGCGGCAAACCGCCGGCGTCGAGCCGTTACCTCGACCTCAGCTATTATCGCCAGGCGCTGAAGGTGGTCGGGAAGTAGCCGCTGGAACCGAAGGCCGAGGTCAGGCGGCGTGCGATGCCGCGACCTCGGTCAGCATCATGTAGAGGGCGTCGGCGCGGTCGGTCGCGCGCAGCTTGTCGCAGAGCGCCCGGTTGCGCAGCAGGCGCGAGACACGGGCCAGGACCTTGAGATGGTCCGGGCCATCGCCTTCCGGCAGCAGCAGCATGAAGATGAGGTCGATGGGCTGGCCGTCGATCGCATCGAAATCGATGGGGCGTTCCAGACGGGCGAACACGCCCAAGGGCGTCGTCAGCCCGGCCAGCTTGCCATGGGGGATGGCGATGCCGGCGCCGACGCCGGTGGAGCCCGCCTGCTCCCGCTCGTTCATGACGGTGAAGACGGTCTTCTCGGGCTGACCGGTCACGGCCGCGGCGCGTTTCGATAACTCGACCAGCGCCTGCTTTTTGCTGCTGACGCGCAGATTCGCCGTCACGCTCTCCGCGGACAAAAGGTCTGCGATGCTCATCCAGGTAGTTCCCCGCGTCGATGCGGCCGGGCTTATAACATGGTGGCTGGGGTTTGAATATCCGTTCGCCATCTCATGCCTGCCGGCTTGCCCTTCGTTTCGATCCGTCGCGAATCCGGAAAACGAGCGATGCGCCGATGTCGACAACACGGCATCGGCGCATCTGGTTCCCGTCTCTAACCGTCCCGGTCTCGAAACGTCAATGTGCCGTCTCGCTCATGCCTCGGCCATCTGGGGCCAGGCTCCATTCACTGCGGTCGCCTCGCGAGGATCGACCCAGCCGATATTGCCGTCGGCGCGGCGATAGACGACGTTCAAGCCTCCATGGCCGGCATTGCGGAACATGATGGCCGGTGCGTTGGCGAGGTCGAGCCGCATGACCGCCTCGCCAACCGTGAGCGTCGGGATATCCGTGGTCATCTCCGCGACCACCACCGGCCCTTCGGCCAGGCTGTGGTCATGGCCGTCGAATTCTGCGCCGTCCACGGTTGCGGCGCCGTCCAAGGCGGTACCGCGATCGGCCGAGGCCTCAGCGGCGAGAATCTGGTAATGCGCCTTCTCGGCACGCTGTTCGCGGCCATTGGCGTGATGATCCTTCAGACGACGCTTGTGCCGGCGCAGGCGTTTATCGATATGCTCGGAAGCCATGTCTGCGGCGATGTAGGGATCGTTCGCCTTTTCGGTCGCTTGGACCAGGATGCCGCGTCCGATATGAACCGACAGATCGACGCAATAGCGATGTGCTTCGCGTGAGACGACGGCGTGGGCGACGATACCCTGGCCGAAGTATTTTCCTACCGATCCGTTGAGCGAGTTCTCGATGTACTGGCTCAAAGCTTCACCGACACTGACTTGCTTGCCTGTGACACTGAACTGCATCGTCATTGATGGCCTCCGTTTCGTTTGATGGCCTCTTGGAGAGCCCAGCCGTGCCACGGCCGTCCTCTCAGACATCCATGATCCGACCCAATCGTTAACGGTTCATCTCGAATGGCTCCGACCTAGTGGATGCGTATCTCAACGCATGTCTCTCGGTAGCTGGCAACCGTCCTCCTGGGGGTTCGCCGAGGGCATCCGCGAGCGAACGCAGCGGATACGGCCATCGAATAGAGTACACCTCAGGGGACGGTTGTCGACGGCGTTTAGTGTCGCGTGTGATGGTTTTTTGACTATCCGGCCCCTTGAAAACCGGAAATCACTACCGGAATCGCCAAGTATAGCCGGCTAGATCCGCATCGATTTTTCACGTCGGCGCATGACCGAGGACGGGATGCGCATCGCCTCGCGATACTTGGCGACGGTGCGCCGGGCGATGTCGATGCCGCTTTCGAGCAGGATCTCGACAATGCGGTCGTCCGACAAGATGGCGTTGGCCGGCTCCGCATCGATCAGGCTCTTGATACGGAAGCGCACGGCCTCGGCCGAATGGGTGCCGGTGCCGGCGGTGCCCTGGATCGCCGAGGTGAAGAAGTATTTCAGCTCGAACAGACCCCTGGGCGTCGCCATGTATTTGTTGGTCGTGACGCGGCTGACCGTGCTCTCATGCATGCCGATAGCCTCGGCGATGTCGCGCAGGATCAGCGGCCGCAGGAACGAGACGCCATGGATGAAGAAGGCATCCTGCTGGCGCACGATCTCGGTCGCGACCCTCAGGATCGTGTTGGCGCGCTGGTGCAGCGACTTCACCAGCCAATTGGCCGACTGGAAGCGCTCGGAGAGATATTCCCGCTCCTCCTTGGCTTGCGCGCCCTTGGAGACCTTCGCGAAATAGCGGCTGTTGACCAGCACGCGCGGCAGCGTGTCGGTATTGAGCTCGATGCTCCAGCCGCCATCGGGCAGCGCCCGCATCAGAATGTCCGGTACCACCGCCTGGATCGGCGCGCCCTCGAAGCCCAGCCCCGGCTTCGGGTTCAGCGCCTTGATCTCGGCGATCATGTCGGCGAAGTCCTCGGCATCGATGCCGCAGAGCCGGATCAGCGCGTTGATCTCGCGATTGGCCAGCATCGGCAGATTGTCGAGCAACGTCTGCATTGCGGGATCGAGCCGGTTGCGCTCGGCCAGCTGGATGCCCAAGCATTCCTTGAGGTTGCGTGCGAAGACGCCGGCCGGATCGAAACGCTGCAGTCGACGCAGCACGGTCTCGATCAGCTCCATCGGGCAGCGCAGCAAGGCCGCCGCCTCGTCCAGATCCGCCGTCAGGTATCCGGACTCATCGAGCAGATCGATGAGGTGCAGCCCGACCATGCGTTCGACCGGATCATCGATGTCGCAATTGAGCTGGCCGACCAGATGCTCGCGCAGCGAAATGTCCTGGCGCAGCACCTCTTCCAGCCCCGGCAGATCATCCGACAGGCCGCCGGTGCCGTTGCCGCCGAGCCGGCTCTTCCAGGCATCGGCATCGCCCGCGAAATCGACGTCGCCGCCGCCCTCCACGCCACCTTCGGCCTGCCACAGCGCCACATCGTCCTGGGAGAAATTCTCGCCATTTTCGATGACGGCGGTGGCGCTTTCGGTAAATTCAGGCTCGGCCCGAGCCTCCAGCGGCGCTTCGGGCGTCTCGGACAAGGCCGAGGGCGCAGGATCGGAATGGTCGCGCTCGAGCAGCGGATTCTGTTCCAGCTCCTGCTCGACGAATTCCGACAGCTCCATGTTCGACAGCTGCAGCAGCTTGATCGCCTGCTGCAGCTGTGGCGTCATCACCAGTGACTGGGTCTGTCTTAGATCGAGCCTCGGTGATAGAGCCATGGAGCGGACCAATGGGCTGCTTATAGGCTGAAACGTTCGCCTAGATAGACACGGCGTACATTCTGGTCGGCGACGATCTCGTCCGGCGCGCCCTCGCGCAGCACGTGACCATCATGCAGGATGTAGGCGCGATCGACGATATCGAGCGTCTCGCGGACATTGTGGTCGGTGATCAGCACGCCGATGCCGCGCTTCTTCAGGTGCCGGACCAACTCGCGGATCTCGGCGACGGCGATCGGGTCGATGCCGGCCAGCGGCTCGTCGAGCAGGATGAAATGCGGCTGGGTCGCGAGCGCGCGGGCGATCTCGACGCGGCGACGCTCGCCGCCCGACAGCGCCAGCGCCGGGGCGCGGCGCAGATGGCTGATCGAGAATTCGGCCAACAGCTCGTCCAGCATGGCCTCGCGCGCTTCCGGCATCGGCTCGACCACCTCGAGGGCGGCGCGGATGTTGCCTTCGACGGTCAGGCCGCGGAAGATCGACGCCTCCTGCGGCAGATAGCCGATGCCGAGCCGGGCGCGCCGGTACATCGGCAGGTTGGTGATGTCGTTGCCGTCGAGCGTGATCGTGCCGACATCGGCGCTGACCAGGCCGGTGATGATGTAGAAGCAGGTCGTCTTGCCGGCACCATTGGGTCCGAGCAGCCCGACGGCCTCGCCGCGCCTGACCGACAGGCTGACGTCGCGCAGCACCGGCCGCTTCTTGAATTGTTTGCCGAGATTGCTTGCCACCAGCCCCTGGGCCGGAGGCACCAATCGCGTATGCCGCGTGTCGGCCGCGGCCGGATCGGCGGAGCTTCTACCTTCGGTATCGGGGGCATAGAGCCGGGATGGCGAACGGAACGGCAAGATCGTCATGACACCATTCTAGCGTGCTTTCGCCGGAAGCCGAGCGGGATTTTGCATCTGGTCAGATTTTTGCATTGGCGTGCGGAACCCGTCTTGACAGTGGCGCCACCGGGGCTTGGCTTCGCCTCGCATTTTATCGTGGGCATATTGCAATCAGGCGGTGGCACGTTTGCGGGCAATCAACTTGATACCGGGCTTGAAGGCAATGCGCTTGACGATGGTGTCGAGCCCATGGCGATCGAGCAGCCGGGCGAGATTGGCCGGCGAGAAATAGAGGCAGTGCGACGGCGGGCCGAAGGCGTCCCATTTGGTGACGTCCTTGGGCCGACGCCAATGATTGATGTCCGGGGTGGTGACATAGAAGATGCCGCCCGGCTTCATGGCGCGGGCGATGGCCGCGACGAAGGCGTTGACGTCGAAGCTGTGCTCGATGACCTCGGAGCAATAGACGGCGTCGAAGCTATCCGGCGGCAGTTCGGCATCCTCGATGAAGGCGTTGAGGAAACGGATCCCCGGATAATGCTCACGGGCATAGGCCACCGACTGCCCGTCGGGCTCGACGCCGGTGACCTCGAAACCTGCCCGGCGCGCCGCCTCCGACATGAAGCCGCCATTGGCGCCGACGTCGAGGAAGCTTTTGCCTACAGCCCCGCCACCCGCAACTCCTCCGCCCGCAACTCCTCCGCCCGAGGCGCCGCTGCCGAGCACGCGCAACATGTGCCGGACGCGGCCGGCCGAACGCGACAGCTTGCGCTCGACCTTGGAGAAATATCCGGTCGTGGCCCCCGCATAGGCATCGGTATAGAGCGCATCGACCGTGGCGCGGCTGGGCGGCGGGTCGAGCCAGATCATGCCGCAGTCGAGGCAGCGCGGCAGGGGGCCGGCCGCATGCTGGAAGAACAGTTCGGCGTGGCGCGCGCCGCAGACGGGGCAGGGGGTGGATGGGGTCATTGCCGGGTGCTTGATAATCGGTGATTAGGGCGTGGCGGCCTGCGGCGTGCCATTTGCCGCACCGGGGCCGGTCGCCGGTACGGTAGCGGGAGCCTGGCTGCCGGTTTGCTGCTTCGGTACCAGATAGCCTTCGACCCGGCCCTGGGGCTTGTTGTCCGAGGGCGGGGCGCCGCCATTGGCGGTGGCGGTCGCCACACCGCCGGGCTTCGGCAGCAGACGGCTGATATTGTTCTTGAAATCGACCACGCCATATTCGCCGGAAAGCGTGTTGTTGCCGCGGGTCAGGGTGACGTGGCCGCTCAATGTCGCGAGTTGCTTGTCGACGTCATAGACACCCTCGTCGCCGGTGCCGATCTGATCGGGGCCGGAGACCAGTACATGGCCGACCGCGTCGACCCGGCTGATATGGCTCTGGCCATTGCTGTTCCTGGCGCCGCCATTCTGCGTAGTGGGGGCCGCGTCCTTGGACATCTGCGCCGCCAGCACGTCGGCATGCAGACGCCGGTCGCCATGGACGACGAGCGCGTCGCCGCGCGCCACGGCGAGCTGGCGGTTCTCATACCATTCCATGCTGTCGCGCGCCGTCACGACCTCCTGCGGGCTGGTCAGGCGTAAATCCTTGCCGGTCAGCACCGCGACGGCCTGGTCCAGATCATAGATGCCTTTATCACCGGTCAGGCTCTGGCTCGGCGTGGTGATGCGGACATGGCCCTCGGCGGTGACCCGCCAGATCTCCGTCGATTTGCCGCCGGGCTGGTTGCGGTAATAGGCGGTCAGCGTGTCGGCCTTGAGCGTGATGTTGCCTCGCTTGGCCGTGGCGTTGCCGCGCGCGATATAGGCGTGAGCGTTCTGCTGCCACTCGATGCCTTGGTCGGCGGTGACCTGCATCGGGTCCTTGCCCTTGCCCAGCAGATCGGTGGTGCCGTCGTTCTGCTTCTGGGTTGGCTGGCGGGCTGGGGGCGGCTGGGTTGGGGTCTGAGCCCGCGTTTGGGCGAAGGCGTCGGGCGCCGCGCCCGCGAGCAGCGCCGTCAGCAGCAGGGCATGGAAAAGGTACCGCATGTCGATCACGACTTCTTGCCGGCAGCGTCGACCACCAGGTTGGTATGGCCGGTGAACATGATTGCCTGGCCGCCCTGTTCCGCCCGGAAACCCTCGGCCGTGATGTGGCCGTTCGGCCCGCCGCCCGTCACCGGGTCATGGCCTTCGGACGAGCCGTTCTCCAGATCGACCCGGGCGGCATCGGTGTGGAAGCTGTAGCCCTTGTCCTGGGACAGGGTGACATTGCCCTTGAGGTCGAGGAAATGCGCCTGGCTCTGATAGATACCACTGTCGCCGCTGACCGTGACCTGGGAGCCGTTATTGGCCTTGAGGTCGGCATGGGGCGCATCCAGCGCCATCAGATCGTCGCTGTCGCCGGTCTGGCGTGCCATCTTGGCGGTGAGGGAGAAAGGCCGCTGCTGCCGGTCGGTGCCGATGTAATGCGGCGCCAGCATGCGGACCTCGGCGATCTGGCTGGCCGTCGGCGCCGCAACCGGCGTGCGCAGCTTGCTCAGGCCGGCGGAGAAATAGGGCCAGGCGGCGACCGCGACGATCAATGCCGCGGCGGATAGCGGCAGGATCAGTTTCGCCCGGCCGACGAAACGGCTGTAGCGCCGGAACGACGCACTGATCGGTGCCCGGCGTGCCTCGGCCTTGGTCCAGAAACTGCTGGCAAGCCGGGGCTTGGGGGATGAAGCGGCAGGGGACGCGGCAGGCACAACGCCCTGCTCCGCCGATGCCACGGGTCGGCGGGCGGCCGTATGATTCGAGGGTTTCGCCGGCGCCTGTTGCGCCTTCTCACTTGCCATGCCGATCCCGATGGGGCTGCCTGCTGCTGATATGAACGCAAAGCCGGGCTTTAGCAATCCGTCTCCACGCATCCCAGCATAACGGGGCCGCCAGGCCCCTTAATCCCCGCTCCCTAATTTCCACTACGTCAATCCAGGGCAAGCAACTGGCCCTTGAGATATGCGGATTCCGGCAGGAAGGGATGGGCGGGATGGTCGAGCCCGGCGCCGCCGGTGTGGAGCAGCCGGGCCGTGCGGCCGGCATCGGCGATGCCCATGGCCACCGCCTCGGCAAAGGCTTCCAGCGGCATATTGTGCGAGCAGGAGGCCGAAAACAGGTAGCCGCCCGGGGCCACCAGCGCCGCGCCCAGCCGGTTCAGCTTGCGATAGCCCCGGCTGCCGGGGCCCAGATCCTTCTTCGATTTGACGAAGGCCGGCGGGTCGAGCACGACGATGTCGAAGCGCTTGCCCTCCGCATGCAGTTTCTCCAGCGTCTCGAAGGCCTCGCCGCGCAGGGCGCTGCAGCGCCCCGCCACGCCATTCTCTTCGGCCGCCGCCATAGCGAGCTTCAGGGCCGGTTCGGAGCGGTCGAGCAATGTCACATGGGATGCCCCGGCCACGGCCGCCTGGACGCCGAAGCCGCCGGCGAAGCAATAGGTGTCGAGCACCGTGGCCCCCTTGGCGAGCTGCGCCACCAGCGCGCGGTTCGGCCGCTGATCGAAGAACCAGCCGGTCTTCTGGCCGGCGGAGAGATCCGCGCGGAACAGAGAGCCATTCTCGCGCACCTGGAACGGCGTATCGGCCGAACCCTTGGCGATGCGGGTCTCCATCGCCAACCCTTCCAACTGCCGTGCCGGGCTGTCGTTGCGCAGCACGACGGTCTCAGGTGCCAGCACCGCGTCGAGGGCGGCCAGCAGCAGCGGCTCCAGCCGGTCCATGCCGGCGCTGTTCAGCTGGCAGACCAATGCGTCGCCATAGCGGTCGATGACCAGGCCCGGCAGCCCGTCGGCCTCGGCATGGATCAGGCGATAGAAAGGCTCGGCGAACAACCGGTCGCGGATGTCGCGGGCGCGGGCCAGGCGCCGCTCCAGAAAGGCCTGATCGATCACCGTGTCGGCGCGCCGGTCGAGCAGGCGCAGGCTGACCAGCGGCTGCGGGTTGAACAAGGCGACGCCGAGGCGCTTGCCGCCGGCATCGGCGACGGTGACGACGCTCCCCGGTGCCAGCGCCTTGGCCGCCGGCTCCATGCGGACCTCGTTGGAATAGATCCAGGGGTGGCCACGCTCGGCCCGGCGCTGCTTGCCCGGATGCAGGGCGATCACGGGCCGCGTGCGCGGATCGTCGGCCAACCGCGTGTGCGGATCGTCGGAAAGAGTGCTCATGATCGTTCCCTTGAAGCGTCTCAGCCTGCGGTCCGGCGCGTATGCAGGGGTGGGGTGAATTGCGGCTCGATGTCCCAGGGGAACAGGATCCAGGTGTCCTGACTGACCTCCGTGATGTAGGTGTCGACCAGCGGACGCCCGGCGGGCTTGGCATAGACGGTGGCGAAATGCGCGCGTGGCAGCAGCTTGCGGATGACCTTCGCCGTTTCGCCGGTATCGACCAGATCATCGATGACCAGGCAGCCGGCGCCGGCCTCAGGCCCTTCGCCGGCGAGATCCGGCGCCACGGTTTTCAGAAGCTGCACGTGCCCGCGGGCTTCCTCGTCATAGCTGGCGGCGCAGATGGTATCGATGACGCGCAGGCCCAATTCGCGCGCCACGATCGCCGCCGGCACCATGCCGCCGCGGGTCACGGCCACGATGGCGTGGAACGGCCCCTGCTCCAGGAGCCGCCAGGCAAGCGCGCGGGAATGGCGATGCAGCTCTTCCCACGAGACCGGGAAATGATGGGCATATTGGCTGGCGGCGGTCATCGGCGGGCTGGTTCCTTGGCAAGGGCGGGCAATGTCGGCAGAGTGGCGGCGGCCATTATGCCTGCCGCCGTGCCGCCCGCAACAGCCGCGCCTCTTTCAGGCACGCATGGCAGCACTCGGGCGGGCCATCCGCCCTGTCGTCAGAGGGGCGTCCATCGCATGAAAGGGCTGCATGAAACACGCGCGCAAAGCCTCTTGCAGGCTGCGGCACCTTCCGCTAGTGTCCGCCGCCTTGAGCCCGCCGGCCTATACAGCCGGCTTTGCCAGGTACTGCGCACCCGTAGCTCAACTGGATAGAGCACCAGACTACGAATCTGGGGGTTAGGAGTTCGAATCTCTTCGGGTGCGCCATTTTTTCCAGCGAGTTAGATGATTATGGGGTCGCTTCGAGCGGCCCTTTTTGTTTTCCGGTTAACCTGTCGATATGATCACGCCGTCATAGGATGGTGCTGCCGGCCCTTCTCGTCTCTCGACATGTGCAACCAAGGCCAGCAAAGGCCATTGGGGAGAAATAGCTTGTTCGGACACGCTCTACATTACGGTCATCACGCCTATGGGCATGGCTCCGGCATTGGCGACATGATCATGCATGCCGTCATCAACGGCCTGATCTACAGCTTCATCTTCAAACTGATGCGCAGCCTGACCCTGCCTGAAGCAGCCGTCCTGGTCGTGCTGGTGGTCGGTGCGATCTGGTTCATGTCCTCTCGCCGGCGCTACTAGCGCCATCAAACTCGCTCGATGCAGGCCCACATGCTTCAAGATGCGGTTGTGTGAAGCTTGCCATCGCAAACGGTCGGCTTTAGGAAATATCCGATCTCGAAGCAGCCTCTCTCTCCTTCTCAAAGGCTGCGAACACTATCGACGGGGGCGCGATGTCTGGGTTGGGCGGTATTGCCGCGTGGAAGGCCGCGCGCGAGCCTGGCTCGCAGAGCGTCGACGATGTCGGCCAAACGCCCAGAACCCCGTCTCTCCTGGAATTATTCGTCACCTTCTTCCATCTCGGCTGCATCACGGTCGGCGGCATGTGGGGCGCTGTCTCGACTCTCGATGCGACGCTCGTCCGGAAGAAGGGGTGGCTGACCAAGGAAGACCTGGACCTGCTGATGGTCGCGGCCACCGTCGTTCCGTCTCCGCGCTTTCTGGGATTCGCCGGCGTCGTGGGATTTCGGCTGCGCAAATGGCTGGGATCTGCCACGGCCATCGTCGCGATATTGCTGCCCGGCGCGTTGCTGGTGCTGCTGGGGGCGATCCTGCTCGATCCGCGCGCGGCCGGTGGCCCCTTGGCCTCGATCGGCGAGGCGATGCAATGCGCCGTCGTCGGTCTGATCTTCGGCAATGCCTTTCATCAATTGGCCAGCAGCAAGGCGAAGGGCCGCGACAGGATCGTCGGGCCGTTGATAACCGCTGCGGTGGCCGGGGCTGCCATGGCCGGTGTTTCGCTGATCATCGCGGCGCTGGTGGGCATCGCGGTCGGCGCCTTCGTCCTGCGTAACGAGTCCGCCAAGGCTGATGGGGGGAAATGAGCCCATGGATACCGTCGGCCTCGCGGAGATCTTTTTCGTCGTCTTCCTTAGCAGCCTGTTCTCGATCGGCGGCGTCGGCGGCCTGACCGCGGTGATCCAGGAACGCTGGGTCAGCCCCGGCCTGCTCGATCCCGGCCTGTTCTCGTGGCTGGTGGCGCTCAGCTACATGAGCCCGGGGCCGAAATGCGGTTTCCTCGTGGCCATCGGCTATTACATGGACGGCGTGCCCGGCCTGTGCGCGGCCATCGCCGGCCTCATCCTGCCGACCTGCATCGGTTCCGCCGGGGTTTCCCATGCGCTGGCGAAAATGCGGCCGGCGATGAAGTTCATCACCCTGCCGGCCAGCTTCGCCATCGCCGGGGCGATGGTTGCCGCTGCCTGGGGACTCGCCCGGCTGTTCAAGCCGAATCCCTATGAAATCGGCGCTATCGCCGTCGTCACGATCCTGGTCGCGTGGCGCAACGTCAGTCCGGTGCGGGTGGTGCTGTGCGCCGCCGCTATCGGCCTCGTCCTATGGCTCGTTCAGCACTAGGGCCCTGCGCGGGCTCATCGCCGGTCCAGGAAGACCTGCCAGACATCCAGGGCCGGAGTAACGCCACGCTTGCCGAGCCCGATGCGGATATGGCGGCTGTCGTCGAAGCCTAACCTTGATCGCCACAGGGTCGAGGGCAGCAGGAGCAGCCCGAGTTCGCGGGCCAGCCTTTCGGTGAGCGCGGCCACGCCGTCGCGGCCGAGATAGCGGATGAAGGCGAAGGCGAGATTGTCCGTCCCGGCCGGCTCGAACAGATCGCCATGACGATCGATGAACGCCAATAGGTGCCGGCGATGTGCCGCACCGAGACGCCGGTTACGGTGGACGATCTCCGCCTCCGCGCCGAGGGCGATCTGCGCCAGTACCTCGGACGGCGCGCCCGGACAGGCCGAAAGCTGCCCTTTTGCGGCCATCGCGGCCTGCCGGACATGTGCATCCCGGCAGGCGATCCAGCCGACCCGCAGCCCTGGCAGCCCCAGACCTTTTGACACCGCATCGATCGAGATCCCCTGCTCATAGAGATCGACGACGGGCGCGGCGATGCGGTCCGGCCTGTTTGCCGTCAAGCGGTAGACCTCGTCATTGACGAGCCAGATGCGGTGACGCCGGCAAAGCTCGATGAGTGCCGCCAGATCGTCATGGCCGATGACGGCGCCGGTCGGGCTGTTGGGGAAATTGGTCAGTACGAGCCGCGTCGAGGGCTTGATCGCGGCTTCGACCGCGGCGATGTCGAGATACCAGCCGCGCGCCTGTTTCTGAAGTGCCACGCCGGTACTCGGGCAGCGATCGGTCACCGCGCGCTCGGCCGGGGAATAGATCGGCAGGATCACGACCGCATGATCTTCCGGCGTCAGCAGCGCCTGGGCAATGCAGCTCAAGCCCTCCTGGGCGCCGGCCGTGACCAGGATATCCTCAGGCCCCAAGCCGGCATAACGGCCGGCGATCGTCCGGCGCAGCCAGTTGGAGCCGCGCGGATCGGGATAGCCAAGCCGCAGCCCGTGCCAGCGCGCCAAATCCTCCGGCCTTGCCAGGGACAGGAGCGTCTGAAGGTTGACGGGCTCGCTTTCCGAACCGGACAGATCGAAACGCGCCATGCCTGGCGGGCGCATCGACAGGTAGTCGTGCACCACCGGCACCTCGGGCGGTGGCAGAAGATCGTGCGGAAGGAGGTCCCGGGCCAGGCTCATGCTGTCCGCATCGCCTTGTTCCGCGGCGTATGGGGCGAGGCGGCGACGCGGCAGAAGGTCCTAAGGATGCGCCAGCCCGCCTTCAGGCTCCCTTTCAACGAACCCGCGACCTTGGAGGCGCCGCCGATGCGCCGGCGGTTGTCGACCGGCAGCTCGACGACGCGCAGGCCAGCGGCCGCCACCTTCATCTGCATCTCGATGTTCCAGCCATAGGTCATCTCGCGCATGTCGAGATCCAGCAGCAGGTCGCGGCGGATGACGCGAAAGGCGCACATGTCGGTGTAACGCTGGCCGTAGCGCAGCCAGATGGCGAAGCCCAGCAGGAGACCCGCCAGATGCTGATGCCAGGCCATGCTGCCCTTGGCGGCGCGGCCCCGCCAGCGCGAGCCGAGAGCGAAATCCGTCTCGCCGGCCGCGACCGGCGCCACCAGGCGCCAGAGATTGGCCGGGTCGTCGGCGCCGTCGCCATCCATGAAGACGATGATCGCGCAATCCGCGGCGGCCTCGGCGCCCTTGAGACAGGCCCGGCCGTAGCCGGGACCCGGATGGAGCACCTCGGCCCCCGCGGCCTGTGCGCGTTCGACCGTGGCATCGTGGCTGCCGCCATCGGCGACGATGATGCGGTGGACCGCATGCCGGCGGAGCTCCGCCAAGACCGCGTCGATGGATTCCTCCTCGTTCCAGGCCGGAATGACGACAGCGATGCGCAGTCGGGCTGTTTGTGGCTCCGGCATCTTTTACAGGCTCCAGCGCAACCCGCAGGAGGCGCAGGCCTGGGGCGGCCGGTCGGATTGCAGCGCCTCGCGGAACGAGGCATAGGCCGGGCCGTTCCAGATGGCGCGCAAGCTCTCCTGGGTCGCGTCGCCGAGCGTGTAGTTCTCGTATCCCCTCTGGCTGAAAGGCGCGATGCAGCAGGGCAGCGCCCGTCCATTGGCGGTGATGTACATGACCGTCCAGGGTCGGCGGCACATCGACCAGGGCGTGCCGTCGTCTCGGCGTTTCAAGCTCATGCCGGGCTCGGAAGCCGCACCCGAAGCGCTGAAGCTCATGCCCATGGCGGCTGCCAGGCGTTCGGCCTCTTCGAGGTACCCGCCCTCCTCGCGCGACATCTGTTCGTAGAGCGCCTGGTCGGGACGCGCACGGCCGAAGGAATCCTCCTCCAGGAACACCATGCGCTGGAGATAGACTTCACGCACGCCGATGTCGCTGGCGACCTGGACGAAGGCGGGCAGCTCGGCGATCGTCTCCTTGAGCCCGGTGAGCCAGGCCGAGACGCGCGGGCGCTCATGGCCCTCGCGTTCCTGCAACTCGCGGAAGGCACGGACGTTGCGCAGGATGCGCTCGAAATAGTTCTTGCCGCGGATCGCCTTGTAGCTCGCGGCGTTGGAGGCGTCGAGCGACACCCGCAGCTCGTCGAGGCCTGCTTCGATGAGGGCGCGGCCGTTCTTGTCGTTCAGCACCGTGCCATTGGTGTTGAACAGCACGTAGACGCCGCGATCCTTCAGATACTTCACCATCCGGGGCAGACTCTTCACCAGCATCGGCTCGCCGACGCCATGCAGCACGGCGCGCTGCAGATCCGGCAGCTGGTCGACGATCGAGGTGAACAGATCCCAGCTCATATCGGCGGGTGGTTCCAGCTCCTCATATGTCCTGGGGCAGGTCGTGCATAGCAGGTTGCAGCGGTTGGTCACCTCCAGATAGAGACAGACCGGCGGCCGTTCCGTGCGCGGCTTGAGGTCGGCGGGGGCTGCCTCGTGATAGCGGCGCGGATCAATCCGCGGGGGCGTCGAGACGATTGCCATTGAAGGCCTCCATGGCGGGCACAGGCTTGTGGCGCAAGGTTTCGAGTAGGAGCAGGATGGCGAAGGGCAGGTAGATCGTCGCCTCCAGGGCCAGGCGGTCGGCAGGCCAGACGATGCCGTAGAGCAGCGGCGAGGCCCCGGCGAGGTAGAGCAGCGAGGCCCTGGGGTGCAGGCAGGCGAAGGGCAGCACCCAGGCGAAATACCAGTCGAGATGCGGCGACAGGATCAGCGTGAAGGCGAGGACCAGCGCCAGGCCTGAACCGAGTGCGATGCCGTCCTTCGACGGCCGCAGCAATGCGGCGAGCCCGAGGATGGCGAGTGCGGCGAGCCCGGCCAGCAGATAGGCGTGACTGGCCCAGGGCGGCAGCGTCACGGCCTGGCCGAGGGCGGCCAGCAGGAAGAAGCCGCTGCCGGCATGAGTCAGTCCTTCCTCATGGGCATAGCCCGGCAGGAAGCCCAACACGCCCATGCCGACGCTTAAATAAGGGATATAGAGGAGGACGACCGCGGCCAGCATCGCCAGCGGCAGCCGCCGGTCCCACCGGCTGTAGAGGGCAGGGAGCACGACGGCCGGGAAATACTTCACCAGCGTCGCCGCCCCCAGGATGGCGCCCGCCAGGGCCGGCCGCCGCCTGTCGGCGAACAGGCAGGCCAGCATCATCAGCGAGATCGCCGCCGCGTCGATGTGGCCGCTGCCGGAGAACTCGAAGACCGGCAAGGGGTTCCAGGCATAGATGAGCGCCCAGGATTCGGGCAGGCGGCGCCGGCGCAGCAGCAGCAATATCGCCCAGATGGTGACAAGGTCGAAACCGGTCATGAC
>DATJJW010000270.1:0-52112 GCA_035491935.1 Allostellaceae bacterium | reverse complement strand
CCTGCCGCTTGGTGCCGGGCAGGAATGCCGACGGTGGACCCTATTCGGCCAGGACTGCTTGAATGCGGGCGCGGATTTCTTCCTTGGCCGCCTTGTCGGCGTCGGCCGGCAGCTGGACGTCGTAGGCGATCTTGGCCGGGCGCCGCAGCACGACGATGCGGTCGCCGATTTGCAGCGCCTCGTTGATCGAATGGGTGATGAAGACGGCGGTCTTGCCGTTCTCGCGCACCAGCCGGGCGAATTCCTCGCGCAACCGGTTGCCGGTCATCTCATCCAGCGCCGAGAAGGGCTCGTCGCACAGCAGGATCCCGGCATTGGTGGCAAAGGCCCGGGCGATCGAGACGCGTTGGCGCATGCCGACCGACAGCGCGTGCGGGTAATCCTTCTCATGGCCTGCCAACCCCAGCTTGGTCAGCCATTCCTGCGCCATGTCATGGCGTTCCGATTTCGACATGCCGAGCAGTTCCAAACCCAGCTCGACATTCTCGATCGCCGTACGCCAGGGCAGCAGCCGGTCGTTCTGGAATACGATGGCGATCTTGCCGCGGAACCACTCGAACGCCTTGAACGGGTCCTGTCCGGAAACGGTGACCGCACCCTGGCTTGGCTCGATCAAGCCGGCGATCATGTTGAACATGGTCGACTTGCCGCAGCCGGTCTTGCCCAGGATCGCGACCAGCTCGCCCCGGCGAATGTCGAGGCTGAGATTGTCGACGGCAAGGAACAGATCGCCGGCATAGGCGCGGCCGAAGCTTTTCGAGACGCGTTCGAAATGGATCTCGGTCGGCTGGACCGGGCTGCTGGGCAGAGTGGTGCCATCGGGCATGAGCGTTGCCTTGTTCAGGGTCATAGCGAGCGCTCCGACTTCGCGCGGTAGCGGAAGACAAAGGTTTCGATGATGGTCAGCAGGTGCTGGGCGATCAGCACGAAGAAGACGAGCTGCAGGGTCCAGGCCAGGGCCCCGGCCATGTCGAAGATCTGCTGCTGCTGGAGCAGCTCGTAACCGACGCCGCCGGTGGCGCCGACCAGTTCGGCCACCACGACCACGCGCGAGGCGTTGCCGAGGTTGACCTTCCAGGCGGTCAGGATGTCGGGCAGGATCGCAGGCAGGATCATGACCCGGAACAGCTGCAGCCGTGACGGCCGGAAACTCATCACCATCTCGGCGAGATCGCGCGACATGCCGCGCAGGGCACCCACCACCTGAAAGGTGAAGGCGGGCAGCGTGGTCAGCACCATGATGAAGAAGATGCGGAACTCGGTACCGTGTAGCCAGATGATGGCGAAGACGACCCAGGACAGCGCCGGAATGCCCTGGAAGAACGTCAGGACCGGCGAGAAGAAGCCGTCGAGCGTCTTCGAGCGCACGATCATCAACGCCAATGCCGAACCGACGAGGAACGCACCCAGGAGCCCCGCCAGGATGCGGTAGACCGTCGACAGTACCTCCGAGAATTGCGCCCAGCTCGATAGGATGTCCAGGCAGCGCCAGAACACGTCGACGAGCGAGGGAAACAGGAAATGCGGCAGGAACAGCGATGCCACCTGCCACAGCACTCCCATCACGACATAGGGTGCCGCACCGCGGGCTAGGCGTCCTAATGAGGCTGTGATGGGCATGGCGGGCCGGAGCTCGAGGGTGCGCTCACTCACTGTCGATCACCTTGATAGATCGTGGCTGCGGAAGGCTGGCCGGGCAGGTAGGAGATGCTCTTGCCGGCCCGATAGACAGCATTGATCTCGCGGTTCAGATCGCCCGCCCATTTGACGTTGAGGCCAAGCCGGTTATTGGCGCGGATCAGGTCGGCAAGCGCCTTCTGATCCTCGGCCGACCCCTTGGGCGAGATCAGCTTCGCCGCATCGTCGGGATGAGCGACGATCCACATCGCGGCATCGGCATATGTCGCGTAGAGCTTGGGCACGTCGGCCTTGTGCGAGGCGACCCAGTCGGTATGGGCCGCGACACCCAGATAGGGGATGCTCTTCGAGCCGCCGGAGAAGTTGAACCAGTTCTTCTCGATCTGGAGATCGAGGGTTCTGAGGCCGGGCTTCTTGGCCATGAGCGACGTATAGGCTGGCTCCCAAAGCTGTACGGCGGCCGCCCTGTCGGCGATGGCATAGCCGACCAGGCCGGGCGTGGCGGTGTTGATCACCGAAATCTTCGAGGTATCGATACCGGCGCGCCGCGCGAACCAGTCGAACATGGCGTAGTTGGTCGTGCCCTTGGCCGCCGCCATGTCCTTGCCTTCGAGGTCCTTCAGCGTCTTGATTTCCGGCCGCGACGTCACGACCGCGCCCCAGAAATCGAAAAGATTGAAGAGATAGGTCACCTTGACCCCACGTAGATCGGCCAGGCCCACGGTCAGCAGCGCGGCGCTGCCGCCCAGCTGGTATTCGCCGGAATTGAACTGCGCGGTGTAGGCATCCGGCGTACGCGCATCGAACTGGATCGACAGCCCGTGTTTCTCGTCGAATTTCTGTGCCTTGATGACCGGCGGCAGGAAATCGCCGAGCGACGGCGCGCTGAACACGACGATGTTCAGCTTCTCCAGGTTCTGGGCCTGGGCGGGGGCCGACAGGACGCTCGCGGTGAGTACCGCAGCGATGCAGGCTTTCTTCATTCCGATCATGAGCACATCTCCCTGTTCTTGTTGTTTTGTCGGTTGCGCCTACCGGCCCGCCGCTGCGGGCAGGAATGAGATGATTGCTTGGGCGAAGGCCTCCGGAGCCTCGACCGCCGAAAGATGGGCGGCATCGAGCTCGATGAGCTTGGCGCCGCTTATCGCCGATGTCAGCGTTGCCGCCTGTGCCGGCGTCGTCGATGGATCGTGCCAGCCAGCCAGGACGATTGTCGGACAGGCTATGGCGCTGAGCGAGGGCGACAGGTCGCTATCCGCGAGTACGGTGCAGCAGCCGGCATAGCCTTGGCGCGAGGTCGCGGCGATGGTGGCGGCGATCTCCGCCGTGCGCGCCGGGTTCGCGGCCTGGAACCTCTCGGTCAGCCAGCGCCCGAGCGTCGGTGCCACGAAGGGCGGCAGGCCCGAGGCCAGGACCTGTTTCGCCCGGTCCTGCCACAGGCTCGGGGGCGGGAAGCTGGAGGCGGTGTTGGCGAGTGCCAGACCAGCGATGCGCTCGGGCCGGTATATGCCCAGCCATTGGCCGACCAAGCCGCCCAGCGACAATCCGCAGATCACCGCCCGGTCGATGCCGAGCGCATCCAGAACGGCGACGGCATCCAGGCCCAGCCGGTCGAGCGTATAGGGCGCTGCGGGCGCGCTGGACCGGCCATGGCCGCGCGTATCGGCCAGGATCAGCCGGGCATGAGGCGCCAGACGCTGCCGCAGCTCGTCCCACATGCCGCTATCGGCCGCCAGCGAATGGCTGAACAGGATCGCCGGCCTGGCACGATCGTCGATGTCGGGCGACGCCTCGACCGCGAGACTTACGCCCGGTTCGACCTCGATCATGATGGCGTCGCCGGAACGCATCGCCGCTACTCCGCCGCACCGGCTGCTTGCACCGTGGAGGCCTGCCCCTCGAACTCCTTGCGCAAGGACGTGAAGAACTTGCCGATCAGGATCTTGGACACGCTGCCCAGGATACGCTGGCCGACGCCGGCGACCAGGCCGCCGACTTCGCCCGCGCCCTGATATGTGAGCTTGGTGCCGCCGGCTTCAGGGGCAAGATCGAAGCGCGCTTCGCCATTGCCATGGCCGAGCGTGCCGGCACCGGACACCTTGATGCGGCAGGATTTCGGGGCGTCCTTGTCCGAAAGCGATATCTCGCCCTCGAAGGAGCCGCCGACAGCGGCGACCTTGAGCTGCATCTCGAGCTTATAAGCATCGGGGCTGGTCTCGGTCATGGACTTGCAACCGGGCACGCAACGGGTCAGTACAGCCGGATCGTTGAGCGCCTGCCACAGCGCCTCGATGGGCGCCTGGATGATTTCGGAACCGCCGATATCGAGCTTCATGGGTGTCCTCCCTCAGAGGCCGAACAGCTTTGCCGCCAAGCCGCCATTGATCGCGGCGGCTTCGGTACCGGAGAAACCGGTCTCGGCGATGAGTTTCAGGGGTTGCAGATCCCCGATGGGGAAGGGCATGTCCGAGCCCATCATCAGCCGGTCGCTTCCCACAACCTCGGCGAGATAGCGCAGCGTGCGCGTGTCCTGGACGATGGTGTCGTAATACATGGCTGCCAAGGCCGCGTCCGGATCGGCCAGCTTCTCCTTGTCCAGGCGGTAATTCGTGCGCAGCCGGCCGATGATGTAGGGCAGGGCCGCACCGCCGATGCCGGCGACGAATTTGATGCCGGTATAGCGGGTGACATGGCCGGAATAGATAATGCGCGCCATGGCGATCAGGGTGTCGGTGACGCGGCCGACCGCATTGGCCATGCCATAGTCATGCACGCGATTGTCGCCGCTTTCGAAAACCGGGTGGATGAAGATCGCGAATTTGAGCTCGTTGGCGGCCTGCCAGAAGGGATCGAGCGAGGGATCGTCCAGCACGCCGCCGACGCCCTTGGGCTGGGTACCGATCATGGCGCCCTTGAAGCCCTGTCGCGCCGCCTCTCTCAGCACCTCGGCGGCTCGCAAGCCATCCTGCAACGGCACGCAGGCGAGCGGGATCAGCCGTGGCTCAGCCTTGTGCTGGGCTATCAGGTGCTCATTGATGAGCTGCGCCCAGCGCGTGCCTTCATCGACCGGCAGGTCGTTGCCGAACATGTCCAGCCAGCAGCCGCAGATCTGCCGATCGATCTTCTGGTCGTCCATCCATTTGATTCGGCCGGCGATATCGGTCAGCAGCTTTGCCACCGGCCGGGTCGGCTTGCCGCCAGAGAAGGCGAAACCCAGGCTGGCGCCGTCCGAAATCTGCCGGACCGAGGGGAAGGCGCTTTCCTTGGATCGGATCGCCTCGATCAGGCTCGGCGGGACCAGATGGGCGTGGGAGTCGATGATCATGGGGTGTTCCCTTGCTTGTCGTCTTGGCTCTGGCGCGCGGCGGCGATCGCGTCGCTGACCGCGTAGATGCGGATGGGCAGTTTGGAGAAGCCGATGCCGAGCGGTTCGACCGCGTCGTTCATCGCGCTGGAGATGGCGGCAGGCGATCCGAGATAGCCGCTCTCGCCCGAGCCTTTCTGGCCGAACACGGTGAAGGGCGAGGGCGTGCAGTGATGGACGATCTCGACATGCGGCACCTCGTGGGAGGAAGGCAGCAGATAGTCCATGAAGCTTTGGGTCAGCATCTGACCTTCGTCGTCATAGACGAACTCTTCCAGCAGTGCCGCCCCCAGCCCGTGGGCGATGCCGCCCAGGGTCATGCCCTTGACGATATGCGGGTTGATCACCGTGCCGCAGTCATGGCCGATGACGTAGCGGCGGATCTCCGGCTTGGCGACGACCGGGTCGAAGGCCACCAGCACCATGTGGAATTCGAAGGAATGGCAGGGATACATCTGCACCCGGCCGTTCTCCGGCAGCTTGGTGCCGGTCGGCACCTGCATGACATGGGTGACTTCCAACCCTGGCTCGGTATCCGGCGGCAGCAGGTGGAATCCCCGATGGCCTATGGTGACGAGATCGGCCCATTCGAGCTTCCGGCCATCCTCGGCCGCGACGCTGCCGGCCTTGTAAGTCGCCTGGTCGGGCATGATGCCCAGGCGATGGGCGCCGATCTTGATCAGTTTGGCCTTCAGCTTGCCTGCAGCATGAAAACAGGCACCGCCCAGCATGATCGCCATGCGCGAACCCACCGGCGAGTTGGATGGCAGGCTGGCCAGCGTGTCGGGACGCACGATGCGGATGCGGTCCGGATCGATCTCCAGCACCTCCGCCACCACCGTCGCCGCCAGCGTCTCATGGCCCTGTCCGGCCGAGGTCGTGTGGATGGTCACCGTGACGAAGCCCAGGCCGTCGACATTGATGCGGCAGGAATCCATCCAGGTCGTGGTCTGGTTCTTCTCGTTGAGCAGCGGCTCGAACGACGAATTGCCGCCGCTGGGTTCGAGACATGCGGCGATGCCGATGCCGGCCATCAGCCCTTGGGCACGCAGATCGTCGCGTTCCTTGACCAGGGCCTCGTAGCCACCCAGATGCGCCATGACCTTGTCGGCCACGGTATGGTAGTCGCCGCTGTCGTAGCGGGTGCCGCTGGGGATGAGGTAAGGGAACTCGTCCTTGTTGATGAAGTTGCGCCGCCTGACTTCCAACCGGTCGAGGCCGCAAGCCCGGGCCACCTTATCGAGGCCGGTCTCGATAGCATAGTTGGTCGGAGCCTGGCCAAAGCCGCGCACTGCCTCCTGCGCCGCCTTGTTGCTGGTGACGGACTGCGCGCGATAGGCGACGCTTTCGATCTTGTAGGGCCCGACGATGGCGCCGATCGGCTTGCCGAGCTGGAAGGGCGCGCGGCCGGCATAGGCGCCGGCATTGTCGAGTGCGCGCATGCGCATCGACTTGATGATGCCGTTGTCGTCATAGGCCAATTCGACATCGAAGATGCGGTCGGGGCCATGGGCGTCGCCCGCACGCATATTCTCCAGCCGGTCCTCCAGGATGCGCACCGGCCGGCCCAGCTTACGGGCGAGATACGAGACCACCACCGAATGCTTGATGCCGCGCTTCACGCCATAGCTGCCGCCGACATCGACATCCTGGTGCACACGCACACCATTCAAGGGGATGCGCAGCGCACGGGCGATCTGGTCGGCATATTTCGGCATCTGAATCGACGCCCAGACGTCGAGGATCTCGCGCCAGGGATCCCAGCTGGCCACGACGCCGAAGGTCTCGATCGGCACGGTCGAATTGCGGCCCCAGACGACCCGGTAGGAGAGATGTTTCGGGCTCTCCGCGAAATGCTTGTCGACGTCGCCCCAGACGAATTGCTTGTCGAGGAGCACGTTGGAACCATGCTCCGAATGCACCGGGGGGCTTTTGGGATCGAGCGCCTCTTCCGCCTTGATGACGTAGGGCAGGGGCTCGTAGGTCACTTTGACCTTCTCGGCGGCATCCTCGGCCAGCGCCCGGCTTTCGGCCACGACGACAGCCACCCATTCGCCGGCATAGCGGGCTTGGTCGATCGCCATCGGATAGCGTTTGACGTGCGGCGTCTCCAGCCCGTTCATCAAGGGCTCGGTCGAAGCGGCCAGCTCCGCGCCGGTCAGCACATCATGCACGCCCGGCATCGCGAGTGCCGCCGAGGCGTCGATGCCGAGGATCCTTGCCGCTGGGTATTGCGACCCGACGATGGCGACATGGAGCATGCCGTCCAGCGCGACATCGGCGACATATTGCCCTTTGCCGACGACGAAGCGGCGATCCTCGCGAACACGCCGGTTGCTGGATACGAAGCGGAAACCCGGGCTTTCGGCGTTCATTGCCTGCCTCCGACCTCTTGGGGAAGGGGCTGGGCATTCGGGTTGTTGACGCCGCGCAGCTTCTCCGCCGCCAGCTCGACCGCTTCGACGATCTGGCCGTAGCCGGTGCAGCGGCAGATGTTGCCGCTGATCGCCTCCAATATGTCCTCGCGGGTCGGGTTCGCCTCGCGCTGGAGCAGCGCATGGGCGGAGATGATCATGCCGGGCGTACAGAAGCCGCATTGCAGACCATGGGTCTCGCAGAACGCATCCTGCAGCACGCTGAGCTCGCCAGCCGACGGTGCCAGCCCCTCGATGGTGGTGATCTCGTAGCCATCGGCCTGGCAGGCGAACATCAGGCAGGAGCGCGTCGGCGCGCCATCGACCAGCACGGTGCAGGCGCCGCAGACACCATGCTCGCAGCCGGCGTGGGCGCCGGTGAGATTGAAATCCTCGCGCAGCGTGTCGAGCAGGCTCTTGCGCGCCTCGACGTCGGCCGTGCGCAGTTTGCCGTTGACGTGCAATTCGACCTTCATGGACGGCCCTCGTGCTTCCTGGCATCGGCAAGTGCGCTGATGACCGCCTGAGCGCCCAGCGCCCGTGCCACGCGCTGGCGATAGCTGGCACTGGCATGCAGGTCGCTCGTCGCCTCCAGTGTCTCGACCGCGGTGGCGACCGCATCGTCGATCTCCTTGGCGTCGAGACGCGATCCCACCAGCCCCTCGACATCGAGCTTCATCGCCCGGTCGCCGACGCCGCCGATGCCGAGCGCGACCCTCGTGCAGATGCCTTCCTCGTCGAGCGCGACCTGGGCCGCCGCCGATACGAAGGCGAAATCGGATTTGCGTGCGCTTACCTCGTGGAAGCCTACGCCCAGATGCGGCGCCTGCCAGATCGGGAAGCGCACCGCGGTCAGGCAGCCGGAGAGCGGCATGGCCGTGAACATCGGTCCCATGAAGAAATCATCGGCCGCCATCGGCATTTCGCCATCCGTATCTTCAATGATGAGTTCCGCCTCCAGCGTCACCGCGACCAGAGGGATTTCGGCAGAAGGATCGGCATTGGCGATCGAACCGCCGACCGTGCCGCGATTGCGCGTCGGCGGATGGCCGACCCAGGGCAGTGCCCGGCTCAACAACGGCAGATCCTTGGCGACCATGGCCGAGCGTTCGGCTTCGACCTGGCGGGTGGCAGCACCGAAGACCATCGCATCACCATCGCGGCGGATGCCGGAGAGGCCCGGCAGACGCAGCACATCGATCAGCCTGGTCGGCCGTGCCAGCCGCATGGCCAGCATCGGCACCAGGGTCTGGCCGCCGGCGATGATGCGGGCGTTCTCATCCCCGGCCAGGATGGTGCAGACCTCGGCCACGGTATCGGGCCTGACATAGTCGAAGGGAGCCGGCTTCATCGGCGGCGCTTAACCGAGCAACAGGCCGGCGGCAGCCGGCGAGAGGACGGAGATGGTCTGCTCGGCCAGCAACGGCCCATTGGCCTCGCTCGCCTTTTTGGCCGCGACCCAATCCGGATCGACGCTCAACGAGGCCCAGCCATCCTTGCGCGCCTGCTCGTCCTTGAAGCGGGTGACATAGGTCATCCGCCCGTCCTCGGTCGGCGCCGTGAACACGCCCAGCAGCTCGATGCCATGTTTCGGCATCCGCGGCGCCACTTCCTTCAGGAAACGCTGGCGCATCGCATCGGCCCGGCCTTCGGTCGCCTGATAGACGCGGATCTCGTAGATCATTCGATGCCTCCCATCCCTGTCGTGGCGATTCCCTCGCCTTGGCTATGACGATAGGAGGCAAATGTGCAGGATGTCAACAAATGATCTATTTCAATTTGGCATTTTTATCCAAAAGATATGATGCAATGTGCTGTATCATCCATCACGCACTGCACAAATCGGCATGATTCTCGGCGATATGGCCTAGATCAAGGCCGGTTCGCCTCGAATCGCCCTAGTACCTATTGCATCAATTTGCGAATTGTACTATTCGCTGAGGAATGATGCAGGACAAGTCATGACAGATTGGATACCCCGCCTCGGCACCGGCCACGGCCCGCGCTACGCCGCGATCGTCACCCAATTGGAAGAGGATATCGCCTCGGGTCGGGTGAAGCCGGGCACCCGGCTCCTGCCCCAGCGCGATATGGCAGAGCGGCTCGGCCTCAGCGTCGGCACCGTGTCCAAGGCCTATGCCGAAGCCGAGCAGCGTGGGCTGATCTCGGGCGAGGTCGGCCGCGGCACCTTCGTGCTGCGCCGGGATAATGGCGGGGCAGGGATGGCCAAGGCCGCCGAGGAGCGGGATGTCAACCTGGCCCTCAACGTTCCGCCGTCAACGGGCGAGGAGGAGGTGATCGCCGCGATCCTGTCCGACATCGTCACCGATGGCAGCGCCGACGGCTTGCTGGGTTATCTTTCGCATCAGGGGCGGCGCGATCATCGCGAGGCGGCGGCATCCTGGCTCGCAGCCCATGGCATGTCGGCCGATCCCGACCGCGTCTTCATCACCCATGGCGCCCAGCATGCGCTGTCGATCGCGCTCGGCATGGTGGCAGCCCCCGGCGATACGGTGCTGACCGAGAGCCTGACATATTCCGGCATGTTCGCGCTGTCCGCCCAATGCGGCTATCGGCTGACCGGTGTCGCGATCGACCGGCACGGCATCCTGCCGCAAGCGCTGGACGATGCCTTCGGCCGCACCGGCGCGCGTGTGCTCTATGCCATGCCGACCCTGCAGACGCCGACCGGCACGGTGATGCCGTTGGAGCGCCGTCAGGAGATCGCCGAGATCCTGCGCCGGCGTGACGCCTATCTGCTCGAAGACGATGCCTATGGCTTTCTCTTCGAGACCGCGCCTAGGCCGATCGCGGCATTGGTGCCCGAGCGCAGCTTCTATGCGGTGAGCTTCGCCAAATGCCTGGCACCGGGCCTGCGCGTGGGCGCCATGGTGGCACCGGAAGCATTTCGCGACCGCTGCATCAATGCGATCCGCGCCACCGGCTGGATGGCGACGCCGATCATGGCGGAGGCGGTTGCGCGCCTCATCGTCAATGGCGGGCTGGCCCGCCAAGCGCGGCTGAAACGGGAAAAGGCGATCCAGCGTGTCAATATCGTCCGGCGCGTGCTGGCCGACTGGCTGCCGGAAAGCGATGCCGAGGCAGCGTTCCATGTCTGGCTGCCGCTGCCGGTCGGGCGCACGGTGACCAGCCTCGTGACCCAGGCCGCACAATCCGGCATCACTCTGGTGCCGCCCCATGCGCTGCGGCCACATGATCCGGTGTCGCAGGGCATCCGCCTCTGCCTCGGCGCGCCACGCTCGGAGGTGGCGCTGGAAGGCGCGCTGCAGGTGATCCGCCGCATCCTGGAAAGCGCGGAGACGATCTCGTTCGTGTGAGAACGAACGGTCCCTACCCGGTACGGCGGAAGCGGCCATACCGAAACCATGGCAGCGGGCGTCGGCCGATCAGATCAGGGCGACGTGATGTAGGAGCGCAATGCATCCACTTCGAATTGCGCCTCCTCCAGCCGGGCCTTGACCACGTCGCCGATGCTGACGATGCCGAGCAGCCGCTCGCCGTTCATGACCGGAATGTGGCGGCAACGCTTTGAGGTCATGAGCTGCATGATATCGATGATGTTGTCTTCGGGCGTGCAGGTCGCGACCAGCTTGGTCATCAGCTCTTCAGCCACTTTGCAGACGGCATCCTCACCGTACTGGCCGACCGCCCGCGTAATATCGCGTTCGGACAGCATGCCGACGACCAAGCCGTCTTCGTCGACGACTGGCGCGGCACCTATCTTGTTCGCGGTCAAGAATTGTGCAACGGAGGTGACCGGCTGGCGCTTCGTCACGACAACGACGCCCCAACCCTTGGTGTCGAGCATTTGGCGAATGCTGATGGACATAAGACGGCCTCCCTGGATCCGCCTTTCTATGAGGGGCCTTCTCGGAGGAACAAACGCCGATCCGGCCTCAAAAAGGGGCGGATTCATCGATCGAGTATATCGCGTATTTAAAGCTGTGCTCTTCTTGGGGTTAGGGCAAGTGCACTTAGAACAGGCCTCCGGGCCATGGCTATGCACTGCGGTATCAGCTTAACGTCCAATGCCCAACCGTCGACCGGATGAGATCGATGATCGGGGACGGATACGCGCCAAACGTGACCAGCAGAATGAGCAGCACGCCCAGCACGACGCTGCCGGCAAGCACCGGTCCACGGCCGGCGGTTGAGGCATCCTGCGACGCCGGCGCTGCCATCGCGACGACGATCCGCAGATAGTAGTACAGGCCTATGACGCTGCCCAGCACAAGCGCTGCGACCAATATCGAAAATCCAGCGCCGACGCCGGCGATCAACAGATAGGCCTTGCCGATAAAACCCATGGTCGGCGGGATGCCGGCCAGTGACAGCAAGGTCAGCGTGAAGCAGCCGGCCAGGAACGGTTGTGTCCGGAAAAGGCCCTGATAATCCTCGATCCGGTCGGCATCTCTGCCTTCACCCGACTTCGTGAGCAGCGCTACCACGCCGAAGGCGGCAAGGCTGGTGACCGCATAGGCCGCAAGATAATAGCCGGCTGCGGCGAAGCCGAAATCGCCACCGACAAGGAACGCAACCAGCAAATAGCCCAGGTGCGCGATCGATGAGTAGGCCAAAAGGCGTTTCACGTTGTTCTGCAGGAGCGCCAACAGATTGCCGGCCAGCATGGACAGCACGGCAATCACCGCTAGCGCGTCCAGCACCGACGGGTCGCGATAGGCATCGCTCCAGCCGAAATAGCGCAGGATGACGGCGAAGACGGCGATCTTCGAGACGACGGCGACGAAGCCGGTGATCGGCGCCGGCGCGCCTTGATAGATATCGGGTGCCCACATGTGGAAGGGCACGAGCGAGAGCTTGAATCCCACCCCGACCAGGATGAGCGCGATGCCGGCGAGCCGGTAAGGCGCGAAGCCGGCCATGTCTCTGACGATCGCCGCCTGGCCGATCTGGGCGAAGGACATGGTGCCGAGATCGGCATAGATCAGAGCCATGCCAAAGAGCAGGAAGGCCGAAGAGGTGCCGGAGAGGATCAGGTATTTGGTTCCGGCTTCGGCCGGCGCCTCCTGGCCGCCGGGATAGGCGATGAGGCCGAGAAGAGAGACGCTCAGCGTCTCCAGCCCCAGGAAGAACGAGGCGAAATGCACAGCACCTGGCAGCACGATGGCGCCGAGCGTGGCCGTCAACAGCAGCAGGTAATATTCCTCACGCGGGCCCGAATTCGTTTGCTCGAGATAGGCGTAGGAGAACAGCACCACGGCCAGCGCCGAGGCCAGGATCAGCCCGACGAAGAAAAGCGTGTAGCCGTCTATGGCCAACAGCGGTGTTGCCAGGATCGGCGCCTTGGCCGCGGCGAAGGGCAGGCTAAAAAGGCAGAGGAGCAGACCCAGCGCGCTGACCACGGCCGTCATCAGATGATTGCGCCGGACGGCGATCAGCAGCATGACCAGGATGATGAGGGCGCCCAGAATGATGAAGGGCAGGATGGCAATGGCCTGGTCCGCGGTCATCGTATCACCTCCAGGCCGTGGGTGAGGAAGGTGATGCCGGGGGTCGCCATGTCGATGACCGGCTGCGGATAAGCCCCCAGCCCGATGATGGCCAATATCAGCACGGTCATGACCGCGAGATGCCGGGAGGTGAGATCAGGCGCCATCGCCGATCCGGGTTGGCCTTGGAAGGTGCGTTGGACCAGCAGCAAAGCATAGGCCGCAGCCCAGACGACGCCGAAGGTCGCAACGGCGATGATCCAGTGATGATCGGAAAAGCCGCCGAGCAGAATCATGAATTCGCCGAGGAAATTGCCCAGCCCCGGCAGGCCGAGCGATGCGATCGCGAAGAAGAGTGCGATGGCCGCAAGTCGCGGCATGGCGGCCCAGAGCCCGCCCATCTGCCGCATGTCGCGGGTATGCAGCCGTTCCTGCAGGGCGCCGACCAGGATGAAGAGGGCGCCGGTGCTGATGCCGTGGGCCAGCATCTGCACGATGACGCCCTGCAGCGCCAGCGCGTTCCAGGCGAAGACGCCGACCAGCACGAAGCCCATATGGCTGACGCTCGAATAGGCGACGAGCCGCTTCAGGTCGTTTTGGCCGAAGGCGAGGATGGCGCCGTAGAAGATCCCGATGACGCCCAGGATCATGGCGACGGGGGTGAAGCTTAACGCCGCATCGGGGAAAAGCGGCACGACGAAGCGAAGCAGGCCGTATGCCCCGGTCTTCAGCAGGATACCGGCCAGGAGCACGCTGCCGGCTGTCGGCGCCTCGGTGTGGGCGTCCGGCAGCCAGGTATGGAACGGGAAAGCGGGCAGCTTCACCGTGAAGGCGATGAAGAATCCCAACATCAGCCAGAATTCGGTTGTCGGGTTCATACGGGTGCCGAGCAAGGCCCCGTAATCGAAGGTGAAGATACCCGTCGCCGAGAAGTGCACGAATGCCAACGCCAGGATTGCGATCAGCAGCAGAAGGCCGCTGCCTTGCGTGAACAGGAAGAATTTGATCGCCGCGTAAAGTCGTCGCTCATGCCCCCAGAGCACGATCAGGAAGTACATCGGCACCAACATCAATTCCCAGAAGAAGAAAAACAGGAACAGGTCGAGCGACAGGAAGACGCCGAGCACGCCTGCCGTGGTCCAAAGCAGGTTGCAGTGGAAGAAGCCGGAGCGTGTGGTGATCTCCGTCCAGGAGATGACGACCGAGACAATGGCAAGGCCGATCGTCAGGAGAACCAGGAGCAGGCTTAGCCCGTCGATGCCGAGCCGGAAGCCGATGCCGAGAGAAGGGATCCAGGGCTGGTCGACCAGCATGATCCAGCTGCCGAGACCCGGCCTGGGGCCCAGCAGCAGAAGCGCCAGGATGAGGTCGACGACGAGGATGACCAGCGCGATCCAGCGCGCGACGTTCCGGCGTTCGCCGGCCATCCAGGCGGGAATGCCGCCCAGCAGCGGCAACAGGATGAGCCAGGTGAGGATCATGACAGTACCACCAGCGCGACGATGGCGACCGAGCCGACGGTCAACCCGGCAGCGTACCAGCGTACCCGCCCGGTCTGGGTCTGCTTGAGGCCCCTGTGGCAAAGCTGCATGAAGGCGGCGACCCCATCATAGATCCGGTCGACGATATCCCTGCTGTTGAGGCGCGCGGCCCACAGGAATGGCCGGACCAGCAGCCAGTCGTAGAGCGCATCGAAGCCCCAGTCGTTGCGCAGGAAACGCCGCAGGAACGTATCCGCCGGCTCCTGGACCGGACGCAGGTACAGGAGCGCGGCCAGGCCGATGCCGGCCAACGCCACCAATGCCGCCAGGATCATGAGGCCGGTGACCTCGGGGGCGGTCGCTGCCGTCCCGAAGACCGGCGCCAGCTGCCGGGAGAATAGCCGGGCCGGCGTCTCGATGAAGCCGCCCACCACGGCCAGCACGGAAAGCACGGCCAGGGGCACCAGGATGCACCAGCCATAGCGGCCGGAAATGTGGGTCTTGGCCTCGCCGAAGAATACGATGAACACGGCGCGGAAGATGTAGAGCGATGTAAGGAAGGCGCCGACGAGCCCGGCACCCCAGAGCATCTTGCCCGCGGGGCCGGCAGCCCAGGCGCCAGCCAGAATTGCCTCCTTGCTGTAGAATCCCGCCGTCACCAGCGGCAAGGCCGCGAGCGAGGCGCTGCCGATCAGGAAGCTCCAGAACGCGGCTGGCAATTCCTGCCGCAGCCCGCCCATGCGGAAGATGTTCTGCTCGTGATGCAGGCGCATGGTGATGGCGCCGGCGGCCAGGAACAGCAGCGCCTTGAAAAAGGCATGGGTCATGAAGTGGAACATGGCCGCGCTCCAGGCGCCGACGCCGAGCGCCAGGAACATGTAGCCGATCTGACTCACGGTCGAATAGGCCAGGATACGCTTGATGTCGTGCTGCACCAGGGCGCTGGCGCCGGCCAGCAGCAAGGTCAAGCCGCCGATGATGCCGACGGCGAGCTGTCCCGCCGGGGCCAATATGAACAGGTCGTGAGTACGGGCGATGAGATAGACGCCGGCCGTCACCATGGTCGCGGCATGGATGAGTGCGCTGACCGGCGTCGGACCGGCCATCGCATCCGGCAGCCAGGTCTGCAGGGGCAATTGCGCCGATTTGCCGACCGCGCCGCCGAGCAGCAGGAAGGCCGCCAGCGTGGCGAGGCCGGATCCGACAGGCCAGACCTGGGCTGCCCGCCGCATCAGTTCCTGGATGTCGAGCGTGGCGAGATGCGTCACCAGCACGAAGATGCCGACCAGCAAGGCGGTATCGCCGATCCGGGTGACGATGAAGGCCTTGCGCGCCGCCAGGCCATTCGCGGGATCGCGCCACCAGAAGCCGATCAGCAGATAGCTGCATAGCCCGACACCTTCCCAACCGGCATAGAGCAGCAGCAGGTCGCTGGCCAAGACCAGCACCAGCATGGCGGCGACGAACAGGTTGAGATAGGCGAAGAACCGGCCATATCCCTCTTCCCCCGCCATGAACTCGACGGAATAGAGGTGGATGAGGAAGCCGACGCCGGTGATGACCAGCATCATGACCAACGACAGGGGGTCGAGGCGGAGGCCGATCTCGGCCCGGAAACCATCGATGCGGAACCACTGCCATATCGTGGTTTCCAGGGCATGACCGGCCGGGGGCGCCGCGAGGAAGCTCCAGGCGAGGCCGAAGGCCAGCAGCGCCGACAGCCCGACCGAACCGGCGCCGATGATCGCGGCCGACCGGGCGGCCAGCTGACGGGAGAAGATCATCAGCAGCACCGATCCCAAGAGCGGCAAGGCAGGCACAAGCGGGAGGAGATCGGCCATGGCTCAGCCCTTCAGCTTGTCGCCGGCGTCGGCATCGAGGGTATCGAGCCGACGATGCAGCACCAGGATGAGGGCGAGGCCGACCGAGACCTCCGCCGCTGCCAGGGTCAGCACCAGGATGAACATGATCTGGCCGTCGGCCTGACCCCAGCGTTCGCCCGCCACGATGAAGGCGAGGCCGACTGCATTCAGCATGACCTCCAGCGACATCAGCATGAAGACGAGGTTGCGGCGCATGAGCACGCCGGCCAGGCCCAACGCGAAAAGCAGGATAGCCAGCAGCAGGCCCTCGCTGAGTGGGACAGTCAGCATGGCATCACCTGTCCAGATCGATCGAGCGGCCGATATGGAACGCGCCGACCAGTCCCGCCAGCAGCAGGAAGGAGGCGAGCTCGACCGCCAGCATGTAGGGGCCGACCAGGGCAAGGCCGACCGAACGGGCGCCAATTTCGGCCGCGATCGTGTGGGTAAGACCGGCCGTGACCAGGAGATAGAGCAATTCGATGGCGAGCAGGGAGGCGAGGAAGGCCGGCCCGAACCAGGCGGCAGGGCTGAGCCAGCTGCGCTCGAGGGTCGAGGCGCGATCGCTCAAGTTCAGCATCATGATGACGAAGACGAACAGCACCATGATCGCCCCCGCATAGATGATGACCTCCAGTGCCGCCGCGAAAGGTGCGCCCAGCACGAAGAAGGCGACCGCCACTGCCAGCAGCGAAACGATGAGATAGAGCAGCGCATGCACGGCATGGGCCCTCGTGATCACCATGGCCGTCGCGAGTACCGCGATGGCGGCCGAAATGTCGAAGATCGCGTTCAACATGGCGCGCGTACCTCCCCAGTCTCTAGCCCTATCTCTGGACGTTTCAGGGCAGCAGGCTGTGAATGTCGATCGGTGGCCGTTCGCGTTCCGCCTCGCCCTTGTCCTTGCCGGGAATGGCCAGGCCGGAGACGCGATAGAAGCTGTAGTCGGGATATTTCCCGGTACCGCTGATCAGCAGGTCTTGTTTCTCGTAGATGAGGTTTGGCCGCTCATACTCGCTCATCTCGAAATCCGGGGTGAGCTGGATGGCGTAGGTGGGGCAGGCCTCCTCGCAGAAACCGCAGAATATGCAGCGCGAGAAGTTGATGCGGAAATATTCGGGATACCAGCGTCCTTGCTCCTCGGTCTTCTGCAGGCTGATGCAGTCGACCGGACAGGCGACGGCGCAGAGATAGCAGGAGACGCAGCGTTCCTCGCCATCCGGATCGCGCGACAGGATGATGCGTCCGCGGTAACGCGGGGCGAGATAAGGCATCTCCTCCGGATAGGAGACGGTGACCGGGCGGTGGAACAGGTGGAGGAAGGTGTACCAGAGGGTGCGCAGCGCACTCAGCATCATGGCGAAGCCCTCACGACGATGCGTTGCCGGCGAGCAGCAGCAGCGCGCCGGTAACGACGATGTTGAGCAGGGTCAGCGGCAGCATCAGCTCCCAGCCGAACGCCATGAGCTGGTCATAGCGTGGACGCGGCAAGGCGGCGCGCAGCAGGATGAACAGCCCGACGAAGGCGCCGGTCTTGATGCCGAACCACAATACCGGCGGCAGGAAAGGACCGTTCCAGCCGCCGAGGAACAGCGTGGTGATCATCGCCGAGACCAGCAGGATGCCGATGTATTCGCCGATGAAGAACATGCCGAACTTCATGCCGGAATATTCGGTGTGGAAGCCGGCGCCAAGCTCGTTCTCGCCTTCCGGCAGGTCGAAGGGCAGCCGATGCGTCTCGGCGATGCCGCCGAGGAAGAAGACGATGAACCCGATGAATTGCGGCACGATGTACCACAGGCCCCGTTGCTTCTCGACGATTTCGGTGAGGTTGAAGGAGCCGGCCATCATGACCACGCCGACCAGCGACAACCCCATGAAGACCTCGTAGCTGACCATCTGCGCCGCCGCGCGCATGCCGCCGAGCAGGGAATATTTGTTGTTCGACGACCAGCCGGCCAGCACGACGGCGTAGACGGCAAGACCGCTTATCGCCAGGAAGTAGAGTATGCCGATATTCAGGTCGCCGATGATGCCGATGACCGGCGTTACCGGGATCACCGCGAAGGCCAGCACCGCCGTGATGATGGACAGGGCAGGGGCCAGGACGAAGACACCCTTGTCGGCGAAGGGCGGCACCCAATCCTGCTTGAACAGGATCTTGATGCCGTCCGCCGCCGCCTGCAATACGCCGAACGGACCGACGCGGTTGGGGCCGTAGCGGTCCTGCCAGAAGCCCAGCAGCCGCCGCTCGACCCAGGTGAGCAGCGTCGCCGCCAGCAGGAGCACGACGAGACCAACGACGATATTGAGCAGGCCGGCGACGATCGGGTTCATGACTGGCCACCCCGCAGCGGGGATAGCGTCGCCCAGCGGGGCAAGTCGATGCCGCTGGTGAGATCGGCCGGGATACCGACGAGGCCGGCGGGCAGGTCGTGGCGTATGTCAATGGGCAGCTGGCGCCGGATATCGCCGAGCACGATCTCGATCATCATGTCCGCCGTGAGATCCAGGCGGGCGGCATCGGCTTCGCACAAATACGCCTTCGGGGCACTGCCGCGTGCCACGATCGATGGCGAGAGGGCGCTCAGCTCCTCGCCGCCGAAAAGCCTCGGCATCGGCACAGCCAGCCACGCGTCGGGGCGTGGCGCGTATCGCTCCGGTATGAGGTCGTAATAGGCACGGGCTACATCGCGGCCCGGCTCCAGGAGCCGCGTGCCGGCATCGCCACCGCGCGAGGCGCCACCGATCTCGGCCTGGAATTTGTTGAGCGACT
The DNA here is from genome assembly GCA_035491935.1 of Allostellaceae bacterium. GTDB lineage: Bacteria > Pseudomonadota > Alphaproteobacteria > ATCC43930 > CGMCC-115725 > DATJJW01. The sequence goes on along the minus strand of DATJJW010000270.1, from coordinate 33,106 downwards.
GGACGGAATTCCATGACGGCGCCCAGAAGAACGGCATCAGCGCCGCCGGCATCTGGCCGTAATAGCCCTCCATGGTGGCGCTGAACGGCGCATCCTGGGTCTGCGGTGGTTTCGGCTCATGGACGCTGGTGTCCGCATGCAGGGCGGTCCGGCCGCTGAACCGGTGCGGCTCGCTGCGGATACGGCTGCCGGCGACCCGGAAGCCGTGGCCGGGCGCGGCCCGCACGGCGCCAGCCAGTTCGGGCAGGGCAGCGGCCAGCGCCGCCGTGACATCGTCGATATGGCTCCAGCCGAGTTGTGTCGACCGCCCGGCCTCGGCGCCCGCTTGCGTCAGCCAGCGCCAGCTTTCCCGAATGCCGTCCTGGTCATAGACCGCCTTGAAGAAACGCTGGGCCCGGCCTTCGCTGTTGATCAGCGTACCATCGGTCTCGGCGAAACTGCCTGCAGGCAGCAGGAGATCGGCACGGGCGGCCGTGCCGCTTTCGATGCAGTCCAGCACGACGAGTTTGACGGCGGCCATCAGCGCGGTGTCGACCTCGGCGCGCGACGCCCGGCGGTAGAGATCGTTCTCCAGCACGATCAGCGTCTCATGATCATTGTTCAATGCTTGAGCCAGGCTACCGCCGCCCATCAGGACGAGGCCGAGGCTGTTGCATTCCGGCACGGCGAAACTGATGCCGGGCGCCTTGCTCTTGTTTTTGAGGGCCTGGGCGATACTGGCTGCCGCCTCGATCGCCGCCAACGATGTACCGGTGCCGGAAACGATCAACGGATGCTGCGCCCGCAGCAACGCTTCGGCGATGCGATCCGCCCTTTGCAGCAATTCGTCATCGGCATTGGGAACCGCCGGCGCCGCGGCATCGATCCGATGAGCGACGGCGAAACCCAGACGGGCGATATCGTCGGGGGCCGCGCGCAAGGCCTCGGCGGCAATGTCGTCGAGCCGCGTCGTCATTGGCGTCGCAATGAACATCGGGCTGCGCGTTTCGCCGGTGATGATACGCACCGCGGCATCCTGCCAGTGCGGCACCTTGTACTTCCGGGCGATGGCGAAGCCCGCCTGGCGTATCGACTGGCGCAGCGCCAGGGCCAGGCGCGGTGCCGTTTCCGGCACGTCCTCACCCAGGACGAAGACGGCATCTGCCGACTCAGTCTCCTTCAGCGATGGCGTGCGAATGCCACCATGCCGCAGGATGTCGATTATGAGCTCGAGGCGCTGCCTCTCGCCTTCGGCGATGCCCAGATGGAAGTTTTCCGGGCCGACCAGAGCACGCAGCGCGAAATTCGCTTCCATAGAGGCGCGGGGCGAACCGATGCCGACGACGCGGCCGCCATGATTCAGCCGCGCCGCGAAGAAGGTGAGCGCATCGCCGCCGCTGATCGGACGCTGTTCCTGCCCGTCGCGCAGCTTCGGCGTGCGCAGACGCTGAGGCGCCTCGACGAAACCATAGCCGAAGCGGCCACGGTCGCAGAGAAAGTAGCCGTTCACTTCACCATGATAGCGGTTGAGGATGCGCCGGACGCGCCCATCGCGTTCATTGACGATAGTGTTGCAGCCGAGGCCGCAATGGGCACAGATCGACGGCGCTCCGCGCATGTCCCATTTGCGGCTGTAATAGGCCGAGAGCGTCTTGTCGGTGAACACGCCGGTCGGGCAAACCTCGACCAGATTGCCGCTGAATTCGCTTTCCAGCACACCATCGGCCTGGCGGCCGAAATAGACGTGATCGTGGCTGGCGAAGACATCGAGATCCTGCCCGCCGGCATAGTCGCGATAGAAGCGCACGCAGCGATAGCACGCGATGCAGCGGTTCATCTCATGCTTCACGAACGGGCCCAGATTCTGGTTGCGATGGGTACGCTTGGTGAAGCGATAGCGGCGATAGGCATGGCCGGTCATCACGGTCATGTCCTGCAGATGGCATTCCCCGCCTTCCTCGCAGACGGGACAGTCATGCGGATGGTTGGTCATCAGCCATTCGATGACGCTGGCCCGGAATTCCTTGGCCTCCTCATCGGCGATCGAGAACCGGCCGCCCTCCGTGACCGGCGTCATGCAAGCCATGACGATGCGGCCGGATTTGTCGTTTTCGTCGGCGTATTGGCGGACCGCGCATTGCCGGCAGGCCCCGACCGAACCCATGGCCGGATGCCAGCAGAAATAGGGCAGGTCCATGCCGAGTTCCAGGCAGGCCTGAAGCAGGTTGTCGCCGGCCTTCGCCTCGTAATCCCTGCCGTCGATATGGATGCGGGTCATGCGGCCGCCTCCTTCGCGCTGAGCCAGGGGCAGCGCCGCTCGTGGATATGCCGTTCGAAATCTTCGCGGAAATATTTCAATCCGCTGGCGAGGGGTGCCATCGCGCCCGGCGCATGAGCGCAGAAGGTCCGGCCGGGGCCTAGGAAGCGGACATGGCGTTGCAACGTGTCGAGATCGTCGGCATGGCCGTCGCCCGCTTCGATCGCGGCCAGAATGCGCTCGGTCCAGGGCAGGCCATCCCGGCAAGGTGTGCACCAGCCGCAGGATTCCTGGGCGAAGAAATGCTCCAGATTGACCAGCATGCCGACAGGGCAGGTGCGTTGGTCGAGGATGATGGCAAGGCCGGTGCCCAGCCGGCTGCCGGCCTTCTCCAGCGCTGCGAACTCCATGGCCGTGTCGAATTTGTCGGCCGGCAGGAAGGCGGTCGAGGCACCGCCCGGCAAGGCGGCGCGGCATTCATAGCCATCGCACATGCCGCCGGCACATTCCTCCAGGATCTCCTGGAATGGCGTACCAAGCGGCAGCTCCCACAACCCCGGGCGCTTGACCCGGCCGCTGATGCCGTAAAGCTTGGTGCCGCCATCGCCGCTGCGGCTCAGCCCCAGATACCAGTCAGCGCCGTGATTGACGATAGGCGGGACGTTGCACAGCGTCTCGACATTGTTGACGACGCTGGGCTTGCCCCAAAGACCGCTCGATTGCGGGAAGGGCGGCTTCGCCCGCGGCAGGGCGCGCCGGCCTTCCAGCGCGGTAAGCAATGCCGTCTCCTCGCCGCAGATGTAGCGCCCGCCGCTGGCATGGACGTTCAGTGTGAGATTAAAGCCAGAGCCCAGGATGTCGCGGCCGAGATAGCCCTTATCCATCGCCTCGGCGATGGCGCGGCGAAGATGGCGTAGCGCCAGCACATATTCGCCGCGCACGAAGATATAGGCGATCTCCGCCTCGATGGCGTAGGCGCCGATGATCACCGCTTCGATCAGTTGATGAGGCGCGGATTCCAGCAGCAACCGATCCTTGAAGGTGCCGGGCTCCATCTCGTCGGCATTGACGATGAGATATTTCGGCCGTGGCGCGTCGTCACCCCTTGGCACCAGCTCCCATTTGAGGCCGGTGGAGAATCCCGCGCCGCCCCGGCCGCGCAGCTTCGAGCGCTTCACCTCCTCAATGATCTCGACCGGCGTCATGCTCTTCAGCGCCTTGCGCATCGCCTGATAGCCGCCGGCCCGTTCATAGCCGGCAATGTCGAGCGGTTCGCGGCTGGGCTGGATGGTGGCGGTGAGCGGGCGTTCCATGGGCAACCTCACCGATACTTGCCGAGCGCGGCGTCGAGCCGTGCCGGGTCGAGATCGCCGTGCAGGTCCTCGTCGACCATCATCGCAGGGGCGTGGTCGCAATGGCCGAGGCAGACGATCGGCAGCAGGGTGAAGCGGCCATCTGCCGTCGTCTCTCCCGGCCGGATGCCGAGCCGGCGTTTCAGATGCTCGCGCGCGACCTCGCAGCCCATGACCCAGCAGGAGACGCTGTCGCACAGCAGGATGACGTGCCGGCCGACCGGCCGACGGAAGATCAGATTGAAGAAGGTCGCGACGCCATCGAGCTCGGCCGGCGACATGCCGAGGATCGCGGCGACCTCGGCCAGATGCTGGTCGGACACCCAGCCATGGCGGCGCTGCACGGCGAGCAGCGCTTCGACACTGGCGGCACGCCGGTATTCGGCGTGGGAGGCCAGATCCTCGATCTCGGCGCGCAGCGCGCTGCTGAGGCGGTCAGCGGTCGACATCGGCCATCACGAAATCGATGCTGCCGATGATCGCGATCAGGTCGGCGACGAAGCTGCCGCGACTGATGAGCGGAATCATCTGCAAATGGGGAAAGGACGGCGTGCGGATGCGGGTGCGGTAGGACATGGTGTCCCCGTCGCTGGTCAGGTAATAGCCGTTGATGCCTTTGGTCGCCTCGATCGCCACGGCAACTTCGCCCGGCGGCACGACCGGCCCCCAGCTTACGCTGAGGAAATGCGTGATCAGGGTCTCGATGTCGTGCATCGTCCGGTCCTTGACCGGCGGCGTCGTCGAAGGGTGGCTGGACTTGTACGGCCCGGACGGCATGTTTTCGAGACATTGGCGCAGGATGCGCAGGCTCTGCCGCATCTCTGCGATATGCACGACGACCCGGTCGTAGCAATCGCCGCGCGTGCCGGTCGGTACATCGAATTCCAGCTGGTCGTAGCCCGAATAGGGCCGGTTCTTGCGATAGTCCCAGGCGAAGCCGCAGGCGCGCAGACCCGGCCCGGTCACGCCCCAATCGAGCGCTTCGTCGACCGTATAGGCGCCGACGCCGACGGTGCGCGCCTTGAAGATACCGTTCTGCATGACGAGCTTCTCGTACTCGTCGAGCCGCGGCGGCAGATATTCGATGAAGTCGCGGATCAGCTTGTCCCAGCCCTGGGGCAGGTCAGCCTGGACGCCGCCAATGCGGAACCATGCCGGATGCATGCGGAAGCCGCAGATCGCCTCGATGATCTGGAACACCCGCTCGCGGTCCGAGAACATGTAGAACACCGGCGAGAGCTGGCCGACATCCTGGGACATGGTGCCGTAAAAGACGAGATGGCTGGCCAGGCGGAACAGTTCCGCCAGCATGATGCGGATGATCTGCGCGCGCGGCGGCACCTCGATGCCGGCGAGTTTCTCTACCGCCATGACATAGGGGAAATTGTTCATCACCCCGCCGAGGTAGTCGATCCGGTCGGTATAGGGGATATAGGTGTGCCAGGACTGGCGCTCGCCCATCTTCTCGGCACCGCGATGGTGAAAGCCGATATCGGGCACGGCGTCGACGATCTCTTCGCCCTCCAGCTGCAGGATCAGGCGGAAGACGCCATGGACGCTCGGGTGGTTGGGCCCGAGATTGAGGAACATGTAGTCGGCGCTTTCGCTGCTCGGCTTCATGCCCCATTCCTCGGGGTGGAAGCGCATCGCCTCCTGCTCCGCCATCTCCTTCTCTTCGGTAAGCACATAGGCGCCCATCTCGGTCGCGCGGGCGATGCTGTCCTTGCGCAAGGGGTGCCCCTGCCAGGTCGGTGGCGTCAGGATGCGGCGCAGGCGCGGGTGGCCGTCGAAGACGATGCCGAACATGTCCCAGGCTTCACGCTCGTACCAATTGGCGTTCGGCCAGATGTCGGCGATGCTGGGCAGGCTCAGGCTGCGTTCGTCGAGCGGCACCTTGAGGCGCAGATCCTGGGTCCGCTCGAAGGACATGAGATGGTAGACGACGGTGAAGGCACAGGGCGGCAGGCCGTCGCGATGCACGCGTTGCCGTTCGTCGACCGCCGTCAGATCGAACAGCATCCGCCAGGGCTGTGACATGCCGGTTTTCAGATGGCCCAGGACATGACGGATATCCTCGCGACCGACCCAGAGGGTCGGGATGCCGTCGCGTGTCGGCTGAACCCCCACAGGCAGGTTGGGGAAGCGCGCGCGCAGCTCGCGCAGCACCGGTAGGTCGAGTGCGCCTTCGGCCATGCTGTCAGGTCCTGTCAGCATGTGTCTGGCCCTCCCTACACTTGATCTGGAGTTCTAAGAGTGGTCGCGGCCTGCCGGGCTTCGCGTTTCAGATCGCGGAAGCTCGGGCGTTCGGCCCGCTCGACCCCTTGAGGCCCGACGACCCAGCTCAAAGGGCGCCGATCGGTGCCGATCGAGCGCTGCAACAGCGTGAGTCCTTCGAGCAGTGCATCGGGTCGTGGTGGACAGCCAGGCACATAGACATCCACCGGCAAGAAACTGTCGACGCCCTGCACGACGCTGTAGATGTCGTACATGCCGCCCGAATTGGCGCAGGAGCCCATGGAGATGACCCAGCGCGGCTCCAGCATCTGCTCGTAAAGCCATTTGATGACAGGCGCCATTTTCACGAAGACGGTGCCGGAGATGACGATGAGGTCGGCCTCGCGCGGGGTGGCGCGCAGTACTTCCGAGCCGAAGCGCGCGATGTCGAACTTGCTGGTGAACGCCGTCGCCATCTCGACATAGCAGCAGGACAGGCCGAAATTGAACGGCCAGACGGAGTTCTTGCGGCCCCAGGCGACCATGTCCTCGAGCCGGCCCAGCACCAGGTTGCGCCGTACCGCGTCGGTGAAGCTGCCGCCTTCTAGGCGGGGACCGTCGGATGGAGCCTGAGGCAGGGAGCGCCAGTGCATAGCATCACCTCGGCCTCTCGACGCGCGGCCGTCTCAGCCGCGGCCCCCAATCAAGCGCCCCCACGCGCCACAGATAGACCAGGGCCGCCAGCAGGGCCAAAATGAAGACCAGCATGGTGAAGTAGCCGCGCCACCCCGCCTCATGCAGGGCCGTAGCCCAGGCATAGATGAATGCCGCCTCCAGATCGAAGATCACGAAGAACATGGCGACGAGATAGAATTGCACCGGCAGGCGCAAGCGGGCATCGGCCACCGGCACGATGCCGGATTCAAAGGGTTGGTTGGTCGCCCGACTGGCGTGGCGTTGGCCCAGGAAATAGGACACGCCGATCATCGCCGCGACCAGAGCGACGACGGCAACACAATAAAGGGCCAACACCCAATAGTGCGAGGAAGCACTCATGCGTCGCGTCCTTGTCGTTCTTATAGTTGTGACCGACTTACGAACAGATCGGCCGAAGCCGGGGGACGACACAAAGATCCACTACCCCATTCTGGCGCCCAATAACGCCCTTATGTCAAGGGAGTAGCCCACAACCCCAGGCCGCTGCGGTATGCGTCTGAAGGGGGCATTTATGCATGCCACCCCTGGAACGATATGCGGAGTCTGCCAAGAGAAGTGGAATTCAGAGTTTCATGGCGGCCCAGGTGACCGAGAGGCAGAGCACAACCGAGAGAACGACATAGGCGCCGGCTCGTAAGATTTCCTTGGAGCGCATCAGTTCGATCGTCTGCAGTCCGAAGGACGAGAAGGTTGTGAAGCCGCCACAGAGGCCGACCATGACAAAGGTGCGGATGTCCGCGCTGACGTGCCAGAGGCCGCCGTGTTCGGTCAGGCGCCCGAACAGGCCGATGACGAAGGACCCGACGACGTTGATCAGCAGCGTCCCCCAGGGAAAGGTTGGTCCCGTAAGCCTCGCCATGGCCGCTGCCAGCCAAAAGCGCGCGATCGTTCCCAGCGCGCCGCCGAGCGCGACCCATAGATATGCGACGGTCATGGAAGATCGAATACTTTCGTGGCGCTCGAGGTTTAGGCAGGCACCGCGGCCGGATCGGTCATTGCACACCAGAGAGGTGAGCAGTCCCGTTCAAGGGCTGGCCCCGCTGCAGGAACCGGCTTCAGGGTAGGGGCGGTTTCAGTGTCGCATGAGGACCGGCAGGTCGGTATGCGCAAGGATGTGCTTCGTAACGCCGCCGAAGAGCAGGCTGTGCCACGTACCGTGGGTAAAGGCGCCCATCACCAGCAGATCCGCCTTCAGTTCATGGGCCTGGGCCAGGAGTTGGGCGCCGAATTTTTCCTTGCCGATCGGCAATTCATGCGGCGTCACGGCGATACGATGTTCGGTAAGGGCTTCCGGAATCCTCGGCGCCGGCGCGCCATCCTTGCGCCCCATCAGGACATGGACCTGTTCGGCCTTGTCGATGCAGCGCAGCGCGGCCAGGACGGCGCGCAGCGTAAACTTGTCCTCGCGCCAGGCGATCGCGACGATCCTGCCGAAATCGGCACGCGATTGCGGCGGCATGATCAGGACGGGGCGATCGGTGTCAAACAGCGCGGCATGCAGCGCACTGTGATCGGCATGGCCCGGATGAGTGTCAGGACGACCGACCACGATGTAATCGGCCCGGCGGCCACGGCTTTCCAGGAAGGTTTCGAGCGTACCTTCCTCATCGATCCATCGGGGCGCATCGCCTCCGGTGTAACCGCGGGCCCATTGGTCAAAGATGGCGTGCAGCGCGGCCGCTCGATCGGTCTCACGGGCCCGGATCTGCAACTCCCTGTCGGCAGTCAGGATTTCTTCCGTCGGCATGATGATCGACAGCGGGGCGATCCGGACGATCATCACTTCAATGCGCGCATCCGCGAGCATGGTGGCCAGACATTCGGCGCCGGCGAGGATGGCGGGCGCAGTTTCCGTCCTGGTGAGCAGCGCAAGTACGACGTTCGACATGGCTATACCCTCCCACACTCCATTGTATGGCTATACGCGCCTATCCTCCATTGTTTCAGTTGATAGTTTCGTAAAACGGGTCAGCCAGATGCCGATGGCGACGCCGGTGAGGCAGGTCACAAGCGATAAGGAGACATTGCCGATCGCGCCCATGACATGGCCGTCGGACAAGAGCGTGATCGTGCCGAGGCTGAAGGAGGAGAAGGTGGTGAAGCCGCCGCAGAGCCCGACGATGACGAAGGATCGTGTATCCGGTGCGACGTCGAGCATGCCGTTGGCGCCGGTCGCCTCGCTGAAGAAGCCGATGACGAAGCAGCCCAGGACATTGACGATGAGGATACCCCAAGGGAAGGTACTGCTCAGAAGCGTATCGCCCAGATTGCCCAGCCAGTAGCGGGCGATGCTGCCGATCGCGCCGCCGATCGCGACGAGGAGATAGGTTCGCAGCCCCCAGAGAAATGGCATTGTTTCGCCCTTGGAAAGTCGAGCCCTGCCGAAGATGCCGGCAGGGCTCAATCTGTCAAGTGATGCTGACGCCAGGAGGTATCAGCCCTTGGCGGCATCCTGCAGCGATTTGAGGAAGCTTTTCGAGCCGCGGGAGATGAATTGCTTTTGATGAACGTTAATCCAGCGCAATCCCAGTTGCATGTAGCGGCTGACGATGTCGATCTCGTCCTGCACGTTCATGCCGGCGATCTTGCCGGCATCGGCCACGCGCTTGATCGAATCCTCGACGAGCGAGCGTACCCTCGGATCCTTGCGCTGGCCCTTGAGACCCATGGATTCCGCCAGGTCGTTCTGACCGAAATAGAACACGTCGAGCTCGTCCATCTTGAGCAGCTCGGGCAGGGCTTCGACGCCCTCCTGCGATTCGATCATGATGACGGTCAGCTTGTCCCGATGATCGCCGTCACCCCAACGGCGCATGCCCGCCAGGATGGCTTCGGCGTCGGCGGCGCTGTGGACATGGCCAGCCTGGATGCCGCCGACGCCGCAGCTCAGGTACCGATTGATCAGCCCCGGCTCGTTGCTCCAGGGCCGGAGCACCGAGGCCATGCCCGAGACGCGCGCCGCCCGGGACAGCTCCTCGACCTCTTTGAAATCGGTGCTGCTGTGCTCGCAATCGATGAACAACACGTCGAAGCCGAGGCCGCCGCAGAATTCGACCAGCTGTGGCGTCGGGAAATCCGTGTTGCAGACGGAGATGATCTTCTGGCCCAGGATACGCTTCTTCAGTTCCGCAGACATAAAGCAACCCCTCAGGCGATGTGTTTGCGCACGAAGTCCCATTCGACCTCGTAGCCCCAGCCCGGTTTCTCGTTCATGTAGACATAACTGTCCCGGATCTCTGCGCGGTCCGTATACATGCCTTGCCAGATCGGGTCACGCTCGTGCGAGCCATGGGATTCGACCGAATGGCCGCAGCGCGGGAATGCCGCGACCAGATGGCAATGCAGCTCCGGCGCGTGATGCGGCGAAATCAGCACGCCATGCTGGTCGGCCATGTGAGCGACACGAAGCGCTTCGGTCATGCCGGCATAGCGCGTGGCATCGAACTGCATGTACCGCACGGCACCGCTGGCGACGAAATTGCGCGCGGTGAAGCGGGTCATCTCACGTTCGCCATGGGCGAGCGGGATCGGCGAGGCCTGAGCGAGGCGCAGGAAATCGTTCGGCTGCAGGTACCAGTGCAGCGGCTCTTCCAGCCAGGTGATGTCGTAGGGCGCGACGGCGTGGGCGAACTCGATGCAGGTCGCGAGATCATAAGCCGCGTTCATATCGAGCATCAGCTGAACATCGGAGCCGATCGCCGCGCGCGTGGCCTTGATGCGCTGCACCTCGTCCTTCAGGGGACCGGAGGCCGTCTTGAGCTTGACTGCCTTGTAGCCATTGGCGACGAAGCCCGCCAACTCGTCGGCGCAGGCGGTCAGCTTCTCGCCCTCACGGTAATAGCCGCCCGTGGCATAGGTGAAGACCGGCACGTTTTCCGCACCCAGCAGGCGGAAGATCGGTTTATTGGCCGCCTTGCCGGCGATGTCCCACAGCGCCATGTCGATGCCGCCGATCGCGCCCATGATCTGCGGACGCTTATCGCGCGACATGCCGCCGCCGCCATCGGGCTGCGGCGAGGTCAGGCGGAACATCTTCTCCCAGACCGCAGTGTAGGCCAGCGCGTCCATCCCGGTGATGACCGCCGCGAACTTCTCGATCCAGGGGACGATGTCCTTCATCGGCGTGCTGCTGACCTGACCATAGCCGATCAAGCCGTCATCGGTGACCACCTCGACCAGAATCAGCGTGACGTCCTTGCGCGGCTCGAAGGCGGTACGTTGCGCCCGTTTCAGGGGAGCCGCTATCGGGTGGATCTTGACGGCCTCGATCTTGCTCATTGTCTTCTCCTGGCTGTTCTCATGCAGGCTGGTCTCGTGTGGGCCGGCGCGGCCACCGAAAAATCAGGTGCTCTTCAGCAATGCGGCGTATTTCTTCATCAGCCGGTACGTCCGCTCGTAAATTTCGTTCGAGCTGTCGGGGCCGTACCACTCATAGGCCAGGCTCTGCGTCTTCAAGAGCTTGACGGTCGCCGGGTCCTTGAAGGTCCTCTCATAGGCCTGCACCACCGCGGCATATCGGTCCGGTGTCTTTTCCTTGAAGGAGCGATGGCAGGCGAAGCCTCGCAGCGATCCCGGTACGTATTCGATCGATTTGAGCGCCGGCACCTCAGGTACGGCCGGCGCCTTGTAGGGTGCCCGTTCCTGCTGGTCGAACACCATGAGTGGACGGATCTGCTCGGCCAGCGGGCGGAACCCTTCGCCGCCCGAGAACGCCAGGTCGATGACGTTGCCTATCAACTGCGTACGCATCGGACCGGAATCCGCGGTGACCAGCCGCAACTGCTTCCGGTCGACGCCGATGGCATTGGCGAACAGCGTGAGGTTGACGTAATCGGGAGTGGCCGGCGCCACGCCGATCGAGAAATGCTTCGGATCCTTACGCAGCGCGTCGATTACGTCGCCGATCGACTTGATCTTGTTGTTCTCGGCGGATGTCGCGACCAGTGTATAGTCGCGCGCCGGCAGATTGATCATCGAGAAGGCGTCGTATTGGATGGGCGCTTTCTGGACCAGAATATTCTGGATGATGTTGACGACGGAATCAGCCAGCAGCACGTAGCCATCATCAGGCTGGCGCAGATAATATTCCTCGCCCAGCATGCCGTTGGCGCCCGGCATGTCAAGGACGTTGACCGGCTGACCAATGATGCGGCCGAGTGACGGCGCCAAGACACGCGCGATATTGTCGACGTAGCCACCGGGCGCGAAAGCGCAGAGCATGGTGATCGGCCGGGAAGGGTAGGTGTCCGCAAAGGACGGCGGACTGAGCGTCAGCCCCGTGGCAGCCGCGGCACCCGCCCCCATGAATTTGAGTGCATCACGCCGGACAAGCATCTTGGCCATTGTCCTGTCCTCCCATTATTGCACCCGGCGGGCACAGATTTATTTTATTATGGGGCGGTCGAAGCCTTCGATTATTCTATTTCCTTGAGACGATGCTAAGTGATCTCCGGTCATCGAAGTTCTGGCACGCCAGAAGGCAACGTGGGAACAAACACTAATAATGAATGCATTTATGTGTCAAGGCTCATCGACCCGCCATTATCGGGCGTGAGAAAGCGTATCGCGGAGCGGCTGACGGCACTGGAACTGCATGCATGCCACGCCCAAGATCGCGTGGCGGGGCATCACGCGGCAGGGAATTACAAGGCAGGCGCTGCTGCCTCGCCCTCGCTCGACATCCGGATCGATTTCAGGATGATATCGCGCTTATTCGCCAGATGCTGAGCCAGCAGCTTCGCGAGCTTGTCGCCGTCACGTGCGATCAGCGTCGCCAGGATCATCTCATGCTCATCCATCGCCTGCTGCCAGCGCTCGGGCTGATTCTGGTTCGCGAGGTAGCGAGCCCGGGTCAATCGGCCGGCCAGGCCCATATAGGTCGCTTTCAACACCGGGTTCTCCGCCGCATCCAGGATCGCCTCGTGGATCGCCTGGTTGAGCGCAAAGTATTCCGGCAGTTCCTGGCGCAGGAAATGCGCGTACATCCGGTAATGCATACCCTGGATCTCGGCCAGCGCCGCTGCGCCGATGCGGCTTGCGGCCAGCCGGCCGGCCTCGGCCTCGAGCAGGGCGATCACCTCGAACAAATGGCAAAGCTGCGCCTCGTCGAGGGCGGTCACCCGGGCACCGCGATTGGGAAGGAGCACCACCAGCCCCTCCGCCGCCAGGACCTTGAGAGCCTCGCGCAGCGGTGTACGTGAGACGGAGAATTTTTGACACAGCATGCGTTCCGGCACGCGAATGCCCGGCGCCAAATCGCCTTGGTTGATCATCTGGCGCAAATTGTCGAGCAGCGCCCCATGGAGGGTGCCTTCGGGCGCCGGGAAGGCGCGAATCACTTTGGAAACGGCGGAATTCATTCGCTCAAGGTACAACCGGGCACAATGATATTCAATAATCGTTGCAGATAACCGCTTGCTGCGATATCGAGCCTATGCCAGTTTAAAAATGAATTCATTTTTGGGGAGGACGCCCATGTCCCTGAAGAACGCCGCCTTCAAGAGCGGCCGGCACTTCCTGCAGATCCCGGGGCCTTCAAACGTACCGGATCGGATCCTGCGTGCGATGGACATGCCGACCATGGATCATCGCAGCCCCGCTTTCGCAGAGCTCGGCCATGCCGTGCTGGAGGGCAGCCGCTGGGTGTTCCAGACCTCGGGGCCCGTCATGATCTTCCCATCCTCCGGCACGGGCGCCTGGGAGGCGGCGATCGTCAATACGCTTTCGCCCGGCGATCGCGTGCTGATGTACGAGACCGGCCAGTTTGCGACGCTGTGGCAGGCCATGGCCAAGCGTCTCGGCATCGATGTCGAATTCGTGCCGGGCGATTGGCGCCGCGGCGTCGATCCGGATGACGTCGAGAAGCGGCTGCGGGCCGATCGCGACATCAAGGCAGTGATGGTCGTGCATAACGAGACCTCGACCGGCGTGACGAGCCGGGTGCCGGAAATCCGCGCCGCGATCGACCGGGCCGGCCATCCCGCCTTGCTGATGGTCGACGTCATCTCGTCTCTGGGTTCCATGGACTATCGCCACGAGGAGTGGGGCGTCGATGTCAGCGTCGCCTGCTCGCAGAAGGGGTTGATGCTGCCGCCCGGGCTTGGCTTCAACGCCGTCTCGCCCAACGCGCTGGCAGTGGCGAAGACAGGGGGCATGCCGCGTTCGTATTGGGATTGGCGCGAGATGCTCGCGCCCAACGCCCAAGGCTTCTTTCCCTACACGCCGGCGACCAACCTGTTCTATGGCCTGAAGGAAGCCATCGCCATGTTGCGCGAGGAGGGGCGGGAACAGGTCTTCGCCCGGCACGAACGGCATGCCGCGGCGACGCGTGCGGCGGTGAACGCCTGGGGACTTGACGTACTGTGTCAGGACACGCGCGAGTATTCCTCGATCCTGACGGCCGTGCTGATGCCCGAAGGCCATGATGCGGACAAGCTGCGCGACATCATCTCGGACAAGTTCGACATGTCGCTCGGTACCGGCCTTGGCAAGGTGAAGGGCAAGGTCTTCCGCATCGGCCATCTCGGCGATTTCAACGATCTGATGCTGTCCGGCACGCTTGCCGGGATCGAGATGGGGCTGCACCTGGCCGGCGTTCCGCATCGTCGGGGTGGCATCGATGCGGCCATGGACCTGCTTGCCGGCCGATCGAATTAGGCTTCCGAACCGCTTCGCCGCGATCCTGTCTCGGCACTCTGCACGGCCACCCCGCGGCGTGGCCTCGTGCTCCATTTCACCCAGATGGCGGCGCCTACCGACAAGGCGGCAGCAGCCAGCAGTCAGGCCGAGATCGGGCTCTTGAGGAAGATCGTCGGATCGCCCGACGACACTGTCATGGCTTGGCGGAAAGCCTGTTCCAGCCGATTGCCCAGGATCAGCCCGAAGATCATCGGCACCTTGGGGATGGAGAGCTTGCGGAAGGCATAGCCGACCACGCCGAAGATGAGGGCCAGGTAGAGATCGAAGCTGTCGGCATCGAAGGAATAGACGCCGGCCGAGGCGATGGCCAGGATCAGCGCCATCAGGATGCCGGGCGGCACATACAGGATGCGCGCGAACAGCCCGACCAGCGGCAGGTTCAGGATCAAGAGCAGCACATTGCCGACATACATGCTGGCGATCAGCCCCCAGACCAGGTCAGGCTGTTCGCGGAACAGGGTCGGGCCCGGCTGGATGCCATACATGATGAAGGCACCCATGATCACCGCCGTGGCGCCGGAGCCGGGAATGCCCAGCGCCAGGAGATGCACGAAGGCGCCACAGCTATCGGCATTGACCGCGGCCTCGGGCGCGGCCACCCCTTCGACCGCGCCCTGGCCGAATTCCTCGCCATGGCGCGAGACCTTCTTCTCCAGCACATAGGCCAGCATGGCCGAAATCATGCCGCCGAGGCCCGGCGCCGCGCCGCAGGTGAAGCCCACCGCCGTGCCTCGGAACATCGAGGGCAGCGCCCGGCGCAGTTCAGTGCCGGTGAACCAGATACGGCCCTTGACCCGGATGATCTTGAGCGCGCCGCGCATATGGTCCTCGACCATGCGCGTGACCTCGGCCATGGCGAATAGCCCCACGACCAGCACCAGGAAATTGATGCCGTTCTGCATCTCGCCGATGCCCATGGTGAAGCGCGGCAGGCCGGTCTGGATATCGATGCCGACCGTCGACAGCCCCAGCCCCAGGAACGTTGCGAACATGCCCTTGCCGATCGAGCTGCCCGCAAGCGCGCTCACCGTGGAAAGCGCGAATAGGATGAGAGAGAAATACTCCGTCGGACCGAAGCGCAGTGCAAAGCTGGCGATCGGTTGGGCGACGAAGGTGATGGCGGTGACGCCGATGGTGCCGGCGACGAAGGAGCTGGTGGCGGCGATGGCGAGGGCGGCGCCCGCCCTGCCTTTCTGCGCCATGGGATAGCCGTCGAGCACGGTCATGACTGCTGCCGCATCACCGGGTGTGTTGAGCAGGATCGCGGTCACCGCGCCGCCATACATGCAACCATAGTAGATCCCGGCCAGCATCATCAGCGCCGAGGTCGGATCCATGCCAAAGGTCACCGGGATGAGCAAGGCGATGCCGGCCGATGGGCCGATGCCGGGCAAGTGGCTCACCAGCGTACCGATTATCACGCCGGCAAGCGTGTGGAGGAGGTGGCCCGGCAGGATCGCCAGGTGGAGACCGTGCAGGATGCCATCAATGCTCGACATGCGGTGTCTCCGTCCGGCCGGTCAGACGCCGAGCACGCCGCTGGGCAGCGCCACCCCCAGCAGCTTGGCGAAGACGATGTATGAGACGACGGTGAAGCCCAACGTCACGGCAAGGTTGACTATCCAACGGCCACGATTGAGGACACTCAATAGCCCGATAAGATAGACCGCGGTCGCCAAGACGTAGCCTGCCGGCTCGAAGGCCACGTAATAGACCAGGGTCCAGGCCGCCATGGCGACGAGCATGCGGCGGGCGCGTGGCTCGATCGAAGGCTCGAACTCGGCCGGGTCGGATGCAGGCGGCTGCAGGGCCGTCGCGGCCATACGCCGCTTACGGGTTTCAAACGCCATGACTGCGGCGGAAAGCAACAATCCTACGCCGACGAGATAAGGGAATGCCTTGGGACCGAGCGGATCGCCAACCCCGCCTTGGGGCAATTGGCTGGTCGCGAAGAGATAGAGTACCGCACCGACGGCCGCGCAGAGTGCGAGGACGTAGTTCGTCATAATTCCCCCCTTCATCCGTTCGTCACGGATACCGGCCATGCCCCGGATCCCGTAGCTTATTGGCCGGCTTTCATGGGTCGGCCGAAGTATTTGAATTCATTTATCTCGGCCATGCAAGGCAAAATGCCTTCGGCCGGAATTGTCTCCTGGGCCATAAAACGCCTGGATCCTCGATAGGGTTGAGCGTAGCATGGTATGCGGGCATTACCTATAAATCATAATGAATGCAAATCGGCGGTTCTCAGCCTTATCGGAAACCGCTATCATCCAATCCGCTTCGGCGTTCAACGGGAAAACCCGGATCGTCCAACTCGCGGGGGCACATGGGCAGGCTCGCAGGGAAAGTGGCGCTGGTGGTGGGTGGCGGGTCCGGTATCGGGCGCGCATCGGCTCTTGCGTTCGGACGCGAAGCTGCGCGGGTCGCGATCGGCGATCTCAACTCGGGACTGGCGCATGAGGCTGCGGAGCTGACGGGCGGCGATGCATTGCCCCTGGCAATGGACGTCACCCGCGAGGAAACGGTGGCGGAAGCCGTCGCTACGGTAATGAATCGGTTTGGGCGCATCGACATGCTGGTGAACTGCGCCGGCGGCTCGGCGCGCGGCGATACCAACGTCGCCGAAGTGGACATGGCGCTCTGGCAGCCGACGATGGATGTGGATGTGCGCGGCACGCTTCTGACGTGCCGCCACGTGATCCCGCATATGGTCCACCAAGGCGGCGGCTCGATCGTGAACATGAGCAGTTGGGCCGGGCTCAACGGTACGGCGCCGAAACATATCTATGTCGCCGCGAAAGGCGCGGTGATCTCGTTGACCCGCGCCATCGCGGGGGAATATGCGCGCGCCGGCATCCGGGCGAACGTCATCTGCTGCGGCCCGGTGCGAACGGAGCGCTCGCAATCCAATGCGGCGAAGAACCTGGCGGCTGATCCGAACAGCCCGCTGGAGAGGAAACGGAAAATGCTGGCCGAAGCCTATCCGTTCTCGATCGGCGACCCCGACGATGTGGCGAACATCGTGCTGTTCCTGGCGTCGGACGAATCCCGGATGATCACGGCCGCGGCCATCCCGGCCGATGGAGGCCGCAGCGCCTTCTAAGCGTCCTCGTCAGTGCAAGAATAATAAACAAAAACGAATGATGACTTGGGAGGAAGAACGATGTCCTTGGCAGATATGAACCGTCGCGAATTTGTCGGCAGCTTGGCGGTAGGGGGCTTGGCAGCGGGGACCTTGCTGCCGATGGCAGCGCAGGCGGCCTGGAAGCCGGCCGGACATGTCGAGGTCGTGGTCGGCAACACGCCTGGCAGCGGCGAGGACATCACCGCGCGGATGATGCAGAAAGTCTGGCAGGAGGCTTCGCTCGTCACCACGCCGACGACCATCATCAACAAGCCGGGCGCGGGTGCGGCGCTCGCTTGGACCTATGTGAACCAGCATCCCAACGGCGGCAATTACCTCACCATGGCGTCGGTGCTGCTGCTGACCAACCGCATCAACGGCCTCAACCAGATGCGTTATACAGATCTGACGGCGCTGGCGATCCTGGTGGGCGACGAGATCGTCTTCACCGTCTATCCGGGCTCCACCATCAAGACCGGCAAGGATCTGATCGACCGGCTCAAGAAGGATCCGGCCTCGGTGCCGATCGCGACCTCCGGCGTCGGTGGCCAGAACAGCGTGGCCCTCGGATTGGTGGCCAAGGGGGCGGGTATCGACCCGACAAAGCTCAAGGTGGTTGGCTTCACGGGCGCCGCCGATGCGCAGACGGCGGTCCAGGGCGGCCATGTCGAGGTGCTGGTTTCACCGGCTTCCAACACCATCGGCCAGATCAGGGCCGGGGCGCTGCGCGCGATCGGCGTGGCATCGGAGGGACGGCTGAAGGGCATCATGGCCGACCTGCCGCCTTGGCGCGAACAAGGGGTGGATGCGGTGTTCACCAACTGGCGCGGCGTATTCGGGCCCAAGAACATGCCGGCCGATGCCGTCGCATATTGGGATGGGGTGTTGGGCAAGATGGTGCAGCAACCAGGCTGGCTGCAGCAGCTCGACAATGCGCATCTGGAGAATTTCTACCACAATGCCGCGCAGTCGAAGGTGTTCCTGGCCAAGCAATATGCCCAGGTGCTGTCGATCATGAAGACGCTGGGCTACGCCAAGGTCGACGATTAGGGGCGGCCGGCCCATGACCACGCTCTACGCCGCGGTCGGGCCATCGCTGCGCTGGTACGGCGTCGACATCCAGGCGGCATCCCTGGAGAGGAGGGGCGCTGCGACCCTGCCGGCGAATATCCAGTATGCCTGGCCGCATGCGTCGCGCCAGTTCCTGTATGTCGCGAGCAGCGACAGCGGCGGCGGCGGCGGCAATGGCCGGGACGCCGCGGGGACGCGGCATTTCCTGCACGCGTTCCAGTTGGCGGCAGATGGCACGCCGGCGCCACGTGGCGTTGCGCTGACCTTGCCGGCGCGGCCGATCCATATCAGCACCGATGTCGGGTCAAGATACCTGCTGGCGGCATTCAGCAACCCGGCGGGCCTGCGCGTCTACCGCATCCATGACGACGGTACGCTCGGCGGCGAAGTCGAGCAGGCGACGCCTGTGCGGCCCCGGATTTTTCCCCACCAGATCAAGGTGGCGCCGGATGGACGTCTGGTGGTGCTGGTGACGCGGGGCAATGATGCGTCGGGAGATCGTCCGGAGGATCCGGGCGGGTTGCAGGTATTCCGCTTCCAGGACGGGCAGTTGACCGAAACCGGGGTGGTGGCACCGAATGGCGGCTACGGCTTCGGACCGCGGCACTTGGATTTCCATCCGACGCGGCCCTGGGTCTATCTCGCGATGGAAAGGCAGAACACGCTTGAGACCTTCGGCATTGTGGGCGGGACCTTGTCGCCCCAGGCCCTCCATCGCACCGGTACGTTGGCGGGTGTCGCCGGCCCCGGACAGCGCCCCAGCGCCATTCATGTCCATCCCGATGGGCGCTCCGTCTATGTGGCGAACCGGGCCTTCGGCACCGTAGCGGATGCGGGGCGGCGCGTCTTCGCCGGCGGTGAGAATACCCTGGCCGTGTTCAGGATCACGCCGGAAACGGGCGAGCCGATCCCGGTGCAGCATGCCGAGACGCATGGCGTCCATTGCCGGACCTTCGCCCTTTCCCCGGATGGCCGTCTGCTGGTGGCCGCCCATGTCGCGCCGATGCCGACACGCGATGGCGAGGTGCCGGCCGGGTTGTCGGTGTTCCGTATCTTGGAGAACGGGCATCTCGATTTCGTGCGGCGTCATCCGGTGGATGTCGGCGCCGCCAACCTGTTCTGGGTGGGGATGATTTGACGATGGGTGCGGACGTGCGACACGGGGATTTCTGAACAAAAACATTTGACGCGGGCCAAGTGCCAGAAAGGCGGAACGATGACCGGGCAGGCAAGAAGCAGACGGCAATTCGTCAGGGAAATCGCAGGCGGCGCGGCGCTATCGCTGATACCCTTGCGGACATTCGCGGCCGCCGGTTGGGCGCCGTCGCATCCGGTGCAGGTCGTGGCACCCAGCGAGCCCGGCTCCGGCTTCGATATCGTCGCCCGGCTTCTGCAGCGGGTCTGGCAGCAATCGAAGCTGGTCGACGAACCAGTCACGGTGCTGAACAAAAGCGGCGCCTTCGGTGCGCTCGGCTGGGCTTATGTCAAACAGCACACCGGCAATGGCGAATACATGGCGGTGATGTCCGATCTCATCATCAGCAACCATGTTTCCGGCGTAAGCCCGATCCAGTTCTCCGACCTGACGGCCTTGGCCATTCTGCAAAGCAATGACATCGGTTTCTTCGTCAATAGCGCATCGCCGGTGAAATCGGGTACCGATCTGATCGCCCGGCTGAAGAAAGATCCAAAATCCGTCTCCGTCGCCATGTCAGGGGTCGGCGGCCAAAACGAGATCACCTTCGGCCTCATTCTACAGAAGGCGGGGATCGACGTGCGTCAGGTCCGCATTGTCGGCTTCACCGGCTCGGCCGCGGCCCAGGTCGCCGTGCTGGGCGGCCATGTCGACCTGCTGATGGCACCGGCCTCCAGCGTTGCCGGGCAGATCAAGGCCGGCGCGATGCGCGGCGTCGGCATCGCTTCGGCCAAACGCATGGACGGCATCATGGCGGGCGTCCCGACCTGGCGCGAACAGGGGATCGACGTCGTCTTCGCCAATTGGCGCGGCATCGCCGGGCCAGGCGATCTGACCCCGGCGATGGTCGCCTATTGGGACGGTGTCTTCGCCAAGACGGTACGCGACCCGCTGTGGCAGGACGAGCTGAAGAAAGAAATGCTCACCGACTACTATCTCGACAGCACCAAGGCCCGGGCGTTCCTGATCGCCCAGGACAAGGAGACGCGCGAAGTCCTGAAGACGCTGGGGCTGAGCAAGAACTGACGCATCCCGTTCGCAGCACCCAGCAATTCGAGCCGTCGTCAGGTGGATATCGAGCGATCGAACTGGACGAAAGATCGGCGGCTGTCGAGGAAAGGCCGTCGGCCGGCCCAGGCGAAGCCGGCCGACGCCAGCAGTGCCAGGGCCGGTACGGTGGCGAGCGCATAGCGGATTTGCCGCTCGTCGCCGATCACATAGTCCGTAACCAAGGCAATCGCGGTCGGTCCCAGTCCCAGACCGATCAGGTTCACGATCAGCACGCCCCAGGCGGCGGCGACGCCGCGCATGCGGGCCGGCATCATCTCCTGCAACGCCGCGGGTGCGGTCGAGATGATGACCGTCGAACAGAATGTCGCGCAGGCAACCAGCACCAGCGCCAGGCGGCCATCCGGCATCAGCGGGGCGATGGCCGTGAAGCCCGCGCCGATGATCGCGGTCCCGGCGAGCAAGGTCATGCGATTGCCATCCGGTCGTCGTGCCGAGACGAAATCGCCGAGTACGCCGCCCACCAATACGCCGGCCGTGCCCGCCGCCAGCACGCTCAGCCCGTAGCTGCGGCCGGCCTCCGCCACGCTCCAGTGAAAGGTCCGGATCAGGAAGCTCGGCACCCAGGCATTGTAGGCGTAGGACATGAAGGCGGTGCAGGCGAGGGCGAGATAGAGACAGGCGAGGGTCGCCGCATTGGTCCGGAAATAGGCACGCACCTGGGCCATCGGCACGGTCGCCGCCCGGCCGCGCCGCTCGGGCTCGCTGAGGCTGGCGACCCATAGGGAAACGAGGAGCCCGGGCAGACCCACGGCCAGGAAGGTGAGCTGCCAGCCATGCAAGGACCCGACGTACGGCAAGGTCAGGCTGGCATGGCCAAGCCCGGCGATCACGGCACCGCCCAGGATCAGTGCAAGGCCGATGCCCAGATAAACGCCGATATTGAAGATACCGATCGCCAGGCCCATACGGCTTGGCGGTACGCAATCGCCGATCAGGGAATAGGCCGAGGGCGTCAGCGCCGCCTCACCGACGCCGACACCTATACGGCACAGAAGCAGCATGGCGAAGCCAGAGGCCAGGCCGCAGCCGGCGGTCATCAGGCTCCACGATGCGATGCCGGCGGCCACGATGGTGACGCGCCGGCCGCTGTCGACCCAGCGCCCGATCGGCACGCCGCCCAGTGCCAGGAACAAGGCGAAGGCAAAGCCTTGCAGCAGGCTGACCTCCGTGTCGTCGAGGTCGAGGTCGTGCTTGATGGGCTCGACCAGCAAGCTCAAGATCTGTCGGTCGAGGAAGGAGAAGGCGTAAGCCACGACCAGCACGGCCACGACATACCAGCCATAGGATGTCCCGAAGCGCCGTTGCCCTGCCCGTGCCGGCGCCATTGTCTCGGCGTTCTGGCTCACGACACCTCGCCTCCACCGACCCGGTCCATGGAGCGGGAATAGATCTGGAGATGATCCGTGATGTCGTGGCACACGACACTGGCCGGTGTCACGACATCGAAACGGTAGCCGGGTTCTTCCGGCTCGCCCGCTTTGCCGCAAGGCCCCACCTCGTCCAGATGGAGTGTCATGAGGCCGACCAGCTTCCGCCCGACCGGTTCCTGCAGATGGTCGGGAATGATGAAGCTCGCCGGTGGGACCCAGACATGGTCGATCCCGTCGCGACGGAAACGGTGGGTCTGATGCGTATGGCCGGAGACGACGAAGCGGCAGTCTCGCCGGCCGAGCAGCGTCAGCAGCGCGTCGCGGGCGGGGCCTGGGACATAGCGCTCCCTGGGCGCCGCGCTATCGTCGGGAGCCGGCAGCAACGGCTTGTGCAGCATCAGTCCGAGGGGGCCGTCATGGCTCGCCAATGCCGCCTCGAACCAGGCGAGCTGCTGCGCCTCCGCCTCGCCGCCATGGCCCAGCAATTGCGCGTTCAGGCCGATCAGCTGCCAGCACCCAAGCTCGCAGCTCCAGTGATCGGCACCGAAGGCGGCGTGATACGCCGCCAGCCGGTCATCCGTGACCAGTGGTCCGCCGGCAGCCGGCACATCGCCGATATCATGGTTGCCCGGCAGCACGCGGAGCGGCTGGAACACGTCGCGCAGCGCCGCCGCCGCCGTCTGGAATTCGCTCGGGTCGTGCAGCCCATCGGCGGTGATGTCGCCCAGATGGATGATGAGATCTGGCGTCGTCGTCTCCAGCCACAGTCGGATCGCCTGCCAATTGCCGACAAAAGCTGCGGCGCGTTCGGCCAAGTGCGTGTCCGCGATCAAGGCAACCTTCAATTTTCCCTCCCAGGGTGTTCGGAACTACTTCGGCTCCCGCTGCCGCCAGACCTGGAGGCCGATCCGCTTTGAGTTGATTCAACCCGGCTGGATCTCGATCTAGCGCTGCCGGACGGGGCGAACCAATCGCAAAGCCGGCAAGATCGATTGCAGGAAAATCAACGGGGCCCCGCAGGCCTATTGCAGCCGGAAGACGATATGGATGCGGTGATGGGGCGTCTCGACAGGCTTGCCGTTCACGGTTGCGGGGCTGTAGCGAACCTGGCCGATCCAGTCCTGGGCGGCGCTACCGAAGGCATAGCCGCCGCGCACGGCGACCATCGTGCAATCCCGCGCCCGCCCATCCGTCTCGATCGTGCAGTCGAGATCGACCGAGCCCTCCCGCCCGCTGTCAAGCATGCTTTCCGGATAGGGTGGCTCGCGGCCGGAAATCGGCCGGGCGCTGACTCCGGTGCTGACCGGCGCTGCGGCTTGGATCGTCGTGGGGCGGATTGGCGCAGCGCTCACAGACGTGGCCGAGGCCGGGAGCGTTTGGGCCGGCCTCTTCTCCGGCTGCGCCGGCTTACGGTGCGGCGGCGGCGATGCATGCGGCCGGGCGGCCATGTGCCGCATTTTGGGTGGCGCGGGTATCGTTGGTGCGGGATCGGGTGGTTGCCCTATAGAGGCCGGCAGTGCTGTGGCGACAGGTGAAGGCGCCGGTGGTGACGGGGTAGGGGATGGTTCGGGTTTCGGTCCCGGCGGCGTGGCCGCTTGGAGGGCTTTGGCTGGTGCGGGCGCCGGTGGCGCTACCAGCGACACCTCGATCTGTAGAGGTGGTGCCGGGGGCACGGCGGCATGCGGCATGGCCAGGATCGCAGCCAGCAACAGCCCATGCGCCGCGAGCGAGACGAGGATCGCCGGCAGGACGAAAGACTGCCGATCCGTCTCAGGGCGCGGCATCTTCGGCAATGAGCCCGAATTTGACATATCCGGCATTCTGCAGGCGGTTCATGACATCCATCAGCGCGCCGTAATTCGCCTGGCGGTCACAGCGGATGAAGAGACGGCGTTCGCGGTCACCCTTTGCCGCCTGGTCGACGGCCTGCGCGAGGGCGATGGCATCGGTCGGATTGTCGCCCAGGAACAGCGTACCGTTCCGCTTGATCGTGACATAGATCGGGTCGGCGGCTGGCGGGGCAGTATTGGTGCTGGCCTTCGGCAGATCGACTGGGAGGTCGACCGTGGCCAGAGGCGCCGCCACCATGAAGATGATCAATAGCACGAGCATGACGTCGACGAAGGGCGTGACGTTCATCTCCGCATTCTGAGGGTAGGCGTGACGCCTGATCGGACCGGGCCCGCCGGTGGACATCGCCATGGCGTCAGCCCGCCATGTCGAGTTCGCGGGCGACCAGACGGGCAATCTCGGCCTGGAAATTATCCAGCGTGCCGGTGACGCGGCTGAGGTCGCGGGCGAATTTGTTGTAGATCATCACCGCCGGGATGGCGGCGAACAGGCCGATCGCCGTTGCCAGCAGGGCTTCGGCGATTCCGGGCGCCACGGTCGACAGGTTGGAGGCGTGGCTGGCGGCGATGCCGACGAAGCTGGTGAGAATGCCCCAGACCGTACCGAAAAGGCCGATGAAAGGCGCGGTCGAACCGATGGTGGCGAGAATGCCCATGTAGCGGGAGAGCTGCGCCATCTCCTCTTCCTGCACGATATTCGCCGCCAGGCTCATGCGCTGCGCCAAGTTCGCCGGCGGCCGTGGGGCAGTGATCCGGTTCTGCTGCCATTCCGCCTTGGCCGCGCACCACATGCGAGCGATGGGTGCGGCATTCACGTCTTCCCCTTCGATCTTGGCGGTGATCGAGCCGCCGGCCCGAACGCGCGCCAGGAAGGCACGGGTCAGGCGATGGATGCGTGCCAATGTCAGCGATTTCTCGACCAGGATCGCCCAGCTGGCCAGCGAGCAGAGCAGCAGGAAGCCCATCACCGCCTGCACCACCGGATCGGCCGAGCGTGCCATGGCCAGGACGTCGATATGGACGGGCGCGATGGTGCCGGGTTCGGCGGCCAACGCCGTGGCGGGGAACAGGGCGGTGAGCCCGGTGGTGATCGCCCTCACAGCTGTATCCTCAGGCGAACGTAATAGGTCCGGCCCGCCGTGCCCCAGGGCGATTCCTCGCCATAGACGAAGCTGCCGCCGAAGGAGGAGAAGACCAGCGAGGTGTTCTGCAGCTTATCCGGGTAGACGTTGCCGACATTGAGGATGCCGCCGGTCACCGTGAAGCGGGGGCCGAGATGGGAGGACAGCGACAGGTCGACGATGGTCTTGGCGCTGAATTTCTGCGCCCCGCTGATCGGCGCGTCGGTGTATTCGCCGTAACGCGTGACGTTCATGATGCCGGTATAGGGCCCATGATCGAGGGTGAACTGCGTCGCGAGCTTGTTGGTCGGCTGCGCCTCGGTCAGCAGCAGCAGCGAATGCGTGCCGAGCAGCGACAGGCCGGGCACCTTGGCGTCGCCGGCAAGGCTTCGGACCTTGGTCGGCGAGCGTTCGTAGCCGACGCTGACATTGTAGCCGGTGTCGTCGTCGATGGAGCCGTTATAGGCCAGGGTCAGGTCGTAGCCTTCCGTCCTGGTATTGAGGGCGTTGGTGAAGAAGGCGGCCTGCTGCACACTGCTGATGCCGGCGCCGGCCAGCGCACTGGTCACGGCGGAACCGCTCTCGGCGTCGCTGAGTGCGATGCGATTGTCGATGTCGGTGCGGAACAGATCCGCCGTAATCGAGAAATGCTTCGTCGGCGTGACGACCGCACCCACGGTGTAGTCATGGGATTTCTCAGGCTTCAGCGGCGTCGCCCCCAGCGCGATCGCGACCGGATTGCCGACGGGGAAGATACCGAGATTGACCAGGCTGCCGCTGGCGCCATTCGCGACGGTGGTCACCGAGGTATAGTATTCCTGCTGCAGCGACGGCGCGCGGAAGCCGGTGCTGGCCGAGCCGCGTAGGGCCAGCCACGGCGTCACCTCGGCACGCGCGCTCGTCTTCCAGGTGAAGTCGCCGCCGAAATCGCTGTAGCGGTCGTAGCGACCGGCGGCACCCAGCGTCAGCCACTTGACCGGATTCACCTCGAGATCAACGAAGCCGGCACCTGCGCTGCGGTCGGCATTGACCGGAACGAAGGGATTGAGGCCGGGAAAGCCCACCGATCCCGCGCCAACGATGGAATTGGGCGCCCCTTGGCCAATGCCGTAATTCTCGAACCGATATTGCAGGCCGGCCGCAATGTTGCCGCCCGCCCAGACCTCCGGCAGCGGCCGGCTGAGCGTGAAGTCGGTCACGTCCTGCAGATAGGTTTCGGAGCCGGCATCGAAGCTCGAGGGACTTGCCGCGCCCAGCGACAGGTTGGCGGTGTCGTTGACAGAGAAATCGGCGTTCGACAGGCCGAAGGTGTTGCTGATGTCGAAGCGGAACAGATTGGGCAGCTTGCCGCGGAAGCCGCCGGTGGTGCCGGCATCCCAGACGATCGGCTCGACGATCGGCGTAAAGCCGTTCGGATGGATCGGCGAGGAACCCGGTACACCGAAGGTCACCGGGCTGCCGCTGTCCTTACGTGAAGCGATGATGTTGCCATAGAGCTCGCCGGTCCCGACCGGCACCGCGGCGTCGGCCACGAGATTGCCCTGCAGGTCGGAGGGATCGCCGATGCTGTAGGTGACCCGCCCGAAGCGCTGGTCGATGAGGGCGCGGTTGGTACCCTCGTTGTAGTCGCCATAGCCGGAGACGGTCAGGTGACCGCCCTGGCCCAGCGCATAGCCCTTGTTGAAGCTGACACCGCCATTGGCGCCGTCGGCCTGTTCGGTGACGCCGGTCTCGGCTTCGACGAAACCGCCGCTCTTGTTGGATTTGAGGATGATGTTGACGACGCCGGCAATCGCATCCGAACCGTATTGTGCGGCCGCGCCGTCGCGCAGGATCTCGACATGGTCGATGGCGGCGATCGGGATGGTACTGAGGTCGAAGGGGGCCGAACCGCGTCCGACCGCAAAATTGGTGTTGAGGACGGCGGAGTTGTGCCAGCGCTTGCCATTGACCAGTACCAAGGTCTCATCCGGCGACAGGCCGCGTAGCGTGATCGGCCTGGTATTGGCCGAGGTCGGCGTGGTCGCGGCATGGGGGAAGTCGATCGACGGCTCGACGGCGGCCAGGGCCTGCGCCAGGTTGGAGAAGCCGGTCTGCCTCAGCCGTTCGGCGGAGATGACATCGACCGGCGAGGAGGAGGTGAGGGCGGTGCGGTTCGGCGCCCGCGTGCCCGTGACGATGATATTCTCGGCCTGGTCATCGGCCGCGGCCTCCATGGGTGTCGCCACGACGGCTGTCGCGGCGGCGATGGTGACCCACAGCAAGTCCTTGCGCATAAAACCTCCCCCAAGTGGGCCGATGCCGGCAGGAAACCGGCGTCTTCGGGCGGAGGCATGTTTGCCGTCAGGCTGTGCCGGAACCAATCGCAAACCCGGCAATCGCTGTTGCAGCGGGCGCAACAGCGCCGGGGCGCGATTGCAGATAGGCCGACCCTTTCACGACCTCGGCCGCCTCGGCGGCCAGCCAGCGCCACAGACGCTGCACCGCCGGCTGACGTCTCATCTCGGGCAAGGCCGCAACGTAATAGGAGCCGGACATCGGCAGATGCAGGTCGAAGGCGCACCGAAGCCGGCCATCTTCCAGGAACGGGTCGACCAGCGGATGCGCGCCCAAGGTGACGCCGAGGCCCTGGGCAGCTGCCTCATACATCACCTGGTAGCTGTCGAAGGTCAGGCGATGATCCGGACGCGGTCCGCGATATCCGGCGAAAGCCAGCCATTCATCCCATTGATTGGGCGGGTCGGTGAGGTCGAGCAGCCGGTGTCCGCACAGATCCTCAAGCTTCTGAGGCAGGGGCATGCCGCTGGCGAGACTGGGGGCGGTCAACACCGCGGCATTCAGCCCGAACAGTTTCTGCGAGGCGAGATGGTCCCAATCGCCGCGGCCGTAGAAGATACCGACATCGGCGGCGCCACCGCGCAGGTCGAATTTATTGCCACGCGTCTGCAGGACGAGCTCGATGCCACTGGTTTGCGCATAGAAACGCGGCAGGCGCGGCACCAGCCAACCCAGGGCGAAGGATTGGGAGACGCCGATGCGCAACGGACGCTTATCGGCATCGGGCGCCATCCAGTCGGTGGCGGCGCGGATCGCGTCATAGCCGGGCTGCAGGCGCGTGAGATAGCGTTCGCCGGCCACGGTCATGACCGGCAAAGCGGCGGTGCGGTCGAACAGCTTGACGTTCAGATGGTCTTCAAGTGCCTGAATACGACGAGAAAAAGCTGGGGGGCTGAGCCCGAGCTGCGACGCCGCCTCCTTGAAGCTTCCGACGCGGGTCGCAACGATAAAGGCCTCGATGGCTCCCCAGGGCGGTGAACGACGCTTCATGGTCCTGTCTCCCGATTGCGAGGGAAGCCCGAGACTATTCGGCGTTAGTGACCGTTGAACGATACCTAGCTGCTTTCGGCGAGGGATGCCGAGAAGCGGATGTGAGGGAATTTCTTCGCATCCACGGTCCGGAGGCGCCGGATGAGTACATCGCTGAAGGCTTGGGCCGTGGCGGATAGCACTGCATCGACAGCGGTTATCAAGCCGATCGGCCGGGTGATGACCGGATCGATGAGCGGCCGGTGGTGAAAGCGCCGGTCGACATCGGGCGCGGCCAGCATCAAGGCCGGGATCACCGAGACGCAATCGCTTTGCTCAACCACATCCAGGACCGAGGGGACGCGGGCGACCTCATATGTGGCGTCCTTGAACAGATCGAGACCCGGCAGGTGCCGGTCGATCAGCGCACGGATGCCCGTACCGCGTGCCATGGCAACCAAATCGAATTCGGCGAGATCTTCCCAGGCGATATGCTCGCGCCGGCTCAAGGGATGGCCCCTGCGGCAGATGACGCGCATATCGTCCTCGATCAGCGGCCGGAACAGCACGCCGGTATCGGGCTCGAACATGAGGGAGATCGCAAGGTCGACCATGCCCGTACGTACCCGACGCACGATGCCGTCGGGATCATCGTCGCGCACCCGTACGACCGCGTTCGGATGGGCGGCGCGAAAGGCGCGCACCACACCCGGCAGCAGCTTGACCGAGATCGAGGCGAGACAAGCGACCTCCACCCGGCCCTGTGCCGGGTCGCTGTCGTTGCGCAATTCCGCGATCGCACCGTCGAGATTCGATAGGAACCGTTCCGCCTGGGCCAGGAAATGCATCGCCGGCTTGGTTGGCGCGACCATGCGCTTGGTGCGGTGGAACAGCTGCACGCCTAACAGGGTCTCCGCCTGCTGGACCGCCTGGCTCAGAGCCGATTGCGAGAGATTCATGATTTCGGCCGAGCGGCTGAAGCTGCGCGTATGCGCCAGCGTGCACAGGATCTCAAGTTGTCGGGTCGATGGATATATCGGCATTACTTATAATTTAGCCGGAATTATCGATTAGACAAGTTTATTAGCCGGGTCTACTGCTCGAAAAAATCGATGATATCGAGTGGGAGGCACGGAAGATTATGCGTGACGACAGGCCAGCCGGTTTCTCTTGGCCCGACGGGGCCAATCTCTGCGTCATGGCGACGGTGATGTTCGAGACTTGGCCGGAAGGCAAGGCGCCGCCGTACTCGCCGATGGCGAGCCCGCTGCGCGAGGGTGTCGTCGACCGCCAGGGCATTTCCTGGGCCGAGTATGGCGGCCGCACCGGCATCTGGCGCCTGTTCGACATCTTCGAGAAAGCCGGGATCAAGAGCACGGTCTGCGCCAATGCCCGCGCGGTCGAACGCTATCCCGACGCAGTCCGGGCCTATCACAAGGCAGGCCACGAGATCGCCGGCCACTCCTATACCCAAAACATGTTCCTGCCCTACATGACGCCGGAAGAGGAGCAGGCGATCATCCGCCGCTGTTCGGGCATCATCGCCGAGGTCACAGGCGAGCGGCCGGTCGGCTGGGCCAGCCCACGCATGTCGCCGACCGAGCACACCGCGGGCTTCCTGGCCCAGGACGGCTTCACCTGGCATGGCGACTACAACGACACCGACATCCCCTATGTCGTGACGACGCCGCATGGCGACATCGCCGCGCTGATGCATAGCGACTTCACCGACAACCGGGCGATGCGCGGCAGTCCGCGCGATTTCCTCGACGTCTACATCGACAGCTTCGACTTCCTGATGGAGACGGGTCAGCCCGAGGTGCTGAACCTCACGGTTCATGCCCATTTCGGCGGCCGGCCACCGATCTCGGCCATGGTCTCGACGATCATCCAGCACATGCAGTCGCGGCGCGGCGTCTGGTTCGCCCGCCACGATGAGGTCGCGCGCTGGGTGCTGGACCGGAACAAGGGGCGCTGAAGCCCGCCGGCCGCCCGGCAAGGGGCGGGGCGGCCGGGATCTCGCATGAGACACGCCACGAAAGACCGCCGGCAAAGGCGGCTAGACCAGGGAGGCAAAAGTGTCGAACACAACAGCCAAGTTTGTTGACGAACTGGGGGGCGCGGATGACGCCGCGCAGCAATCGAAGGTCTTCACCAAAGTAGCGTGGCGCGTCCTGCCGATCCTGGTGCTGGCCTATCTGTTCAATTACGTCGACCGCACCAACATCAGCGTCGCGGCCCTGCAGATGAACAAGGCGGTCGGCCTGACCGCCAGCGAATTCGGCTATGGCGCGGGCCTTCTGTTCATCGGTTATTGTCTGTTCGAGATCCCGAGCAATTTCGCGCTCTATCGCTTCGGCGCGCGCATCTGGATCGCCCGCATCATGATCACCTGGGGGCTGGTTTCGGCCGCCATGGCATTCTGCTCGGGGCCATACAGCTACTATGCGCTGCGGTTCCTCCTGGGTGTCGCCGAGGCGGGCTTCTTCCCAGGCGTGGCCTTCTATCTTTCCTATTGGTTCCCCAGCGGCTATCGCGCGCGGGTCCTGGCCTGGTTCCTGGTCTCGATTCCGGCCTCCTCCTTCATCGGCGCGCCGGTTGCGGGTTTGCTGCTCAAGATGGATGGCATCTGGGGCCTGGCCGGCTGGCAATGGCTGTTTCTGATGGAATCTCTGCCTTGCGTGTTGATCGGGCTGGTGCTGCCCCGGCTTCTCCCCAACCAGCCGCATGAGGCACCATGGCTGTCCGAGCAGGAGCGGGAGATCGCCACCCGGACGCTTACGACCGAGGAGGAGGCGCTGCGCCGCAAGCCCAAGGTGGTGAACAACTTCGTGCCCGCGCTGTTCTCCGGCCGCGTCTGGCTGCTGGGCCTGATCTATCTAAGCTTCTCGACCGGTTCCTACGGCGTGCAGGTCTGGCTGCCGATCATCATCAAGGGCGGGCATTTCTCCAACACGATGGTGAGCCTCCTGGTCGCCATCCCGTATCTCTTCTCGGTTGCGGCCATGATCTTCGGGGCTTGGTACGTCGACCGCTACGGCAAGCGGGTGCTGAACGTCATCCTGACCTGTGCCGTGGCCTCCGGCGGCTTCATCTTCGCACTGATGTCGCACGACCTGGTGGCCGTGCTCTCGAGCATCACGCTGGCGCTGCTGTGCCTGAATGCCGCCCGCGCGATCTTCTGGGCCATCCCGTCCCTCTACCTCACTGGCGGTGCCGCTGCCGGCGGCTTGGCGCTCATCAGCTCGATCGGCACGCTCGGCGGTTTCATCGGTCCGTCGGTGATGGGCTGGCTCAAGGACGCGACCGGCTCCTTTACCGCCGGACTCCTCGCCATGGCGGGGTTCCTGGCATTGGCCAGCGTGCTGGCTATCGTCCTGAACCTGACCAGCCGGGTCGGGCGGACGGCGTAAGAGGAGGGTGTAAAATAATCGATTATATATAAATAATCGATTATTTTCTTGACGCCTTCCCGTTCATGCGAAAACATCGCCCGTGTCGGCAGCTGGCCGGCCAAGCCTGAGCAACAGGCCCGTTCAACGAAAAGCGGCTAACGGGAGGCAGCGGTGAATCGGATCGGCAACATCTCTTCGGGCGAAAAGAAAGTCGTCGGCGTGGCCTTCGCCGGCTGGGCGCTCGATGCCATGGATTTCATGAGCTACGCGCTCATCATCCCCATCCTGCTGGGGGCGTTGTCGATGACGCGCGGCGAGGCCGGCATCATCACCTCGGCCGCGCTCATGACCTCGGCGGTGGGCGGCTGGTTCGGCGGCATGCTCGCCGACCGCTTCGGCCGGGTCCGGGTATTGCAATGGGTCGTGATGTGGTTCGCGGGCTTCTCGGTCCTGTGCGGCTTCGCCCAGACGTCGAACCAGCTGCTCATCCTGCGCTCGCTCCAGGGCTTCGGCTTTGGCGGCGAATGGGCCGTGGGCGCGGCGCTGGTCACCGAAATGGTCCGGCCCGAGCATCGCGGCCGGGTCATGGGCTTCGTCCAGAGCGGCTGGTCCATCGGCTGGGGCATCGCCGTGGCGCTGGTCAGCGTGATCTCGATACTGGCGCCGCCGCATGTCGCCTGGCATATCGTCATGTGGGCGGGCTTCCTGCCGGCTCTGCTCGTGCTCTACGTTCGCCGCTACCTGCCGGAATCGCCGGCCTTCATCGCCGCGGTGAAGGAGGCGCGTGCACGGCCATCGCCACTGGCGATCTTCAGCGGCGATCTCAAGCGTAATACCTTCCTGGCCTGCCTGATGACCGTAGGCCTGCAGGGCGGCTATTTCGCGGTTCAGACCTGGTTGCCCACATATCTGCTGGTCGAACGGCACTTCACCAGGGGCCATGCCGGCATCGACATGGCGATCGTCATCATCGGCTCCTTCACCGGCAATGTCAGCCATGGCTATTTGAGCGACAGGATCGGCCGGCGGACAGCCTTCATCGGCTACGCGTTGGGGGCGGCGGTGACGATCCTGACCTACATGGCCGTGCCCTTCGACCGGACCGGCCTGACCATGATGGCGTTGCCGATCGGTTTCTTCACCTCGGGCGTCTATGGCAGCGTCGGCGCGATCCTGGCCGAGCTGTTCCCGACGCTGCTGCGCGCCACCGGCCAGGGCTTCACCTACAATTTCGGCCGCGGCTTCGGCGCCGTCTTCCCCGCAATGGTCGGCTTCCTGGGCGCGACGATGTCGCTGGGCATGGCGATCGCCGTGTTTGCGGCCTCGGCCTATACGCTCGCCGCCGCCGCCGTCTTCTTCATGCCCCGTCTCGGTGCCGTCGAT
>DATJJW010000269.1:0-46312 GCA_035491935.1 Allostellaceae bacterium | reverse complement strand
CCACTGAACGCCTACAATTTGAAGATCCATGTCGACTTCACCTCAGGCGGCGACGATTACTTCGACATCCCCTCCCCACTTACCCAATGGCTTAACGGAACGTGTACCGTCGACCTCGGCGGCGTCTGGCCGTGGGGCTCCTGGGCCAAAATCCGCGCCACCTGAGCGCGCCTCCGGCCGGGCGCGCGCCGAACAGCACAGTCCGCTGGCAAGCCGATTTCCCCGGCACTCCGACCTACACGAAAAGGAGGGCCAAATGGCCAACTACACCTATTTCATCATATCACCCGGATATGATTTCGGCTCTCATGTCACATACCCGACCGGCGAAAAGGGGAACTACATCAAGTTCGGCGACCAGTCCTCGGTCAAAAAGCCGGCGCATGCGGGCCTGCGTGAACAGTATCTCACTCACAATCCAGACATCGGCGTGGCCGCGATCATGGATTCCAATGTATTCTCCTATCCATCCCTAGGGACACGATTGAAGAACTACATCATCAACACGATCAGCATAAACCCAGTTGGCTCTACAGAGTGGTTTTCCATAAAGGCAGATGCCGCATGGAAGCTTTTTGGGGCTATGCAGTCTTGGGACAATATAACGCTAGTCAATGCCGACGAGGCAAAGATAAAGCAGATCATCTATAAAATTATCGGCCCCTGAATATTGCGGCCGAAAAGTCCAGCGCGGTCTGCTCAGGACCACTCGTACTACTCAAACGACAACAGCTGGGAGGAGTGACCCTCCCAGCTTTTCTGTCCGTTTTGCGATTTACCTCGTGTGGACCGGCACCATGCCGTGTTCCTTGCTGGCGCCGGCGCCCTTGGCCGAGGCGACCCAGCGGATCCATTGCTCGGCCGCTTTGGGTTGCTTGGCCTGGACGTTGATCGCCATGCTCATGGTCACCTTGTTGACCAGGGCCGGCGGCAGGGGGGTGAGGAATTTCAGCCCGGGCACCTCGCGGATCTCGGCGATCTGGTTGATGCCGATGACCGCCTTGCCATCGGCGACGTAATGGCCGGTGGCGTCGCCGCCGGGGGTCAACTGCGCCTTGGCGTTCACCTTGTCGGCGAGTTTCCACTGCTTCAGCAGCAGGGCGAAATAGTTGCCGCCGAGGCTGCCCTTGACCGGGTCGGGATAGGCGATCGACGGCACGGTCAGCAGCAGGTGCTTGAACTTGGCATCGGTCGAGATGCTGGGCGCCTTCTGGCCCTGGCGCACGACCACGCCCAGCGAGGAATGCGCGATGTCGACGATGCTGCCGGGCTTGAGCTTGCCCTCGGCCAGGAGCTTGTCGAGCATCAGCCGCGATCCGACCACGACATCGGAGGCGGCACCGCCCTCGACCAGCTTGAAGGTCGCGAGCGCCCCCTGGTTGCGGAAGGTCAGCTTGTTGCCGGTGGCCGCCTCGAATTTCGGCTGCATCTCGCGCGCCGCGGCCATGACGTTGTCGGTGGTGATGACATAGATGTCGGCCGCCATGGCCGGCAGGGCCAGGCCCAGACCGGCGATGACGGCGAAGCCGCCGAGCAGGCGTGTATGCAGGCGTGTCATCGTGAAGGTCCTCCCCCGAATGGGCCGTTTCAGGCCGCTGTTAGGCCGCCATCGATGACGATGGTCTGGCCGGTTATCGTTGCCGCGGACGGTCCCGCCAGGAACGCCACGGTGCCACCCACTTCCTCGGCGGTCGCGAAGCGGCCGAGCGGGATGCGCTTCAGCATTGCCGCCATATAGGCGTCGTCCGAGCCGGAGCCGGCGCGCGAGGGCGAGGCGGTGATCATGCGGCCGGGCGCCACCGCGTTGACCGTAATGCCGTGCGGCGCCCATTCGATCGCCAGCATGCGGGTCATCTGGATGAGGCCGGCCTTGGCGACGCCATAAGCCGACCGTTCGGCCGCCCCTACGAGCGCATGGCTGGAGGAGATGGTGACGATGCGGCCGGGGCTCTGGCGCTGGACCAGATGGCGCCCGACCGCTTGCGTCAGGAAGAAGGTGCCGGTGAGGTTGGCGTCCATCATCGCCACCCACTCCGCGCGGCTCGTCTCCAGCGCCAGGCGGCGCAGGTTGGTGCCGGCATTGTTGACCAGCACGTCGATACGGCCGAACCCCTCGACCGATCGCGCGATCACCGCATCGATACTGGCCTGGTCGCAGAGATCGAGCGCCAGGCCCAAGGCCTTGCCGCCTGTCCCCGTGTCATACAGCGCCCGGACATCCTGCAGCGTGGTGTCAAGATTGCCGGCTTTGGTCGCGGTCAGCACGAGATCGAAACCGTCCCGTGCCAACGCCAGGGCACTGGCGGCGCCGACGCCGTAAGAGGCGCCGGTGATGAGGGCGACCCTTCTGCCGTCAGCCATCATGCCCAGCCACGCGGCTCGGAATTCGCCCGGCCGCTCGTGGACAGGGTCGCGATGAGATCCTGCGTCGCCTCGGCGCCCATGGGCGGCAAAGGCGGGCGCGGGATGCCGCAATCGCGGCCGAGATACTTGGCCGCGGCCTTGAGGCCGATCGCGCCGGACTCTTTAAGCGCGCGGAACAGCAGCGCCGCATCCTCCTGCACCGGGCGCGCCTCGGCATATTTCTCGGCCCGGCAAAGGTCGTAGAGCTCACGCACCAGCTTGGGCGCCACGCTCGACAGCGGGGTCAGCATGCCGGTGGCGCCGGTGGCGCCGGCCGAGATCATGTATTCGCTGCCGGAGATGAACTGGAAGCCCTTGCGTGCCGCGCCGCAGGAACTGGCAACCTCGATCATGTATTGCCAGTCGAGGCTGACATCGATCAATCCCACCGTATTGGGCGAGCGCTGCAGCAGCTCGACCATGGTCTGGGCCTTGACCTCGACATTGTTCATCTCTTCAGGTGCGTTCCAGACGAAGAGCGGCAGCCCGCCTTTCTCGGCGATGGTGGCGAAATGCTCGACCAGCATGGATTGCGGCGGCGTCCAGTAATAGGGCACGGAAGCGATGATTGCGGCGGCACCCGCGGCCCTGGCATGGGCCGCGAGATCGGCGGCGATCTCGGTGCCGGCCTCGCTGACATTGGCAACGACCGGTACCCGACCGGCGACGTGTTTGATGGCGAAGGCGAGCAGCGCCTTGCGCTCGTCGGCCGTCAGGCTGACGGATTCGCCGGCATGGGTCGGGATCGCCAGCCCTTCCGCGCCATGGGCGATATGGAAGTCGAGCACCTTGGCATAGGTCGCATGGTCGACCGCGCCGGTTTGACCATGCGCGTTAGGGGCGAACGGGGTAAGCGGCGCGTGGATCAGGCCGAATTTGAAGTCAGACACTTGGATTCGTCCTTTCCATTACCAGCCATGCGGCTCGGTCTCGGGAATGCCGAGTTCGATGAGGCGCTTTTCGATGAATTTGATGCGCTCGGCCGAGGCGGTCGGCAGCGGCGCGCGGGTCGGACCCACCGGCCGGCCCATGATCACCATGCCGCCCTTGAGCGAGGACGGGTATTGGTCGCGGAACAGGCCCCACAGCGCCGACAGCTTGGCCTGGCGTTCGCGGGCCAGCTTCCAGTCGCCGCTGGCGCAGGCCTCGTAAAGCTGCACGCAAAGCTTCGGGCAGATGGCGCCGGCCGAGGAATAGGAGCCGGCACCGCCCAGCGCCACCGACGGCGTCAGGTATTCGACGCCGGCGATATAGGCGAAATCCGGCTTCATCGGCAATGCTGCGCGGATGATCTCGAAGGCACGCTCGCTGTGGAAGCTCGCATCCTTCATGCCGATGAAATTGGGCAGCTTGTCGATGAGCCGTGCGGTCAGTTCGGCATCGAACTCGACGCCGTCGAGGTAGGCCGGCGAATTATAGGCGATCAGCGGCAGGTCGAAACTGGTGCCGAGCCGCATGAAGTGCTCGTAGATCATCTCCTGCGGGTATTTCCAGAAATAGGGCGTGATGGCGATGATCGCATCGGCGCCGGATCTCTGGGCGTGGCGGGCGAGGTCGAACGTATCCTCCAGGGCCAGCGCGCTGACATGGATCGACACCGGCACGCGGCCGGCCACGGCCTTGATCGCGACCTCGGCCAATGCCTTGCGTTCCGGCATGGTCAGATTATGCGATTCCGCCTTGTGATGCGGCCAGGAGATCGCGGTGGCGCCGTGGCGGACATGGAAGTCGACCAGCTTCTCGAAGGTCTCGAGGTCTGGGCTGAAATCCTCCTTCAGCGGCGTCACCGGGCTCTGCATCACGCCCTTGAGGACGAGTGTCATGTCAGTTCCTACTCTTGCCAATCTCTGAAAACGCTATTGCGCCGCGATGTGCGCCTCGGTCACGACCTTGTGCCAGCGGTCGCCTTCCTCGCGGACGAATTTGGTGTAGGCGGCGGGCGAGGCGCTGGGCGCCGCCGTCATGGCGATCTTGTTGTATTGTTCCTTGATCTTGGGGTCGGCCAGCGCCTTGGTCGCGGCGGCAAACAGCTTGTCGATGATCGCCTTCGGCGTTCCGGCGGGGGCGGCGAGGCCGAACCACTGCACCGCTTCGAAGCCGGGCAATCCGGATTCCGCGATGGTCGGCAGCTCCGGTGCCGCCGGCGAGCGCTTGAGGCTGGTGACGCCGAAGGAGATGAGCTTGCCGGTACGGATCTGCCCCAGCGCGATGGTCAGATCCGGCACCATCAGGTCGACCTGGCCGCTCAGCGTACCCTGCAGCGCATCCTGCGTCGCCTTGTAGGGCACGTGGGTCATGCGGGTGCCGGTCCGTTGCTCGAACAGCTCGACGATGAGATGCGACAGGCTGCCGACGCCGGCCGAGCCGAAATTCAGCTTGCCCGGATGCGCCTTGGCATAGGCGATCAGGTCCTTGAGGTTCTTGGCCGGCAGGGACGGGTTGCCGACGAACACCTCCGGCGCCGTCACCGTGCGGGTGATGAAGGCGAAGCTCTTATTGATGTCGTACGGGACCGCCTTCAGCACATACGGGTTCATGACGTGCGAGGAGATCATCGCCAGCAGCGTGTAGCCGTCGGGTGCCGCATGGGCGACGTATTGCGCGCCGATATTGCCGCTGGCGCCGCCTTTGTTCTCGATAATGACGCTCTGGCCCAGGATCTCGGCCAGCTTGGGCGCAAGGATGCGCGCCTGGGTATCGGTGCCGCCGCCCGGCGTCGAGGGCACGACCAGGGTGATGGTATGCGTCGGATAATCGGCAGCATGTGCCGTGCCTGCGGCAAATCCCAATGCCGCGGCCAAGCCGATGCCCAGAGTCCGCAACCTTCCAGAAATGCCCTTTCCCGAATTGCTCGCCCGCATGTCATCTCTCCCGAGGGTTCGGCACGGGTTCGTTCCCGTGCATTCTTGTTGTGGCGCAATTTATGCGCGAGCGCCAACGGAGTTGCACCCATAGCCTAGGAGATTTTTCGTCGTTGGCGTAGAGTTGACTGGGTTCATTGAGTTTCAATGCTGGCATTGACAATGAAGGGGGAGGGGACCATCGACCGGCTTCATGGCGTCTCGGTCTTCCTGAGCGTCGTCGAGACGCAGAATTTCAGTGAGACGGCACGGGCGCTGGGCGTTACGACCTCGGCGGTCAGCGCCACGGTACAACGGCTGGAGCAGAAGCTGGCGGTGCGCCTGCTGAACCGCACCACGCGGCGTGTGCTGCCGACGCTGGAGGGGCAGGAATTCTACCAGCGCTGCAAGCATATCCTGGCCGATCTGGAGCAGGCGGAGGCGGCGGTCAGCCGTGCCGCGGGAATGCCCAGCGGACGGCTGCGCATCAGCATGCCCTCGGCCTTGGCCCGCATGTACATCATTCCGCGTCTGGGGGAATTCACCCGGGCCTATCCCTTGGTCTCGCTGGAGATCCTGGCCGGCGACTTCATCGCCGCATCGAGCCGGGAAGGCTTGGACGCCGCGATCCAGGTCGGCGAACTGCCGGCCTCGCGCATGATCGTGCGCAAGCTGGCTGCGGTCGATTACGTCGTCTGTGCCGCGCCCGCGTATCTGGCCGAACATGGCGCGCCGGGGAGCCCGGCCGATCTCGCCAACCATGCCTGCATCGGCTATCGCCGGCCGCGCAACGGCCAGATACGGCAATGGCGTTTCTCGACCGGGCTGCAATCCTCCACGCCGGCTGTCGGCAGCGCCATGATCCTCAATGGCGGCGAGGCGCTCATCGCCGCTGCCTCGGCCGGGCTAGGCCTGATCCAGGTCGCCGAATATTATGCCCAGCCGGAATTTGCCAGCGGCCGGCTGATCGAGGTCTTGAGCGGTTACAAGACCCATGCCTACGACATCTCGGTCGTGTTTCAGCAGCGCAAGCGCATCGCGCCCCGCCTGCGCGTCTTCATCGACTACCTGATCGCGATGTTCGAGACGCCGCCCTGGAAGGTGGGGCTAAGGTGAATGCGGGCGGGCGGCCCCCTTCTGTTGGGAAAGTAATCTATTCCCAATGGCACGTGGTGACGTTTCGTCCCAGTCGGACTATATTCCTGTATGACAGGGCCGATTCACCAGGAGGCCTCGGGGTACTTTAAGTCCATATAGCCTAAAGACAAATTCTGTTGGTGTGTCGCTTCCACCCTAAATCAGGGATAGAGCTATGCTCACTCTTACAATCAACGGACAATCGCGCGACGTCGATGTGCCGGAGGACATGCCGCTTCTATGGGTGCTGCGCGACCATCTCAATCTGGTCGGTACCAAATATGGCTGTGGCATCGCCCAATGCGGCGTCTGTACAGTGCATGTGGGCGGCAAGCCGGTGCGTTCTTGCCAACTGGCCGTCGGCGATGTCGGTACCCGCGCCGTCGTCACTATCGAAGGGGTCGGTGACACACCCAACGGCGCTAGAGTCCAGCAGGCATGGATGGAAGGTTCGGTGCCGCAATGCGGCTATTGCCAAGCCGGCCAGATCATGTCGGCCACGGCGTTGCTGGACAGCACCCCCTATCCCGACGATTCGGACATTGACGCGGCCATGGCGGGCAATCTCTGCCGCTGCGGGACCTATATCCGCATCCGCCGGGCAATCAAGAACGCCGCCACCAAATCGGTCTGAACATGAAAAAAATCATCGGCATCGTCGTCGCGATCATTGTCGTTGTCGCCGTTGGTTTCGCGGGCTGGCTGTTTCTTGGCCGTAATCCCATGGCCTTCGCCGGAAGCTCCACCGTGGCACCGGAGGACTACAAGGGCGGTGTGATCACCGGCGTGCCCGCCCAGCTTGCCAGTGCCGATCTGGTGAAGCGCGGCGAATATCTCATCCATGCCGCGGACTGCCAGGCCTGCCATACCGCCCCCGGCGGCGCGCCCTTCGCGGGCGGCTTCGCCTTCAAGATGCCGTTCGGCACCATCTATTCCACCAACATCACCCCGGACAAGCAAACGGGCATCGGCAACTACACCGACGCGCAATTCCTGGCAGCCCTGCACAAGGGCATTCGCGCCGATGGTGAGCACCTCTATCCCGCCATGCCCTACACGTCCTACACCTACATGACGGACGGCGACGCGCTCGCCATCAAGGCCTATCTCTTCACACTGGCGCCCGTGCATGCTCCGGCCAGGCAGGACGAGCTTTCCTGGCCCTACAACCAGCGTGGACTGCTGGCGCTGTGGAACGTGATGTTCAACCCGGACGAACGCTTCCATCCCAACACCAGCCAGAGCCCGCAATGGAACCGAGGCGCCTACCTCGCCGAGGCGATGGGCCATTGCGGCGAGTGCCACACGCCGCGGAACCTCGCCTACGCGATGGACAATCATAGCAAATTTGCGGGTGCCCTCACCGCGGGCTGGCGCGCTTACAACATCACGAGCGACAAAAATTCCGGCATCGGCGACTGGAGCGACGGGGATGTCTATCTCTATCTGTCGACCGGCCATGCCAGTGGACATGGTGGTGCCGCGGGTCCGATGGGCGAAGCGGCGGATGACAGCCTCAGCTATCTGCTGCCGGATGACGTGCATGCCCTGGTGACCTATCTGCGCAGCATCCCCGCCCAGGCGAGTGACCTGCCGCGCACCGTCACGACGCCCGCGCCGGCGTCGTACAAGGCGGGCCCGGCGGCAAACGCCGATATACGCGGCGAAAAGATCTTCGCCAGCGCTTGTGCCAGCTGCCACGACTGGACCGGCGTGAGCCCGGTCACCGGCTATGCCACCCTGACCGGCGTGCGTGCGGTCAACGATCCCAGTGCCGCCAATGTGGCCCAGACGGTCATCCATGGCGTCAACCGTACGACCGCCGCGGGCAAGATCTTCATGCCAGCCTTCGGCGAGGGCTATTCCGACGATGACATCGCGGCGGTGGCCAATTACGTCACCGCCCGTTTCGGCGCCAAAGGCGCGCACCTAACAGACAAGGATGTGGCCAGCCTGCGGAAGCAGGCGACCCAGTAATCCAATTCCGAGGAGGCATCCAATGGCTGACATTCAGTCCAACTCTGCCCGGTCCGATGCTTATCTCTCGGCGCTGATGCGCGAGGTGCGCTCCATACCAGCGGCCGAGGCTTCGTTGACCGTAGGACGACGCGCCTTCTTCAAGCTGGCCGGCGCTGGCGCCGCCGGGCTGGTGCTGGGCTTCCACCTCGGCGACACGGCTTTTGCGGCCGAGGCGGTGGGCGGCAAGGACCAGCCGATGAACGCCTTCATCCGCATCGCCCCCGACAACACGATCACCATCTATTCCAAATGCCCGGAGATCGGCCAGGGCATCAAGACCTCCTTCGGCGTGATCATTGCTGAGGAGCTCGATGCCGACTGGAACCACGTCGTGATGGAGCAGGCCGACATCAATCCCAAGGTCTATGGCA
The DNA here is from genome assembly GCA_035491935.1 of Allostellaceae bacterium. Classification (GTDB taxonomy): domain Bacteria; phylum Pseudomonadota; class Alphaproteobacteria; order ATCC43930; family CGMCC-115725; genus DATJJW01. The sequence continues at coordinate 37,542 of DATJJW010000269.1, read as the reverse complement.
GCCAGGGTGCCGGAGGTTCGACCTCCATCCCGCGTGCCTGGGACCAGCTGCGTCAGGCCGGCGCCGGCGCGAAAGCCATGCTGATCGCCGCCGCCGCCTATCAGTGGAAGGTGGACCCGTCGCAGATCACCGCCAAGGATTCGGTCCTGACCCATGCCGCCAGCAACAGGTCCGCAACCTATGGGTCGCTTGCCGTCGCGGCGGCGAAAATGCCGGTGCCCGATCTCAAGAGCCTCAAGCTGAAGACCCGCGCCGAATACCGCCTGATCGGCAAGCGGTATCACGGCGTCGACGATCCCAAGGTCGTCCGCGGCCAGCCGCTGTTCGGCATTGATGTCCAGCTTCCCGGCATGGTCTATGCCAGCTATACCAAATGTCCGGCAGCGGGCGGCAAGGTCCGCTCCTTCAATGTGGACGAGATCAAAGCCCAGCGCGGCGTGCTCGACGCCTTTGCCCTGGACGGCACGGGCGTGTTGGCCGAAGTGATGCCGGGCGTAGCCATCATCGCCAAGGACACTTGGAGCGCCTTCCAGGCCAAGGATAAGCTCAAGGTTGATTGGGACCTCAGCCAGGCATCGAAGGATTCCACGTCCCAGTTTTCGGCCGAGGCCAAGAATCTCGCGGCCAATTTCCCGGCAAAACCGGACATGAATGTCGGTGACGTGGACAAGTCCTTCGCCGATGCCGCCAAGACCGTGGACGCCTACTACGAATACCCCTTTGCCGCGCATGCGCCACTGGAGCCCATGAACACGACGGCGCACTGGCATGATGGGGTGATGGAACTGTGGGTGCCCACCCAGCAACCCGATCGCGGCCTGCCGCTGGTCGCGAAGGTGGCCGGTGTGCCGCAGTCAAAAATCGTCATGCACCAGACCCGGGTTGGCGGCGGTTTCGGACGGCGGTTGGTCAATGACTATACTTGCGAGGCTACGGCCATCGCACAGAAGGTCAACGCCCCGGTCAAACTGCAATGGACCCGGGAGGACGATTTCGGCCACGACTTCTATCGTCCTGCCGGCTACCACCAGTTCAAGGGCGCGATCGACAAGGATGGCAGGCTCGATGCCTGGCAGGAACATTTCATCACCTTCACCGCCGACGGAAAAAAGGAAGCCACGGGCGCCAACCTCACCGACAATCTGAAATACTCGATCAAGGCGCCGAACCTGCGTCGCGCCAAGACCATGTTCCCACTGAGGATTCCTACCGGTGCATGGCGCGCGCCGGGCGACAACGCGCAGGTCTTCGCTGCGCAAAGCTTCATGCATGAGTTGTCGCTCGCCTCAGGCCGCGATCATGTCGAGTTCCTTATCGATGCCGTGAATCGCGACGTGCCTGCGCTGGCGCCCAAGGACCGGAGCGTCAATTTCAGCCCCAAGCGGGTCACCGACGTGATCAAGATGTGCGCCGAGAAGGCGGGTTGGGGCAGAAAACTGTCGAATGGCAGCGGTCTGGGCCTGGCCTGGTGCTATTCCCACGCCGGCCATGTCGCGCAGGCGGTCGAACTCAGTGTGGATGCCGACAAGCGGATCAAGGTCGAGCGCATCGTCGTGGTGCTCGATGTCGGCCCCATCATCGACATGGCCGGTTCCGAAGCCCAGGCCCAGGGCGCGTCAACCGACGCTCTCTCCACCGCCATGGGCCTCAAGGTCAACATCGAAAATGGCCGGATCCAGGAGCAGAACTACAATGCCTATCCCATTCTGCGCCTGCCCTTCGCACCAATGACGATCGATGCCTATTTCATCCAGTCGGAGAACCCGCCGACCGGCATGGGCGAACCCGCCTTCCCGGCGCTGGCGGCCGCGCTGGGCAACGCCATCTTCGCCGCCACCGGCGAGCGGGTGCGCCGCCTGCCGTTACGCGATCTGGGTTACTCGCTGGCTGTCTGACGAAGGCCCGGTTCCAAGCATGTGCGCGGGGTCGCCTCATGACCGGGAAGGACGCCGTGCCGACACGCCTGACCGACTAACCTAGAGCCCGATCCGTTCACGTCGGCACGATCTGAATGATGAATCGGTCTCTAAGTATTTGAATTGGATCACGACACCATCTCGATCTGGTTCGAGACGACGGAGCGGAAGATCGCCTCCAGCGCCGCTACCGTCTCGACCTTCTGGCTGTCCGGCATCGGGTAGGGGTTGCGGCCCAGACACGCGTCGGCGAAGGCATCGAGATTGGCCTTGACCGAACTGGCCGAGGCGAATTCTTGGGATTTACGGCCCTCGCCGCGGATGTCGGTGGTGAAGGTCCAGCCTTCCGGCGCCTCGGGATGGGTCTTGTCGCGCACCTCGGCCCAGCCCTGACTGCCATAGATCGCGAAGCGCCCTTCAAAGGGGGTGGTCAGGATTGCCGAGATCATGGCATGGGCACCGCTCTTGAACTCGACCATGGCCGCCAGCGTATCGCCATTGGCGAAGCTGGTGCCGAGCGTCCGGCAACTGGCAAGCGCCCGTTCGGCTGGGCCGAGGAAGCTGATCGAAAGATCGAGCAGGTGGATGCCGGTGGCGGTCATCGGGCCGGCCGGCGCTTCAACCGGCGACAGGCGCCAATTGTCGGGCGGCAACGCCAGGAATTTGTCCTGGCTGAAATTCGCCTCGATCTGCAGGAGGGTGCCGAGCGCGCCGGACTCGACCAGGCGGCGCAGTTCCAGCATCGGCGGCTCGAAGCGGCGCTCATGGCCAACGCCCAGCACCACATTATGGGCGAAGCAGATGGCGATCGCATGCTCGGCTTCGGCACGGGTCAGGCACAGCGGCTTTTCGCAGAAGATATGCCGGCCGGTGGCTGCGATCTCGGCGATCTGGCGGCCATGCAGCTTATGCGGCGTGCACAGGATCACCACATGGATCGCGCGATCGGCCAGCACGGCGGCCAGGCCGGGCAGCAGCACGATGCCGAGGGACTGGGCCGTCTCGGCGGCATCCGGTGCCGGATCGACGCCGGCCGTGACCCGGATCCGGTCATGGTTCGCCAATGTGCGGACGATGGTCTTGCCCCACCAGCCGAGGCCGATAACCGCTGCGTTCAACATGGATGTCCCCCCTGTCAGGCGTGCTTTTTCGCGTCAGGCCGGCTCGCGCTCCGCCATGTCCATGTAGCGGCCGTGCGCGAAGACCAGCGGGCGGCGATCGGAATGCGTGAAGGCTTCCACCTCGCCGATAAAGATGATGTGGTCACCGCCATCATGGCTGGCGACATGCCGGCAGCAAAATTGCGCGACGACCCCGTCGATCAGTGGCGTACCCCCGATGCCGGGCTGCCACGGGACGCCGTCGAACTTGTCCGGCCGGTGCCGGGCGAAGCGCTGCGAAAGATGCATCTGCTCCGCCGCCAGGATGTTGATCGCGAAATAGCCCGCCGCCTCGAAGGCCGCCAGGTTGGGCGAGGCGCGGTTCAGGCTCCACAGCACGAGCGGCGGGTCGAGCGAGACCGAGTTGAAGGAATTGGCGGTGAGGCCGATCGGCTCGCCATCGGGGCGGAGCGTCGTGACGATGGTGACGCCGGTGACGAAGCTGCCCAGCGCGTGGCGGAAAGCCGTCGGATCGATGCCGGTCATCGGCTCAGCTTTTGCCGATCGCCGCATTGACCAGAGGCATCACCGTCTCGGCCATCAGAATCATCGAGCGGCGGCCGAGATCGTGGTCGAGCCAGTCCTTGCCGGCATAGAGCAGCGTGCCGAAATCGCCGACCTCCTCGCGGAAGCCCAGAAGCTGGTCGGCGACGCGGGCAGGCGAGCCATGGATCACTAGCCGGTCGCAGATCGCGTCCAGCGTGACATCCTCGTCCGGCTGGTCGCGGTGCGTCTTGAACAGGTCCAGCCTGCCGCCGCGCTTCATCTTCAGGTACAGCGAGCGGTAGTAGTTGCGGTAGGGGCCGGTGGCCGCCTCGGCATATTCTCTGGCCGTGCGGTCGTCATCGGCGACGAAGATGCTCTTGGCGACCCGCCAATTCGCCGCCAGTGCCGGCCTGCCGGCGCGTGCGCAGCCTTCGAGGTAGGATGGCCAATGGGTCTTGACCCATTGCGGCATCAGGAAATTGGCCGAAATCGGCTCCCAGCCGCGTGCCGCCGCTTCCGTGACGCCTTTGGAGAAGGGGGCGACGGCGGTGACGACGATCGGCGGATGCGGCCGCTGCAGCGGCTTGGGAATGAAGCCCTGACCGATCTCCGGCATCATCGTCGCCTGCGTGGTGACCTGCCAGTACTTGCCTTCGATGTTGTAGGGTGGCTCGCCCTGCCAGATCGCCAGCACGGCGTTGATCGCCTCGACGAACATCTCGTTGCGATTGGCCTTGAGGTTGCCGAACGCCTCGGCATCGGACATCAACCCGCCGGGGCTGATGCCGAAGATGAAACGCCCATCCAGCATGTGGTCCAGCATGGCGATGTTGGCCGCCACCGCCGCCGGGTGGATGTTCGGCATGTTGATCGTGCCGGTGCCGAGCTTGATCCGCGTCGTGGCATCGGCCAGCGAGGCGATGAACATGGCGCAGGAGGTGATGTTCTCTGCCTGGTCGGTGGTGTGCTCGCCGACATAGCCCTCGGTGTATCCCAGTTCGTCGGCCAGCAGGAAGGCTTCGCGGTCCTCACGCAAGCACTGGCGCCAATCCTTGTCGAGCGGGTGGATCGGCATGGTGAAGAAGCCGAGCTTCATGCGTATCCCCAGGACATCATTGCCGGCACGCCGTTGGATCGCGTGCCTTGGATATCAGTATGGACGGGGGTGGATCGCTTGCCGAACAATCATTTCTGGGCCGTCCCATCATGGAAACCGATGCGGGCAAGGACGAGGCCGGGGCAGCTCGGCCTCGCGCGGTTTACGCTTCGCCGAGCAGGCGGCGCCAATCCTGTTCGATGACCGCCACCTGATGCTCCAGCCGCTCGACGAACAGCCGGGCCTGCAGGCTGAGCGGCGTGCGGGCCGGTTCGATCAGCACGAAATCGACATGCAGCGGCGGGTCGGCCAGCGGATTGATGATGAAGCGCTGGCCATCGGCGTCGTTGCGGCAGATCAGTGCCGGCAACACGGTCATCCAGTCGGTGGAGGCCACGAACTCCAGCGTGCCGATCATCGCGTCCATCTCCAGCAGGCTGTCGACCGCGATGCCGTTGGCCAGCAGATAGCCGTCGATGGTGCGCCGGCGCGTATTCTGCCGGCTGGGCAGAACCAGCTTCAGCGGCCGGTGCCCGGCCAGCCGGGCCGGCTGCAGATTGACGAGCCCGCTGCGCTTGCCGGAGATCAGCATCTCCCGGTCGCGCGCGATGCGCCGCGCATTGAGGCCGGTCCGGCCTTCGAAATGCGGCACGATGGCGAAATCGAGCAGCCCATCGAGCACCTTGGCCGTGAGGTCCCAGCTGTAGCTTTCGTTGACCCTCAGCTGCACATCCGGATAGAGGCGGATGTAGTCCTCCAGCACCGGGGTCAGCGCCGCACGGGTGAATGTCGGCATCAACCCGACGTTCAATTCGCCATGAACCCGGCCGCCAATGGCCAGCGTCTCGCGCTTCGCCGTTTCCAGGGTCGCCATTGCCTCGAGCGCGTAGCGATAATAGGTCTCGCCGGCCGCCGTCGGCTTGATGCCGCCATTCAGCCGCTCGAACAGGCGCAGGCCCAAGGCCTTTTCCAAGCTACTGACATGCTGGGAGATGCCGGATTGCGTCGCGTGCTCGCGTTCGGCGGCGCGGGTGAAGGAGCCCTCCTCGAACACCGCGATGACCGCTCTTACCTGGTGCAGGCTCAGGTAATGCGACATCGGATGGTCGTTCGGCTTCATCGGCGCCCTCTTTTCGGATCGAGGCTGCCGCTTTCGCGGCTTGCCGGCCAACAGAATAAGTTTTTCTGATGGCTGGCAAGCCCAAATTGGTGTCGGCGAACTTATGCCGCGGCGAAGACCGCCTGCGCGCGGGCATCGGATGCGACGGCCGCCGGCTCGTTATATTGCGCACGGCCGGGTACGCTGAAACCGTGCACTGCTTCCGGATAGACATGGATGTCGACCAGCTTCTGGTCCGCGAGCCCCTTTTGGATGACCTCGACCACCCCCATCGGGATGGTGTCGTCATTGTCGCCGTAATGCAGCGTCACCGGCACCTTGAGCCGCTTCGCCTCATCCAGGTGCCGTTCGACGCGCGTGCCGTGATATGCCGCTGCCGCCTGCACGCCCAGGCGCAGCGCCGAGAGGAAGGCCAACTCGCCGCCGGCGCAGAAGCCCAGGGCCATCATCCGGCCATTGCAATGGGGTGAGGTCTTGAGATGCGCCGTCAGCGCTTCCAGGTCGCGCATGGTGCCGTCGACATCAAGATCGCGCCAGCGGGCGCGCGCCTCGGCCCGGCCGGCGTCGTTGCGCTCGCGTACGCCGGGGGCGATGCGGTGGTAATAGTCGGGCAGCGCCACGACGAAGCCGCGCGCGGCCCAGCGCTCGGCCATCTTCTTCATATCGGCATCGACGCCGAACACGGTCGAGTAGATGATGAGCGCCGGCCGCGGCGCGCCGGTTTCCCCGACGAGATGTACTTGATATGCCGCGCCATCCGGCGTGGAAATCTCGATGTCGCGACCGGACATGCCCTGCCTCCGCTATGGTCAATGAGGGCTTTAACTATACCGGGAATTTCGTTGACGTCGGCAGGAAAATACATGATCCTGAATGACAATTTCATACATATGAAAAAATATCGGGACGCTTCATGTAACGGCACAGGGCAAAAGAACCGCCTGGCCTAAAAAAACGGGGAGACCCAATGGAGACGACGGGCCCAGTCATCAACGCCGAAGAACTTATCAATGCCAGGATCAGCGGCCTCTCGCTGCTTGTCGCCGTCTTCGGCGCCTTGGTCCTGTTCGTCGACGGCTTCGACACGCAAGTCATCGCCTATATCACGCCGCAGATCGCCAAGCTCTGGCATATCGACAAAGGCATGATGGGGCAGATCTTCTCCTCCGGCGTCGCAGGGCTGCTGGCCGGATATCTGGTCATCTCGCCTATCGCTGCGAAGGTCGGCCAGAAGCGTATGATGATCTTGGCCACCGCGCTGTTCGGCGTGATGAGCCTGGTCACTACCCTGACCAGCAATGTCTGGATGCTGATGGCTTGCCGTTTCATCACCGGTGTCGGCCTCGGCGGCGCTCTGCCCAGCGCGGTGGTGATGACCGGCGAATTCTGTCCCAAGCGCTGGCGTTCGACCTTCATCACCATGGCCTATATCGGCCTGTCGTTCGGCCAGATCGCGGCGGGTTTCGTCGCGGCCGCCCTGCTGCGGACCTTCGGCTGGCAATCCGTGCTCTATGTCGGCGCGATCCTGCCGCTGTCGCTGGCGCTCGCCATGTATTTCCTGCTGCCGGAGTCCATCGATCACCTGGTCAACCGGGCGCAGGACCGGGCACGGGCGATCAAGGTCATCCAGCGTATCAAGCCCGGCATCGTCGTGCCGGAGGGGGCCAGGCTGCAGGCGGGCGAGGGCAATGCCCACCATGTTGCCGTCAACCGCCTGTTCCAGGACAACCGGACGACCGGCACCCTCGCGATCTGGTTCAGCCTGATCATGAACCTCGCGGTCCTGACCGTACTCCAGAGCTGGCTGCCGACCATCTTCATCGATTCCGGCCTGAAGCAGGAGACGGCGATCCGGGTGGCGAGCATCGCGCTGGGCGGCGGCATCCTGGCCGCACCGATCATCGGCCCGCTGATGGACCGTTTCGGTCCCTTCGTGGTCATGACCACGCTTTATGTGCTGGGTGGCCTTTTCACCGCGCTGATCGGCGGGACCATGTCGTCGTCGATCTGGATCGTGCTGATGCCCGCCTTCGCCGCCAGCTTCTCCGCCAGCGGCATCCAAAAGAGCACCAACGCGCTGACCGTCTATTTCTACCCGACGGCGCTGCGCTCGACGGGGCTCGGCTGGGCGCTGGGCATCGGCCGCATCGGCGCGGTGATCGGTCCGGTCGTTGTCGGATATCTGCTGCAATTCGGCTGGAAGCCGTCCTCGATCTTCTATGCCGAGGCGCTACCGATGCTGCTGGGCGCGGCAGCGATCTTCATCATGGGCCGAACCTATGGCCGGGGCCGCAACACCTCGACCTATGGCGAGCAACGCACGGCCGCGGAGTAGCTCGCAGCAACATTGACACCGTCATGGCCGGGTCGGCCCGGCCATGACGAACAAGAAGAAGCGACGGCGGGGAACGCCGCTCAGACCTCGACCAGCGCCAGCTTGTCGATCTCCTGCCGCAGCTTCTGGACCATCTGCTCCAGATTGCGCGACAGGCGTTCGGCCGGCCCCGCGATGCCTAGCGCCAGCGGCCGATGGTTGGGCGGGCACGGCACCAGCATGGAGATCATGCTGCCGCCGGGATTGATCGGGCCGATCTGCACCTCTTCCGTCCGGCGTACGAAGATGTCGCCCTCGCCGCGCGAGCGGGTGAAGACATAGCCCTGTCCCCTGACCGTGTTGACGCGCTCGGCGAGTGCCTCGATCGGATAATCCGCCTCCTTGAAGAAGCCCATGGCCGAGGCGCGGCGGTAGATCCGCAGGATCTGGTTGTTGCGGGTGATGTCGGTATTGCCGGCGAGCCGGCTCAGCAGCAGCAGCCCCATGCCGTTCGCGACCAGCAGGCGCTTGGTGCCAGGCGGGCTCCAGGCCTGGATCTCCTGGGACGAGCGCAGCACCTCGACATATTCGACATAGATGTCCTGGATCGTGCCCAGCACGATCATCTCACCCGTCGCCTTCTGCAGGTTCTTCATCGCCTGCATGACGACGCCCTCCTCGAAATTCGGGATCCAGCTGACCAGCTGCAGCAGACGGGCCGTCGGGAAATAGGAGCGGCGATTGGCGTCGAAGCTGAGGTAGCCTTGGGCCGTCATGGTCTTGAGCAGGCCCGAGACCGAGGAGGGCGGATAGCCGAAGCGTTCGGCAATCTCGCTCAGGCGCAAGGGCCGCTGCGTCTCCCGAAAGAATTCAAGGATGTCAAAAACCCTCGTCGCAGATTTGACAGCGAGGTTCGTACTCATGGGCTTAGACATCTGGACTGCGGCATCTCCGGAACGGACCGTCCGGGGCAGACCGAACGGGCGGGGTGATCATCTTCCCTTACCACTGTCCGGTGTAACCGATTTGCCCGTGTTCTGCCACGGGCGGTTCAGTAAGGTGCATTTGACAAGGGTTTGACTTACGAGGGTTCGGTTCAACGGAGACCAAAAATCAGGCGGCGAGCCATTCGACATGCGCCTTGATCCGGGCATGCGCCGGATCGTACCAGCCGAAGGGTCGGGCCTTCTCGATCATGGCGCTCAGGCCCCGGTCCCAGCCCCGGTCGCCGGCCAGCCCCGGCCATTGCCGCAAGGCCGTCTCCGACACCCAGGCCGAGCCCTCATCCTCCAGCGTGGCGATGCCGGCGAGCGCCCGGCTGATATCCGCCATTGCCGGCTTTCCACGCTCGACCGCAAGCGAGAAGCGCCGGAAATCCTCCGGCTCGTCGAGATGCACGCCGTTCTGACGATCGACCCGAATGCGCATTGCTGCTCCTCCTGGTTCCTGTGGTTCGCTTCAGCAGGCTTCGTCGATTGACACCGATTCGACATTCATTATCATGAAATAGAAATTCAAATATATGAAAGAATGCAGGGATGGTCGCCAATTTCCACAGCCGCTTCCTGATGGTCGATGGTCTGCGCACCCATTATCTGGAAGCGGGATCGGGCCCGACCGTCGTGCTGCTGCATAGCGGCGAGTTCGGCGCCTGTGCCGAGCTCTCCTGGGAATTCAACATCGAGGCCCTGGCTCGGCACTTCCATGTCCTGGCCCCGGATTGGCTGGGCTTCGGTCAGAGCGCCAAGGTGTTCAGCTTCGAGGATATGTGGCTGATGCGCGCCCGGCACACCCGCCATTTCCTTGATGCGCTATGCATCGGCAAGGCGCATTTCATCGGCAATTCCATGGCCGGCGGCGTGCTTCTGACCATCGCCGCCATGGCCGAGCCGCTCTTCCCCATCGACCGGATGATCGTGGTCAGCGGCGGCGGCTACGCGCCCGAGAACGAATTCCGCAAGACGCTCAATACCTATGACGGCACGCGCGAGCACATGAAGCGCATCGTCGAAGCGATGTTCATCAATCCGAAGATCCGCGCCGACGAGGCCTATATCGACCGGCGCTTCCGCCTGTCCCAGGAACCGGGCGCCTGGCAATGCACGGCGGCGGCGCGCTTCAAATCGCCCTGGGGCGGCGGCAAGGCGCAACGCCGGCCGGATGATTACGGCGCCATCAAGGTGCCGACGCTGATCGTCGCCGGCGCCCAGGACACGCTACGCGAGCCTGGATATCCACAGGCGCTGCAGAAGGATGTCCCGGGCTCGGAGCTGGTCGTGTTCCCGGAGGCCGGCCATTGCGCGCAGATCGACGAGCCGGAGGCCTTCAACCGTGTAGCGATCGAGTTCCTGGGCAGGGGGCGGTCTTGACACCGCACCGTCATGGCTGAGCTTGACCCGGCCATCTCGTGCGAATCACGATTTTATCTACCCGCGCTCAAGGGTTGTCGCGTGGGAGAGGGTTGGGGACCGGCAGCGGCTCGGCGTCCATGAGTACGAAGCTCATGACGCAAGGATCGGGGCCCGGATTGACCCAGGCATGCATCGTGCCGCGCTGAACCATGACATCGCCAGCCTTGATCTCGACCATCTCGCCGTCATCCAGGTACATTTGCATGCGTCCGGAGATCACCGTGATGAAGTCGATCGTGTCCGTTCGATGCATGCGCGGCACATTGCCGGGGGGATACTCCGTCACCATGAAACGAGCGCCATTTCTAGGCGGATAGGTTCCGAGCCGTCGGGTACCCATGTCCTCGACATCCGTGCCCAAGGGCAAGGGAACAGGCATGGCGTCAGTACACCATATCAGGCCATTGCGATGTCCAGGGCGTGTCGAGCGGACATAGGGCGGCGCACCGTCATGTATGACGACGGCTCGTCCATTATCGGTGTGTCCGGTGATGACTCTTCTTACAGGGAATTCCGTCATTTTTACTGCTTCTTTTTACTGCTTCAGCATAGCCGCGATGGTCGCCACGTCCTTTGGATTCGTTTTGTAAACCGACCTGATGAGTTCCTCCAGTTTAGGCCCGGTCATCCACCCGTATGTATCCAGCCGGGATCTCTTGAGATCGGCCAGGAAATCCGGATCAACCATCGTTTCATCGAAAGCGGTTTGCAGTGCCTGAATGTAGGCAGCGGGAATATCCGGCGGAGCCATGATCGGTCTTGCGGCAATCAGTGGGGCAAGAGCCAGGGTGACGGCTCCCTTATCCGCGGGGTTTTGCAACTTCTCCATGATCGTCGGCACGTCCTTCATCTGCGGATGCCGGGTGAGGGCCAACTGGAGCAGAAAGTTCACATGCCCCGGAACGAGCCATTCCGGTTTTTGAAGAGCGAGGGTCGACAACATCATCCCCGGAAAACCATCGACCTCGCCCCGATCCAGCGCCAGCAGGACATCCGATGACGCCGGATAACCGACGACCAGCTTCAATTTCGTTCCGACGAACCGATTTATCAGACGGGCGTTGAAGTAGCTTCCGGAACCCGCACCGCTTGTTCCGACTGTCAGTTCTTTCTTTCTTGCCTCTTCAATCGTCTTGATCCCGCTTTTTGTCGAAGCGATGAGGAGTGCCGTCTCCCCCTCCATGCTCCCGATCCAATTGAGTTTGAGCGAGTCGTAATGCGCATGCGTATCGCCGAGAAGTGGCAGGTACGGGATAGGATTGTTGACCATGGCAATCACAGTCCCATCCCTAGGCGCTATGTTGTATATGTAGGTCGCTGCCGTCATGCCGCCGGCACCTTCCTTCTGCATCGGGATGAAATTGGGATTTCCGGGCATATGATTTTTCATATGCTGCGCGAGCGTGCGCGCATATGTGTCATAGGCGGCTCCGGGCCCGGTCGAAATGAGGAAGTCGATATTCTTGCCTTTGTAATGCGCTTCGACGTCTTGTTGAGCAGCGGCCCTGCCGCTGAATATCGTCATGCACATCGCAGCAACAGCAATGAGACGTTTCATGAGGGTTTCTTCCCTATTATTACGGCTTATTTGCGCCGCTTCGGTCGGTTTGAAGTATAGTTCAGCGTCAGATGCTCTTGGGTAAAATGACGGTTTCTCCTTCATCGAGCTGCATATCGAACGCGCACAGCAAGGCGGAGGTGGCGGCGTAGTTGCCCATCAAGGAAACTAACTCGACCAATTGGCGGGAATTGAACGCGCGTGCCGCCGCGGCATAGGTTGCGGACGACACTTCCCGCGCGCCGAATATCTCGCGGCCGAGCCGTATGATGGTCGCATCCTCTTCATCCACGCCGTCGAGCGTGCGCCGAAACTTTATCGCGTCGACCGTGTGTCGAGGCACGCCGCAGGAGAGTGCTTCCGGCTCGTGCGCCGCCCATTCGAACTGACTGTCGCATTCGCGAGCCGTGGTCAGGATCGCGATTTCGCGCTGCCGGGTCGTGAGATCGGCTTCGAACCGCAGATATCTGTTCACAGGGCGGCTCAGCTCGGTCAAGCGAGGTGAATGCAGCCGAATGCCGCCGGGGCCGTGGAGGCCGCGAATGGTCCCTGCTTCCGGGTTTGCATAGCGGTCGAATGTCTTGGCTTCGTCCGGGGCCAGGTCCTCTCGTCGCACCGGCGGTAATCGGCATCGAGAAACAGCGTCAATATCTGTTGGAAACATGCTCATGCGCCTTATCGGGTGGGGTCTCATCCAGTAAGAGCCGATGACGATGGCCAATAGTCCTGAGGAACGAAGCAATCCAGGGACCAACCCCGGCCACGACCAGAAAGAAAAAAGGCTGGATTGCTCGATCCCACTCGGCAAGTGAGCGTCAAGCGACGCAGCAATCCAGCCTAGTGACGGGTCAGGGGATACCCGTCATTCCGCCGCCGCGGCGGCATCCTCACGCGGCGTATAGCGATATTCCTTGAGCCGCGGCAGCACCTCCTTGGCGAACAGGGTCAGGTTGCTGACCGTGTCGTCATGCGACAGATATCCCGCCTGCATCATGGCGAGGAAATTGCCGATGCCGCCGATGGCATCGGAGAAATCGACGATCTGCTGGTAGACCTGATCGGGCGTGCCGCAGAACATCATGCCGGCATCGACCAGTTCCTCGACGCTGGCCTTGGACGGGGTGATGTAGCGGCCATCCTTGGTGACCAGACGTGCCAGGCGCTTGGAGCCGGCTTTGAGGAGCCGGGCATTGTCGTCGACCGACAGGAAACCCGGCGGGTTGGCGAAGGGCGGATGCACGCGCCCGGAGCTCTTGTTATATTCGGAGATCAACTCGCCGCGCCGCCGCGCCTCCTCCGGGGTCGAACCCACTGCGACCAGGCCCAGATAGGCGAATTTCTCGATGCCCGGCTCCGGCTCGCCCATGGCGCGGCGCTGTTCCTTATAGGCGTCATAGGTGCCTTTGGAAGCATAGCCCGTGCCCATGGTCGCCATGACATGGCCGCGTGCCGCGATCTGCTTGGCGTTGCCCTTGCTGGAGGTCGTGATCCAGACCGGCGGATGCGGATCCTGATAGGCGCGCGGCCAGACATTGACGTGGCGATAGTGGTAGAACTCGCCTTCCCAGTTGAAGGGCCCGTCATGGCTGGTCATCGCCTTCAGGATGAAGTCGTGGCCTTCCCAGAACCGGTCCATGATCTGGACCGGGTTGAGGTTCGACACCGGCAGCTCATAGGGCACGCCCTTGACGAAGCCCATTTCCAGCCGGCCGCGCGACAGCACGTCGATGATCGACAGCTCCTCGGCACAACGCAACGGGTCCATGCGGTTGCCCAGCGGGTAGCCCAGCACCAGCAGCTTGGCCTTCTTGCTTTCGCGCGCCAGGATCGCGAGCGGGATGGCGGCGACCGAGGACATGCAGGTCGCGGTCGCATGATGCTCGTTGATGAAGATGTCGAGGCCGAGATCGTCGGCCAGCAGCCATTCGTCGTAATAGCGATGGAACAGGTCGCCGGCGATCTTCGGGTCGCAATGCTTGTTCGGCAGGTCGACGCGCAGTTTCTGGTCGCCCTCCCAGGCCGGGAAGTACGACTGTTCGGTCATATGATAGACGCGCATCACGCAACCTCCTTCGACGGGACATGGGGGGCGGCTTCTTTGGCGAAGGCCAGGATCTTGCGCGCCGTTGCCTCCGGCTGCTCGACATGCGGCGCATGGCCGGCCTTGGCTATCAATTCGAAGCGCGCGCCGGGCACGAAGCCGGCGAAGGCGCGGCCATAATCGGGCTTCACGACCCGGTCGCTCTCGCCCCACAGGAACAGGGCCGGCACGTCGATGCGATGCAGGCGCTGCTTCAGCTTCGGGTCGTGCATATAGGGACTCCAGCCGAAGCGGGCCGAGGCCTCGCGGTTGCGGGCGATCGAGCGCAGTACATCGTCCGGCAATTGGGTCAGATCGCGCTGGGCCTGGGTCGGGTCGTGATAGACCAGCTCGGCGATCTCGTCCGGGGTCAGCGCGAAGAGATCGGCGATGTCGCGGGTCTCGCGATCGCTGACCTTGATGCCGACGGAATCGATTAGCACCAGCTTCGACAGCCGGGCGGTCGATTTGATCGCGATCTCGGCCGCGAGCCAGCCGCCGAAGGACACGCCGACCACCAGCACGTCGTGCAGGTCCAGCTCTTCCAGGAAATCCAGATAGTAATAGGCCAGGTCATCGATATTCGACATGCCCGCGCCCAGCTCCGACGCGCCGAAACCCGGATGCGACGGCGCGAACACCTCACCCTCCTTGGCGAGCAGGTCGAGGAAGGGGGCTTCCGGCTCGATGCCGTTCGACGGGTGCAGGAACAGGATCGGTCGTCCCCGGCCGCGCCGGATCATCTCCAGCTTGATCCCGGCGATCGTCGCCGAGCCGGCGGCTCGCGGGTCGGATCGCGTCTCCGTCTGTGCGTCCATCCCTGTTTCCTTTCATATATATGAATTTTGTATTCATGATAATGAATTATAGGCCGGTGTCAATCCGGCCTCGACCCATGGGCCGATCGGCGGGGCGGCGGACAAATTCATTTCTATGAATTATAACTTCATATATACGAAAATATATCCCAGGCCGCAGGGCGAAGAAAGCGGCAGCTCCGGCATCTTCGAAGTTGATCGGAGCCAAAAAATCCGGGGAGGACCGCCATGACCATGGACAGCCTGTCGAGGCAGCCGGCCGAAGCACCTCTCGTCGAAAGCGAGACCGAGCGGCGTGCCGTGCGCCGGACGGCCCTGCATCTCATGTGGTTCCTGGTCCTGCTCTATGTGCTGAACAGTGTCGACCGCACCAATGTCGGCTTTGCCGCACTCACCATGAATCAGGCGGTCGGGCTCACATCCCAGACCTTCGGCGTGGCTGTGGGTATCTTTTATTTGGGATATCTCTTCTGCGAGATTCCCAGCAACATCCTGCTGGCACGGCAAGGCGCCCGAC
Source organism: Allostellaceae bacterium (assembly GCA_035491935.1). GTDB lineage: Bacteria > Pseudomonadota > Alphaproteobacteria > ATCC43930 > CGMCC-115725 > DATJJW01. The sequence continues at coordinate 22,066 of DATJJW010000269.1, read as the reverse complement.
GCTCGATCGCGCGCATGGCCGTGACATCCGGCCTCGTCACCATGTTGACCGCCCTCGTCCAGGGACCGCTCAGCTTCTATCTGCTGCGCTTCCTGCTCGGCGTCACCGAGGCCGGCTATCTCGTCGGCATCGTGCTGTATTTGAGCTACTGGTTTCCGGCGCGCTATCGCGCCCGTTACAACGCGCTGTTCATGCTGTCCATGCCGGTGGCCTTCTCGATCTCGGGTGCCACTGCCGGCTTCATCCTGGGGTTCAACGGCGATCTGGGCCTGGCCGGCTGGCAATGGCTGTTCCTGCTCGAAGGAGCACCCGCGGTCATCGTCGGGCTGGTGGCGCTGCGTTATCTCGACGACCGGCCACGCGACGCCGCCTGGCTGACGCCGGAAGAGGCGCAGGCGCTGGAGGATGCGATTGCCCGTGACTATCCCGTCCGGCCCCGTCATCTCAAGCCCATGGAAATGCTGGGCGAGCTGCCGAAGCTCCTGCGCGACCCCGTGGTCATGAGCTGCGGCATGATCTATCTGGCGCTCAATTTCGGCCTGCTGTCGCTGACATCCTGGACGCCTTCGGTCATCAGGACCTTTGGCCTGCCGGTGCGCGAGGCGAGCTTCCTCACCATGGTCGTGCCGCTGATCGCGGCGGTGGCGATGGTGCTCTGGGGCCGCTTCTCCGACCGGGGCGAGGAGCGTATCGGCAACACCACATTCTCACTGCTTCTGGCCGCGGCCGGTTGGGCGTTGGCGGCGAGCGCGCAGAATCCGGCCATCGTGTTCGTAGGCTTCGTGCTGGCGGCGATCGGCGTCTATGCGACCTACGCCATCTCCTTCACCATCCCCCAGACCTATGTCGAGCCGGCGAGCCGGCCGGTGGCGATCGCGCTGATCGGCGTCATCGGCAATGTCGGCGGCGTGTTCGTGCCGATGATCATCGGCTACATCAGGACCGCCACCGGCAGCTTCTCCATGGGGTTCCTGCTCATCGCGGCCGTCATGGCCATGGCCGCCTTCACGACATATCGCCTCAAAGGGATCGTGCGGCGCCGATGACACCTGTCGAAATCAAGGCCAGGCTGATCGATGCCGGGCGGCTGCTGGTGCATCTGGGGCTGACGCAGATGGCCGAGGGTCAGGTCTCCGCCCGCGTGCCAGGCGAGACCGCGCAATTCTACATCCCCCGCCACGGCATCGGTCTCGACGAGATCCAGCCGGACGATATCCTGATCGTCGACCTCGCCGGCCAGCTCATCGCCGGCAACGGCCAGGCCCCGGCGGAAGCCGCTGCCATCCACGGCGCAATATATCGCACGCGGCCCGATCTCGGTGCGGTCGTGCTGGCGCATCCGAGCTGCGGCATCGCCTTCACCGGCATCCGCGACCCGTTGCGCCCGATCAGCCAGGGCGGCGCCATGTTCCTGGATCAACTGGGCGAGGCGGCACGGGGCGACGAGGTGGCGCCGGCATTGGGGCCGCACAAGGCGGTGCTGCTTCGCCACCAGGCCGTGATCACCACCGGCGGCACCATCGATGAGGCGGTGCTGCGCCTGCATCTCCTGGAAAATGCGCTGAAGATCCAGCTCGATGCCCAGGCGGCCGGTGAACTCCAGCCGGAATTCCCGCGCGAGCAGATATTGACCGTGCAGCGCAATTTCAACGAGCCGCGGCAATTCCCGGTGAATTTCGACTATCTGGTTCGGCGAGCGCGCCTGCGGCACTAGGGGCTGTCGTTGCCGGTGTCATGGTCCGGGCAGGGCGGCCGCGAGGGACTTAAGGTTACCGTCAAGGGAACCCTCTGATACCGATGCTGCTTGGGTTCAGGACAGCCAGGGGCAATGGGGTCCCGAGGCGAACCCAAGGAGAATCCATGAGGAAGACCCAAGGAGAATCCATGAGGAAGACCCTTCTCGTCGCTGCTTCCACCTTGCTGATGGCGTCCTGCGTGCCGGCCTTCGCACAAGTCACCCACAACACGGCGAACAGCCCGGGCGGCTCGGATGCGGGCTCGCCGCAGGGCAAGCCTGCCGGTACCAGCAACCGTCCGGAATCGCAGCCGTCCAGCGACGTCCATTCAGACCGGACATCGCCCAATACGGCGAACAGCCCCGGCGGTGCGGATGCCGGCTCGGTGCATAACCAGTAGCCCCCTGTACTGAACGCCACCGGTCCCGTCGGACTGGCGGCGTTCAGCCATTGATCAGACGGTTGGCACGCAGGCGTTCGACCGCCAGATCGACGAAGGCACGCACCTTGGCAGCAGTGCGCCGCCCCTCCACATGGACGACATGGATCGGCAGCGGCGGCTCCTCGAAATCTGCCAGAACCACCTGAAGTCGGCCATCGGCCAGGGCTTCACCCACCTGATATGACAGCACCCGCGTCAGCCCCCAGCCGGACAAGGCGGCCGAGATCGATGCCGCATTGGTGCTGCAGGCGAGCCTGGCCGGCAGCGTCATACTTTGGGGCCGCTGCCCGAAACGCCATTCCTGCGGCGCGGAGGAGCCGGTGGTGGCAATGATGCTGTGGCCTTTCAGGTCCTCGGGCCGCTGCGGTAGCCCATGCTTCCCGAAATAGGCGGGCGCGCCGCAGATGATGCGACGGACCGTGCCGACCTTGATGGCGCTCAGTTCTGAATCGGCGAGCGGGCCGATGCGGATCGCGACGTCGATGCCGTCCTCTACCATGTTGACGATGCGGTCGAGCAGCAATAGCCGGCCGCTCACCGCCTGATGCCGGTCGAGATACTCGGTCATGATCGGCAGGACATAGATCTGGCCGAACAGGATCGAGGCGGTGACGGTAAGGCCGCCGGTGGGCTTGGCATAGGCGCCGGCGGCGGCGGCCTCCGCTTCGTCGATCTCGGCCAGGATGCGCCGACACTCCTGGGCATAGCGCTGCCCGGCCTCGGTCAGGCTGACCCGCCGCGTCGTGCGGATCAGAAGCCGCGTGCCGATGAGATCCTCAAGGCCGGCGATCGCACGGGTCACTGCCGGCGGGCTCATATTCAGCGCGCGTGCCGCCACGGCGAAACTGCCGGAATCGGCGACCTTGGCGAAGACTTGCATGGCGTGCCAGCGATCCAATAGCGGCTCTCCATATAATTATTCCGATATTCGGAATAGTTCATTGTACCGAAAGCATGTTCATATTTTCGGAAGAAATAATCATGTTGTTTTTCGAGGGGCGGCGCACCGTCCCGAACACTTTCCAATCGAAGGCAGCGCCATGAAGCTTTATCACGCCCCTCTCTCCGGCCATGCCCATCGCGTTCGGCTGTTCCTGTCGCTGATCGGCGCCGAAGTCGAGCTGGTCGAGGTCGACCTGCCCCAGGCCCAGCATAAATCGCCGGAATTCCTGGCGATGAACCCGTTCGGCCAGGTGCCGGTGCTGGATGATGACGGCACGGTCGTGTCGGATTCGACGGCGATCCTGGTCTATGCCGCCAAGAAGTTCGGCCGCATCGACTGGCTGCCCGAGACGCCGGTCGAGGCGGCGCAGGTGCAGCGCTGGCTCTCGGTCGCCTCCAACGAAATCTATCTCGGGCCGAACATGGCCCGGCTGATCAACCTGGTCGGCAACAAAGCCGATCCCGAGACCACGATCGCCCGTGCCCACGCAATCTTGAAGATCATCGACGCCCATCTCGCCGGTCGCGACTGGATGGTCGGCAGCGGCCCGACGCTCGCCGATGTCGCGCTTTATTCCTATGTCGCCCGCGCGCCCGAGGGGAATGTCGACCTGGCGCCCTATGCCCGGATCCGCCCGTGGTTGGGCCGGATCGAGGCGCTGCCGGGCTTCGTGCCCTTCATCCAAACCCGTATCGGTCTTGCTGCATGAGGAGGCTGTCATGGACGGCTCGATGCTTCCCAATTCCGGCCTGCCGGCCTGGCACAAGGGCGAGATCGCCCTGCAGCGCCATGCCGGCGTGGCCGGGCGCATGGCGGAGATCGGCAGCCGGGTGCTTCGCCCGCTGCTGATCGAGCAACACCGCAATTTCTATCCGTTGCTGCCCTTCGTCGTGCTGGGTGCGGTGGACAAGGCGGGCGATGTCTGGGCGACGTTGCGCGCCGGGCATCCGGGTTTCCTCGCCTCGCCCGATCCGCTGCATCTCAACGTCGCGATGCCGCGCGAATCCTCCGATCCGGCCGATGCCGGCATGGAGGACGGAGATATGGTCGGGCTGCTCGGCATCGATCTCCATACCCGGCGGCGCAACCGCCTGAACGGCCGGATCGAGCGGCAGGATGGAACGGGTTTCGCCATCGCGGTCGAGCAGAGCTATGGCAATTGCCCGCAATACATCCAGCAGCGCAGCTTCGCCTTCCATCGCGAGCCTGGCACCCCGGCTCCCTTGCCGGCCCGGCATCTGGACCGTCTGGATGCCCGCGCCCGGGCGATGATCACCGGCAGCGCCGGCTTCTTCGTCGCGACTTATGTCACGCGCGAGGACGGCCACGCCCAAGTCGACGTCTCCCATCGCGGCGGCCGGCCGGGTTTCGTCCGGGTGGATGCGGACGGCACGCTGACCGTGCCGGATTTCGCCGGCAACCGCTTCTTCAACACGCTGGGCAACATGCTGGTGAATCCCCGGGCCGGGCTGGTCTTCATCGATTTCGCCATGGGCGACCTGCTGCAGCTGACTGGCGAGGCGCAGGTGGTGCTGGACGATCCGGAGATCATGGAGATCGACGGTGCGGAGCGGCTATGGCGCTTCCGCCCGCGGCAGGTGGTCTACCGGCCGCAGGCGTTGCCGCTGCATTGGGATTTCGACGAGGCCACCGGCTGGTCGCCGGAGGCGCTGGCCAACGGTGTCTGGGAGCGGAGCTGAGCCAGCGCTTTACTCCGTATCCGGCTGGCCGGCGCCGGCCGTACGCGGACCGCCCATCCGGTAATGCATCTGCATGACGATGAGCGACAGGGCGCCGATGGCCATGGGGATGGTCGCGCCGTAGAACAGCGACTGCGTCGTCCAATGGGCGACCATCAGGTAGCCCACGACCACCGGGCCGATGACGGCGCCGATGCGGCCGATGCCCGAGCCCCAGCCGAAGCCGGTGGCGCGCAGCACCGGCGGGTAGAAGAAGATGCACAAGGCACCGGTGCCCTTCTGCGCCGCGGAGTTGAAGTAGGAGCCGGCGAAGGCCGCGGCCAGTACCAACGCAGCCGCGACATGGACGAAGGCGCCGGTCAGGCCGATGAACACCGCACCCATGGCATACATCACGGTCACGACGCGGAAGGCGCCGAAACGATCCATCAGCGGGCCAGCGGTGAGCCCTGCGATGAAGCCGGCCGAGAAGGTGAGCGCACTCATGCCCAGCGCCGATTTCTGGCTGAAGCCGATATCGATGAAGATCGTCGGCAGCCAGGACTGCATGAAGAAGTTCACCATCAGATTCATGAAGAAGCTGGTCCAGATCGCCGTGGTGCCGAGCCAGCGGCCATGGGTGACCAGCCCCGTGACTTTGCCGCTGCCGGGGTTGCTGAGGAAGAAATCCGTCTCGGCGGTGAAGCCGGCATTGGGCGCGGTCTTCTGGATGATCGCGATGATGCGCTGACGGTTGGCCGGATCGCGTGAGAGGTGGAAGACCGATTCCGGCAGCCAGCGCATTACCGAAAAGGCCACGACCAGCGGCAGCACGCCGCAGACCATCATCACCATGCGCCAGCCGCCCAGCCCCAACAGCGCCGCGGTCACCAGGCTGGCCGAGGTCAATCCCAGCGACATGCCGAGGCCCATGAAGGTGATGAAGGTGGCGCGCCAGCGGCGTGGGGCGAATTCGCCGGTCATGGCGACGGTACCGGGCAGGGCGGCCCCCAGGAACAGCCCGGTCAGGAAACGCAGCGCCACGAATTCGCCATAGCCATGGACCAGCGGTGCCAGGAACGACAGCAGGCCGAACCCGGCGGTGCAACTGGCCATCATGCCCTTCTGGCCGAAGCGTGCCGAAAGCGGGGCGATGAAGAGATAGCCGCAAACCGCACCGGCGACGGCGGAGGAGAAGATCACGCCCAACTGATCGCGGGCGAAGCCGAATTCTTTGGCGATGGAGGGTGACAGTGCCCCCATGACCGATGTGTCGAAGCCGTCGACCCAATAGGTCATGCCGCACAGGAGCGTGACCAGGAACTGCATGCGTCCGACAGGAGAATTGTCGAGCACATCCCTGAGATCGACGCCGACGTCCGGCGCGCTTGCCGTCATCTTTACTGCCATGCCCCTGCCTCCCTAGCGCCCGTTGACCGGTCGTCTATGCAGGCATTTACGGATACAAGGAAAATTCTGTCAAGAAGAACTAAAATTCTGTCTAGCAGAATTTCGCGTTATGCGTTACCTCTGATGCGATGAGTATCGCGACCACCGATGCGGATGGTGACAGGCCCAGGGTCGAGGCGGTGGAACGTTCGATCCTGCTGTTGCAGTGCTTCCGCGAGCCGAATGAGAAATTGTCGCTTCAGGTGTTGGCCGAGCGGTCGGGCTTCTACAAGAGCACGATCCTGCGCCTGGCCGCCTCGCTGACCCATATGCGCCTGCTGGAGCGCAACGAGCGCGGGCAGTTCCTGCTCGGGCCGGAGCTGTGGCGGCTGGGTCAGCTCAGCCGGCCGCATGCGGATATGGAGGACCTTGTGCGCGCGGTACTCCATATCCTGACCGACAGGACGACGGAGACGGCCTCCTTCTACGTCCATCGCGGCCAGGAGATGATCTGCCTCTACCGCAGCCTCTCGCCGCGCTCGGCCCGCCACCATCTGGAGGAGGGCGATCGCTATCCCCTGCGTACCGGTGCCGCCGGCAAGATCCTCGACGCCTTCGGAGCCTCGCCCCAGGGGCCACAGGCGGAGACGATCCGCGCCAATGGCTGGGCGATCTCGCTGGGCGAGCGCGATCCGGATCTCGCGGCCATCTGCGCGCCGGTTTTCAACCAGGAAAAAAGGCTGCTGGGGGCGATCTCCGTCTCGGGCCTGGTCACGCGCTTCACGCCCGAACGCATCGATGCGTACCGGCCGATTTTGCTGGCGGAGCTGGCGGCGCTGGCTGTCAGGCTCACCCCTGCGTTATCGGTATGAGGATAGAGGTTTGCCCAGCGCCGGGTTCCCCTTGCCCGAGGTCGGTTTCAATGTCACTTTGAAGGCGTCGACCGTTGAGGAGCGACCCCGATGCCCTTCGATAGATTGGATTTCAGGGAAACCCCTCCCGAGCCCAGCCAAAAGGGTCCGGGAGAGAAGCGCATGGTCCTGCTCTTCGTGCTCGGCATCGCCATTCCGGCCTTGCTGTCGCCGATCTCGCTGGCCGCTTTCGTCGACCTCATCAACTTCCTGCTCGGCCGCGGTTCATAAGCCTGCGCTGGCGCTCGCCTGGCGGCGATTTCCTCTGCGCCGATGCTCACGCGCCGGGTCCCTTGGCCGAGACGATACCTTGCTGTTCGAGGAAGGCCGCGACCTGCAGCGCCATCGCCTCGGCCCAGGGCGGGGCGATGATCTGCACGCCGATCGGCAGGCCGTCCTTGGTCCAGAGCGGTACCGTCACCACCGGCAGGCCGATGAAGCTGATCGGCTGGGTGTAGAGGCCGATATTGGCGCGGGCCGAGACCTCGACGCCATTCAGCATCATCATCTTCTGGCCGATGAACGGCGCCACGTTCGGGGTTGCCGGCGCCAGCAGCACGTCGACCTCGCCGAAGAGCTTCAGCGCCTGCTCCAGGAACCGACGACGGAAACGCTGCGCACGCACCAGCACCATCGCCGGCAGCAAGGCCCCGGCATAGAATCGGTCGCGGGTCGCGAAGTCGAAATCCTGCGGTCGGGCCTTGAGCCGCTCCAAATGCAGGGCCGAGCCGGTCGAGCAGGTGATGCAGAAGGCGGCCGAGCGGGCGACGTCGGCATGTTCCAGCGTCACCTTGCGCGTCGGCCCCAGAGCTTGGGCGACGCGGGCGACGGCATCGAGCGCATCGTCGCTGGCGCCGCTCTCGAACCAGCCGTCGAGCACACCGGCCTTCAGGCCCGCGATGCCGTTCCGCAGCCCGGCGCTCGCAGGCTCGACCGGCCGGTCGACGCAAGCCGCGTCGCTGGCATCGAAGCCCTGCAGCACGTCATAGGCCAGCGCCAGATCGGCGGTGCTGCGCGCGAACGGGCCGATATGATCGAGGTCGGGGACGAAGGGAAAGCTGCCGGTACGCGGCAGGCGGCCATAGGTCGGCTTCAGCCCGAAGATGCCGCAGAACGACGCCGGCACACGGATCGAGCCATTGGTGTCGGAGCCCATGCTCAAGGCGACCATGCCCGCGCCGACGGCCGCGGCCGAACCGCCCGACGAGCCGCCGGTGATGCGGGCGGGATCGCGCGGATTGCGTGTGGCGCCGTAATGCATGTTCTCGGTCGAGAAGCCATAGGCGAACTCGTCCATGTTGCAGCAGCCGAGCAGCACGGCACCGGCGGCTTTCAGCCGAGCGACCGGCAATCCGTCCGCAGGCTGTGGCGGGTTGTCGGCCAGGATCTTCGAGCCTGCCAGGGTCACCACGTCTTCGACGTCGTAGAGATCCTTGACGCCGAAGGGCACGCCGGCGAGCGGCCCCGGGTCCTGGCCCGCCTTCACCTTGGCGTCGACCGCGCGAGCATCCTTGAGCGCGCGGTCGGCCAGGATGGTGGTGAAGCAGTTGAGTGCCGGGTTCTGCGACCCGATATCGGCCAGTGCCGCTTGTGCCACCGCCACGGCGGTGATTTCCCCGGCCTTGACCTTGGCCGCAATTTCGTGGGCCGGCAATGCGTGCTGGCTCATGGTGCCGATACCCCCCGAAGCGTGAATATCGCTGCCGGTTCCAGCTCGTCCGGCAGGGGCACGCTCATCACCTCCTTGGCCCGCGCCATCAGCGGGGCCAGCTGCTCCGTCACGCCGTCACGGTATTCCTGGGGGATGTCCAGCCCGGCGAGCTTCGCCAGCGTGTCGAGGTCCATCGGGGTATCGGCCATCTCGTTCCTTTGTCTTTATTGTGGGCTGACTCTGTCGTGGGCGCGGCCATTGCAGGCAATGGATCGGGGCAGGATAGCCTCATTCCCGCGATGCTTCGACGGGTTTGACGGCGCGCGGCATATCGGTACCGCCGGGCTTCGCCCCGATGCGTTTCCGATTGACGGAGGGTTTCCGCCAATGTCATTGCCAAGGGGAAGGGGTGAGGGACCATCATGCTAGACAAACGCGCAACCCGGCTTGTCTTGTTCGCCGCGACCGTCGGGGCGGCCGCGATGTCCTTGCCGTCGCCGGCAGCGGCGGCCACGACCTATGTCGTGGGGGTGGAGGACATCAACTACCTGCCGCTCTACAACACGGTAAATGGGCAGTATACCGGCGTCTTCCGGCAGATCCTGGACCGGTTCGCCGCCGATCAGGGCATTAAGGTGACATATCTGACGCTGCCCGTCTCCCGGCTCGACCGCCGCTTCGTCGAGGGGCAGATGGATCTGCACTTCCCCGACAATCCGGATTGGATCACCGACCTCAAGCGCAACGTCAAGGTCACCTACAGCCAGCCGGTGATCAATTACATCGACGGTACGCTGGTGCCGCGCGATCAGTTGGGCAAGGGCGTGGACCGGATCCAGACCATCGGCACGGTGCTGGGCTTCACCCCCTGGGCCTGGGAAGGTCGGCTGAAGAGTGGCAAGGCGCAACTCGCCACCAACTCGGATTTCCTGTCGCTGGTGCAGATGGTACTCGCCAATCGCCTGGATGCCGCCTATGCCGGCGTCGCCATGGCCAATTACCAGTTGGACCAGGTGCTGCATAAGCCGGGCGCCCTGGTCTTCGACCCTTCGCTGCCCTATCAGCGCAGCGCCTATCTCCTGTCCACGACCAACCATCCCGAGCTGATTGCCGCCTTCAACAAATGGATGGCCGGCCATCAGTCCATGCTGCGCGATCTCAAGCAGAAATCGGGCGCCGAGGAAGGTGTCACCACCGCGGCGAAGTGACGACGGCGAGGCTGTGGCTCAATCTTCGCGTGTGCTTGCGATATCCGGTCGATGCGGATAACCGCCCGCTGCAGGGGAGCGTGGATCCGCTTCGAAATCATCAGGATGATCCGGCAGGGAACCGCGTGCGGCCCCCGGAGTTTTTTGTGACCGGAATAACCCGGTACTTTCTTGGTCTCCTCCTACATGGTACTTGAAGTAGCAACGACCCTGGCGATCGAGGACAAGGGTCGAAGACCATCGAGCGATAATCCCTCCGATGACCGTTGCCCCCGAAGCCGAGACACCGCAAGAGCCGGATGAGTCCAAGCTCATCCTGTCGACACGTGGGCTGACGCGCCGCTTCCACGGCTTCACCGCTGTCAACAATGTCGATCTGGCCGTCCGGCGCGGCACGATCCACACGCTGATCGGCCCGAATGGCGCGGGGAAGACCACGGTCTTCAACCTCCTGACCAAGTTCCTGCAGCCGAGCGAGGGCAGCATCCGCTTCGACGGGCGCGACATCACCCTGCTGAAACCAGCGGCGGTCGCGCGCCTCGGCATGGTCCGCTCCTTCCAGATCTCGGCGGTCTTCCCGCATCTGACCGTGCGGCAGAATTTGCGCGTGGCCCTGATGCGCCAGGCCGGCATCTCCTTCCGCTTCTGGCTGTCCGAGCGGCGGCTGTCCGAATTCGACGGGCGAGCGGAAGAATTGCTGGCGGCGGTCGGTCTCGAAGACTGCCTCGATATCGAGGCGGTCGCGCTGTCCTATGGCCGCAAGCGCGCGCTGGAGATTGCGACCACCCTGGCGCTCGATCCGCATATGTTGCTGCTCGACGAGCCGATGGCCGGGTTGGGCGGCGAGGATATCCACCGCGTCACGGAGCTCATCCGCAACGTGGCGCGCGAGCGCACCGTCCTGATGGTCGAGCACAATCTGTCCGTCGTGGCGACGTTGTCGGACACGATCACGGTGCTGACGCGCGGCCGCATCCTGACCCAGGGCAGCTATGCCGAGGTCTCGAATGACGAGCGGGTGCGCGAAGCCTATCTCGGCACCGGCGAGATGGGCAGACGCCATGGCTGAACCCGCAATGCAACAAGAGGCGCCCCGCAACCTGCTGGAGGTCCACGACCTCCATGGCTGGTACGGCGAATCGCACATCCTGCACGGGATGAGCTTTGCCCTGGCCGAAGGGCAGGTGACGACCCTGGTCGGGCGCAACGGCGTCGGCCGGACGACGACGCTCCGTGCCATCATGGGCATCCTGCCCAGGCGCAAGGGCTCCATCACCTTTTCGGGCCGCGAGCTGATCGGGCTTTCCTCCGACCGCATCGCGCGGGCCGGCATCGCCTATTGCCCGGAGGAGCGGGGCATCTTCGCCAGCCTGGATGTCGAGGAGAACCTGATGCTGCCGCCGGTGGTGCGCGAGGGCGGCATGAGCGTCGAGGAAATCTATACGCTGTTCCCCAATCTCAAGGAGCGGCGGCGCAGCCAGGGCACGCGGCTGTCCGGCGGCGAGCAGCAGATGCTGGCCATCGGCCGCATCCTGCGCACCGGCGCCAACCTGCTCCTGCTGGACGAGCCGACCGAAGGTTTGGCGCCGGTCATCGTCGAGCAGATCGGCCATGCCATCGACATTCTGAAACAGCGCGGCTTCACTATCCTGCTGGTTGAGCAGAACATCCATTTCGTGGCTGCGCTGGGCGACCGGCACTATCTGGTCGACCATGGCAGCGTGGTCGGCGCGGTGACGCGGGCGCAGCTGGGGGAGGACCCGGAGATATTGGGACGGCACCTCGCCATCTGACGGTCTGGCGGCCTCAGGGGCGGACAATGCAAGGTTGAACCAGGGCGGCGGGCATGTCCCGGCGTCGAACAGGGAGAAGACGGGAATGAAGAGGCGAGTGAGAAGCCTGGTTCTGGGCGCGACCATCGGGCTGGCCGGCATCGTCGGTCTGCCGCAGCTGGCGAATGCGGCTGACGATGCCGTCAAGATCGGCGTGTTGACCGACATGTCCTCCCTCTATGCCGATATCGGCGGCAAGGGCGCGGTCGCCGCGGCGCAGATGGCGATCGACGATTTCGGCGGCACGGTCTTGGGCAAGAAGATCGAGCTGATCTCGGCAGATCATCAGAACAAGCCGGATGTCGGTGCCAGCATCGCCCGGCGCTGGTACGACACCGAGGGTGTTACCATGATCCTCGACATCCCGAATTCGGGTGTGGCGCTTTCGGTCGAGAACGTCTCACGCGATAAGCACAAGATCCTGATCGTGTCCGGCGGCGGTAGCTCGGACATCACCGGCAAGAACTGCTCGGCCTACACAGCGCACTGGACCTACGACACCTATGCGCTCGCCCACAGCACCGGCTCGGCCGTGGTGAAGGCCGGCGGCAATTCCTGGTATTTCCTCACCGCCGATTATGCCTTCGGCCATGCCCTCGAACGCGACACGGCCGCGGTCGTGACCGCCAGTGGCGGCAAGGTGCTGGGCGAGGCCGCGGCCCCGCTCAACACGGCCGATTTCTCCTCGTTCCTGCTTCAGGCCCAGGCTTCCAAGGCCAAGGTGATCGGTCTCGCCAATGCCGGCGGCGACACGATCAATTCGATCAAGCAGGCCTCCGAATTCGGCATCACCAAGGGCGGCCAGCAACTGGCCGGCCTGCTCGTCTTCATCACCGACATCCATGGCGTCGGCCTCAAGACCGCGCAAGGCATGTATCTGACCGAAGCCTTCTATTGGGATGCCAATGACCAGACCCGCGCCTTCTCCAAGCGCTTCATGGCCAAGGTCGGTCACGAACCGGCCATGACCCAGGCGGGCGACTACAGTGCCACGCTGCATTACCTGAAGGCGGTCAAGGCCGTGGGTTCGACCGATCCGGACAAGGTGATGGCCAAGATGCGCGAAATGCCGGTCAACGACATGGCGACCCATAACGGCAAGCTGCGCATCGACGGGCGTCTGGTGCGCGACATGTATCTCTACCAGGTGAAGACCCCGGCCGAGTCGAAGGGGCCGTGGGATTACTACAAGCTGATCCGCACCATCCCGGGCGACGAGGTCACGCGCCCGCTCAACCAGGGTGGTTGCCCGTTGGTCAAGGGCTGACGGATCGATGAAGGACGGGCGGTATCGGCGGCCAGCATCGGCGGATTGTGAGGTAGGTCCATGCATGGCTTGATGGACTGGCTGCCGGCGATGCCGCCCGCGCCGCTGCTGTTCGCGCAGCTTGTGATCGGCCTGATCAATGGCGCCTTCTACGCCATGCTCAGCCTGGGGCTCGCGATCATCTTCGGCATGTTGAACATCATCAACTTCGCCCATGGCGCCTTCTACATGCTGGGCGCCTTCGCCGCCTGGCTGCTGGCCAACTTCCTGGGCATCGGCTACTGGCCGTCGCTGGTCCTGGTGCCACTGATCGTCGGCGTCGTCGGTGTGGTGGTGGAACGGCTGATCCTGCGTCACACCTATGGGCTCGACCCGCTCTATGGGCTCCTGCTGACCTTCGGCATGGCGTTGATCATCGAGGGCATATTCCGCCAGATCTACGGCGTGTCCGGCCAGAGCTACGATATCCCCGACGCCTTGCAGGGCGTGCAGTCGCTGGGCTTCATGTACCTGCCGATCTACCGGGCCTGGGTGATCGGCGCGGCACTCGTGCTGTGCTTCGTCACCTGGTTCGCGATCGAGCGGACCCGGCTCGGCGCCTATCTCCGGGCCGCCACCGAGAACCCGGTGCTGGTCCGCGCCTTCGGCATCAACGTGCCGCGCCTCATCACGCTCACCTACGGTTTCGGCGTGGCGTTGGCGGCACTTGCCGGCGTCATGGCGGCGCCGGTCTATCAGGTGAGCCCGCTCATGGGCTCGAACGAGATCATCGTCGTCTTCGCCGTGGTCGTGATCGGCGGCATGGGCTCGATCATGGGCGCGATCGTCTCGGGCTTCCTCTTGGGCGTGATCGAGGGGCTGACCAAGGTGTTCTACCCGCCGGCCTCGAGCACGGTGATCTTCGTCATCATGGCGCTGGTCCTGCTGGTCAAGCCCGCAGGCCTGTTCGGCAAGGCGAATTGAACACCATGGGAAAACTTTCGGCATCCTCGTGGACCGGACTCGTCCTGCTGGCCGCGGCGCTGGCGGCGCCCTATCTGGTTTATCCGGAATTCGCCATGGCGGTGCTGTGCTTCGCGCTGTTCGCCTGCGCCTTCAACCTGCTGACGGGCTATACCGGGCTGCTCTCCTTCGGCCATGCGGCCTTCTTCGGCGGGGCGGCCTATATCGCGGGCCATGCCATGCTGGCCTGGGGCCTGCCGCCGGCGCTCGGCATCCTGGCCGGCACGGCGGCGGCGACGCTGATGGGGCTGGTGATGGGATCGCTGGCAATCCGCCGGCAGGGCATATATTTCGCCATGATCACGCTGGCTTTCGCGCAGCTGGTCTATTTCCTTGCCGTCGAATTGCCCTTCACCGGCGGCGAGGACGGGCTGCAGAACATCCCGCGCGGGCCGTTCATCTGGGTGTTCGACGTCACGGATTCCCACCGCCTCTACTACGTGGTGCTGGCGATCACGCTCGCCGGGTTCCTCGCCATCCAGCGCATCATCCACTCGCCCTTCGGCCAGGTGCTGAAGGCGATCCGCGAGAACGAGCCGCGCATGGTCTCGCTGGGCTACCGCACCGAACGCTACAAGCTGCTGGCCTTCGTGCTCTCCGCGGGTTTCGCCGGGCTGGCCGGCGCTACCAAGACGCTGGTCTTCCAACTGGCCTCGCTCACCGACGTGCAATGGCAATCCTCGGGCGAGGTGGTGCTGATGACCCTGCTGGGCGGCATCGGCACGGTCTACGGGCCGCTGGTCGGCGCCGTCATCATCGTGACCCTGGAGAACTACCTGGCTTCGGCCGGTTCCTGGGTCACGATCATCGAGGGCGCGGTCTTCGTCGTCTGCGTGCTCCTGTTCCGGCGCGGCATCGTCGGCGAGATCGCGCATCGCCTGGGCCGGGCGCGGTGATGCCTTCTCTCGCGGTGATGCCTTCTCTGCCGGGGCTCGTCAGGAATAGCGTTTGTTGAGCCAGGCTGCGACATAGTCGAACAGGTTCTTGCGGACGTTCGAATATTGCCCGGGCGTCTTCTCGCAGGGCTTGCACGGCAGGAAGTCGTGGATGGCGCCCTCGATGACGATCAGGTCCTTGTCCTTACTCTTGGCGCCATCATACATCACCTCGTTGTCGCGTACGAAGTCATGGGCGCCCATGGTGGCGATCAGCAACGGCGCGCCGATCGACCTGAGCGCGCAGGTCGCGGAATTGTTCGAGCTGCAGAAATCGATGCCGTCGATCGAATTGGTCGATCGCATGGCATCGGAGCTGAGGAAGGAGCGCCAGGTATAGAGGCGCGTGCCGGCATCGAAGGTGCGGTTGTCCTTGGCCATGCCCGGCATCGGCGCCTTCACGCTTTTGACGATCTGCGTGACGATGCTACCGTCGTTCCTCAATAGCTTTTCCGGCTTCGTGCCGGTGCCGATCTTCGCGATGTCCGGGTCCATGACGAAGAGGTAGGCGCGGCCGCTGTCGCTGCCCTTGGGGTTGCCGGCGCCGCGGATGACCATCATGCCGTCATCCTCGAACAGCCCGCCATCCTTGCCGCGCTTGAGACCCGCCTGGGCTTGGGCAATCAGCGCATTCATCTCCTTCGACTGGGCGGCGAAATAGCGCTTCTGGAACGCCTCGGAATAATGCGAGACGCCGTTCGGGTTGAAGCCGTTCCTGGGATCGAACGGGTCGAGCGCCTGGATCACCTTCGTCTTGCCGGTCTTCGGGTCATAGACGTAGGAGGGATTGAGGCCGCGCAGGATCTGCACCGGTTCGCCCGGATGGCCATCGGCCAGCACGATGCCGTCGGCCTTGGGCAGTCCAGCGAGATCGTCGCCGCATTTGGTCAGCCGGTCCGGCGCCTGGCAATAGGCGACGCCGTTCTCGGCCACCGCCTGGTAGAAGGTCACCGTACCGGCGCCGCCGCTATGGCCGAACAGCACGATCTTGCCGATGCCAGGCTGGCTCTTGAGAAATTCGATGCCGGCCTTGACGTCGAGCGCCACGGTCTCGAAGCGCAGCAGCGTCTCGTTGTTGTCGTAGCGCGAGTTCATGCACAGCACCATGAAACCGCGCTTGGACAGCTCGGTGCAGGCCGGATGCGACAGGAAGTTGGTCGTGCGGTGGATGACCAGCACGCCGACATGTGGCGCGGGCCCGCCATCGGGCTTGTAGAGCACGCCCTTGGCCAGGCCCAGCTTGATATAGGTCGGATTGCTCTGCGCCAGCGCCGGCATTTGAGCGAACATCGATATGGTGGCCGCCACGAAGGCCGCCCGCAGGACCCGCGCCCAGATCATCTTTGCGTTCCCTTGTTCTTCTTGTTCTAGAGGAGGAACAAGCGTGTCACAGCGACGGCGGTTTGTCGACGAGGGGCGCGAGCGCCCCTCCGTCACTCCTGGGTCAGACGGACGGCACCTCGCCGCCATCCATCCGGATGGCCGAGCCGGTCATCCAATGCGCCGAGGGCGAGACCAGATACGCCATCAGATCGGCGATCTCCTCAGGTTCCCCGTAGCGGCTGATGCCGGTTTCCTCCAGGAACTTCTCCTTGGCTTCCTCGACCGAGACGTCATGCAGCGGTGCCCAATGCCTGAGATAGGATTCGCGCCGGCCGGTCATGACCGGGCCCGGCAGCACGCTGTTCACCTGGACGCCGTCCTTCAAACCCTTGTCGGCGAAGGCCTTGGCCAGCGCCACGATCGCAGCGTTGATCGTGCCGACGGCGGCATATCCGGCCTTCGGGAACAGCGCCGAATTGCCGGAGGTCATCACCACCGAGCCCTTCGTCTCCTTCAGCGCCGGCCAGGCCTGGATCGTCAGGCGGCGGGCGCCGTGCAGCTTGAGGGCCATGCCGCCATCCCACTGCTCGTCCGTCATCTCCAGGATGTCGACCTGCGGCACGGCCCCGGCGATGTTGAGCAGCGCATCGATCCGGCCGAACTTGCCCAACGTCTCGCGGACCACGGTCTCGGCCGCGTCCCGCTGGCTGAGATCGAGGTCGAGGACCAAAGTCTCGGCGCCGTTGGCCTGCGCCATCTTGGCCGTTTCGTTCAGTTTCTCGCGGCTGCGTGCCACCAGGACGAGGCCCGAGAAATCCCGCGACAGCCTGACGGCTGCGGCACGTCCGATGCCCTGGCTCGCGCCGGTGACGATGGCTACGCTCTTGCTCATGACTCTCTCCTTGGTTTCGCTGTCTAACGTTCGATGGGAGGAGTATGTCGGAGGCCGGCCAGGCCGAGCTATCGAGCGAAAATGATAAAAGATATGACTGGCAGTACTATGAGCGGCAGTACTTGGAGAGGTCGGATTTGACCAACATCGATCGCTGGCTTCGGCTGTTCCTCGTCATCGCCCGTAGCGGTTCGGTGTCCCGTGCCGCCGAGGAACTCGACCTCACGCAATCGGGCTTGAGCCGGCAGCTTGCCAGCCTCGAAGCCTATCTCAGCCATCCGCTTTTCGAGCGCCACGGCCGCGGCGTGCAGCTGACCGATGCCGGCAAGAAGCTCGAACAGGCGACGCGCTCGGCCTATGCGCTCATCGACGACACCGTCTTCCAGCTCCGCCGACAGGAAGGCGTGACGGAAGGCACGTTGCGTGTCGCGACCATCCATACGCTGGGGCCCTATTTCATCAGCCCGGTCTTCGCGCAATACATGACGCAGCTGCCGCGCGTGAACCTGTCGATGCTCGGCCGCAGTTCGCCCGGCGTCGTCGACATGGTGGAGAGCGGCAAGGCCGATATCGGCTTCGTCTATGACGTGGCCGTTGCCACCGATGCGCTCGATATCGTGCCGCTGTTCGACGAGACGATGAGCCTCATCGTCCATGAAGGATCGTCATTGGCCGGGGAATCCTCGGTCGATCTTACGGCGCGCGCCATCCCCCTGGTGGTCTTCCCGCCGGAATTCGCCCTGCGCCGGATGCTGGAGACCAGCGGCCTGGGGTTCGAGGTCGCGGCCGAGGTCGAGACGGTCGAGAACATGCTGCAACTGGTCTCGATGACGCGTGGGCACTGCATCCTGCCGGAGCGCGTACCGAGCGAAATCCTGCGCAACCACGGGCTCCTGCGTATCCAGATCGCCAGGCCGCATCTGTCCCGCCGTGTCGTCGCCATCACGCGGCACGATCGGCCGCCTACGGCGCTGACCCGGCTCATGCTGGAGATCGCGCAATCCGTCGCCGGCCAGCTGGCCCGGAACTCATAGCTTCTATCATTTCCGCTCGATAGCTCGAGGGCGGCGACCGGCCCATCCTCTCCCCATCGCAGAGTGAGGGAGAACCACGATGTCCGAGCTTCGTTCAAAGGAATACTTCGACGACCGTGCCACCCGCGAGATGCAGGAGAAGCTGCATCTCGAGGAACGTGGGCTCAAGGAAAACCTGGCCTATGCCTGCCGCATCCTGGCCATGACCGGGCAGGAGGCGGGATTGGCCGGTCAGATCAGCGCCCGCTCGGCCAATCCCAAATGCTATTGGACGCTGCGCTTCGGCTTGGGCTTCGACGAGGCGACGCCCGATGATTTCATCGAGGTCGATGCCGACCTCAATACGGTGAGCGGCACCGGCATGGCCAATCCCGCCAGCCGCTTTCATCTCTGGGTCTATGAGGCGCGGCCGGATCGCCATGCGATCATCCATACGCATTCGCCCTGGGTGCAGGCGCTGGTCTCGGCACGCCAGCCGCTGGTGGTGGCGCAGATGGATGCGACGCCCTTCTACAATGATTGCGCTTTCCTGGCGGATTGGCCGGGCGTGCCGATCGCCGACCAGGAAGGCGTGATCATCGCCAAGGCGCTGGGCGGCAAGCGCTCGATCCTGCTCGCTCATCACGGCCAGCTCACCACCGGCAACTGCGTCGAGGAGGCGACGTATCTTGCCGCCTATCTGGAACGTGCCGCCCGTATGCAGGTGCGTGCCCGCCCGTTCGGCGAGCTGAAGCCGGTGCCGGCGGATCTTGCGGCCGAGGCCCATGACTATCTGCTCAAGCCGTCGATCGTGCGCGGCACCTTCGACTACTGGTGCCGGCAGGTCGAGCGCCTGGATGGGCGCCAGATAATTGAACCATTGATATGAACCATCTTTCCCCCTCGTCGTGGCCGGGCTTGACCCGGCCATCTTCGTGGGTCACCGGGGTCAAGCCCGGTGATGACGGAAAAGATGGTTCAACCCTTGAGGTTGATCGCAGGGCGGTCGCTTCAGAAATCGAAGGATTTCTGGGGGGCGGGCGATGGGTTGGGCGGCAGGGGCCCGACATGGACACCCTCCAATTCGAGCATCCGCAGCTTTGACTTCGTGCCGCCGGGCGCAGAGAAGCCACCGGTCTTGCCGCCGGCAGCTAAGACCCGGTGGCATGGCACGATCAGGGGTACCGGGTTCGTCGCCATGGCTTGGCCGACATCACGCGCCGCCTCCGGGCCGGCGCCGATTTGCTTTGCCAAGGCGCCGTAGGTCGTGGTCCGGCCGTAATGGACCTGGCGCAGTGCTTCATAGATCCGGGTGAAGAATGCGCTTTGATGCGTGAAATCGATCGGCACGGCGGAAAAATCGACCTGCTCTCCCTGGAAATAGCGCTGCGCCGCAGCGATCGTATCGGCGACCTTGGCATTCGGCTCGTCGAGTTCGGCACCTGGCGCCTTGTGCAGGATGCGCCGACGGGTTTCTGCCAGCTTCTTCGATGGCAGTTGGAAGGCGGTGATACCGGCGTCGTTCCACGCAATGGCGCAAAATCCGTCGACCGTCTCGAATATCGTGTAGCTGTTCGTCATCTCAGCCTCAATTTCGATCATGGCTGCGGACATGGTCCGCTCGGCAATCGATGGCAAGCACTGCAATCGTCGCCCCGCCAATGTGATCCTCAGGCAAATATAGGATCGGATGCGGAGCCGTGCGTTCCGAATCTTGCTCCGGAAGTCCAGGATATCGAGAGGACCTTAAGCCTGTTCAGCGCCTCTACGAAGCGTTGCCGGATCGCCACGCGATCATCCACACGTGTCCGGTGTTCTGGATGCGCCGGCTGTATGTGATACGCGGTGCTACTTCTTGGCAACGACCATCGAGTCTGGACCGACAAGCGGCACGACGTCGGCTTCTCGAAATCCGGCGTCCAGCATCCAGGCGCGGCATTCGGATCCGGTGTAGTCAAATCCGCCCGGCGTCTCGACCAGCATGGTGAGACTCATGAGGAGACCGAAGGCATTTGCCCGACGATCATCATCGATGATGGAGTCGTATACGATGAGGGCGCCGCCGGAGGGGAGGGCATCGAAGGCCTTGCGGACCAAGGTTCGCTTGGTCTCCAGGTCCCAGTCGTGAAGAATATGCCCCATGACGACGACATCGGCATTCGGGATAGGCTGCTGGAAGAAGTCGCCTGCCTGAAAGCGCACCCGTTCCGTCAGTTTTTCCTGAGCGATGAATTCTTCGAAGATGGGACGCACCTGCGGGAGATCGAAACCGATACCGCGAAGATGCGGATATGCCTCGGCAAGGGTGGCCGACACTTTACCCTGCGCCGCGCCGACATCGACAAAGCTCTGGTAGTCCCGCCAGGCAAACTTCTCCGCGATCGCCTTCGCGGAGCTCGCACTGACAGCGCTCATGGCGGCGAGGAAGGTACGGAGCTGCTTGGGATCGGCATAGGCTATCGCGAAGAAATCTCCACCATGCTTGGCTTCGTTCTGGTTTTTTCCGCTCTGCAGCGCCTCTGTCAACGAACCCCAGAAACCGTAGAGCCGGTCATTGGCCATCTCCAGTATGCCACCGAGATAGGACGGCTTGGCACGATCCAGAAAGAGGTCCGTCTCTGCGGCATTCGAATAGATGCCGTCCTCGCGTTTGAGCAGCTTGAGAGCCACCAGGGCGTCGAGGAAGTCGCGGGCCGCACGGGGATGAAGACCCAGAGCCGTCCGTGCGGTTTCGAGATCGGCGGGGCCTTTTGCGAGGAGAGTGAATACGCCCAGTTCCACGGCGCTCAGCAACGTCTTCGACGCCCAGAAGCCCATGCCGATATCCATGATGCGATCGGGCGTGACGCCGTGTGGTGCGCGATTCATCGTACCTCCAAATTAGCAAAATCTAAGGTGGTTCGTAGAACGGCAATCCAGTGGACGCTACGTGGCCTGTCGGGTGTGTATCCGCAAGGGTTTAAGAGGCGTTTTCGTTCGAAAATCACTGATTTTTCGGAAATGTTCCCGCTTGGACGAGATCCCCGATATAGACCTAGGGGTCACATGTCTTATTGAAATCAGAGGTTGTGGGGCGGGCGCGAAGCAGACACCGGCCCCAAGGGCACCTCACACCAAGGGCACCTCATGCATAGACTGCTTCCGGCGCGTTCGGATCGCCCGGAGCGGTCTCGTGGCCCAGTGCGGGCAATGCCACGATGCGCTGGCCGGTCAGGTCCTGGCGGCAGACGATCGAGCCCTGCTCCTCCAGATAGGTGAGCAGCCGGCGGGCGCGGCCCAAGGAGCGGCTGCCATAGGCACGCGCGATGGTATTGTCGGACGGGCAAGGCGTGCGGTCGAGGGCGGCGCGGGCGAGCAGCAGGAACACGCCCTGGACATCCTCCGGCAGGCCATGGGCGCGGTCCATGATCTCGCTCCAATCGGGATCATCCTCGGCGCTGGCCGTGTCGATGCCGGCCCGCGCGGTGGCGAGCAGGCGACGGAACTGAGCCAGGTCGGCGGGTTTGCCCGGCACCGCCATGATGCGGCAGCGGACGAGGAAATCCTGATAGAGCACGCTGATCGGCCGGAAGGCGGCATCCGGCTCGGCCAGTACCTGGCGCATGACCAGGTCGAGCTGGCGCTTGCGTTCGGCCTGGTCGACCGGCGGCGCTTGCGATGCGGCGGCCGGTCCCATGGGCAGGGACTGCGCCAGCTGGGTCAGGATGTCGGGCAGGGGCTGGGCCGCCGGCCGGCGCGGGGCGGGCCGGGACATCTCCGGCGCCGGCGGCGGCGCCAGGCGGAGATGTTCCGCGATCTGGCGCGCGGTCAGTTCGTGGCCCTGGGCCCGGCCCTCTCGCGCCG
>DATJJW010000268.1:0-13934 GCA_035491935.1 Allostellaceae bacterium | reverse complement strand
ATCGGCGCCGCGTTGCCGGCGACATTGGTCGCAGCGGTGGCCGGCGCGCCGGGCGTATGCGGCGCCTGTTGCTGCGGCGGCGGCGCGATGGCGGCCAGCTGCGCCGGCACCGGCTCGACCGTTGCCAGCGTCTGATGCCGGCCGGAGGAGATGTAGTACCAGGTGCCGTAGCCCAGGCCGATCAGCACGAGGGTGGTGAGCAGGAACAAGCCGCCGCCCGGTACGCCACGTTCGGTCAGCGGCATGGGGAAGGTCAGGCTCGGCTTATCGTTGAGGACATCGGTGGTCGCCTTGTAGCGCTGCACCATATCCACGCCGTCGAGGCCGAGATATTCGGAATATGTCCGCAGGAAGCCCACGGCATAGGTCGGGCCGGGCAGCCCTTCCAGCGTGTTGTTTTCCAGCGCGGCCAGATAGTCCCGTCGGATGCGCAACGTGCGGGCGATTTGGGCCAGTTCCAGGTCGAGGGCCTCGCGGCGCCGGCGCAGTATCGTGCCGACTGCCGAATTCAGGCCGTGATTGACGTCCGTGCTCATCGTTGTTTCTGACATGCTGGCAAACGTTAATAATTATTAAGGCTCGCCCGGCGAATTACTGCCGCATCGCGAATCGACCGGAGTTTTATCAGCTTCCGGCTGTTACCCAAACCTTTTTCCGGCAAATTATTTGATGGTGTGGCGATTCGAGTGCCTGACGATTACAGCACGATGCCATGGTCGCGGGCATATTGCTGCAGCTTGGACCGGATGCTGTGGTCGGCCACATGGCGCAATCCGGCGACGAAGTGGCGCAAGGGGCGAAGGTCGGTCGAGCGGATCATCGCCTTGACGGGGCCGATGGCATTGGGCGGCATCGAGAGCGAATGAAAGCCCATGCCGATCAGCACCAGCGCCTCGATCGGCAAAGCGGCCATGCCGCCGCAGACCGAGACCGGCACCTGGGTCCGGCGCGTCATCTCCAGGATCTCCGCCAGCACAGCCAGCACAGGCGGCGACAGCACGTCGTAGCGATAAGCCAGCCGAGGATTGCCGCGGTCGCGAGCGAACAGGAACTGCATCAGGTCGTTCGATCCGACCGAGACGAAATCGACCTCGCGGCACAGCGTCGGCAGCTGGAACAGCAGCGACGGCACCTCGATCATGGCGCCGACCTTGAGCTCGGACGGCACGACCATGTCACGCCGCCGCGCCCGTTGCAGCTCCAGAGCCAGGATGTGCTTGGCCTGGTTCAGTTCCGCCACCTCGGCCACCATCGGGAACATGACCGAGAAGGACCGGCCTTCGGCGGCGTGGATGAGCGCGCGCAGCTGGTGGCGCAGCATGCTCGGCCGGTCGAGCGCGATGCGGATCGCCCGCCAGCCCATGGCCGGGTTCTCTTCCTGCATCTCCGGCAGGTAGGGCAGCAGCTTGTCGCCGCCGATATCGAGGGTGCGGAACACGACCGGCTTGCCGCCCGCATGATCCAGGATGCCCTTGTAGAGACCGATCTGCTCGGTCACCGACGGGAAGTCGCTGCGCACCATGAAGGGCAGTTCGGTGCGGTAGAGCCCGATGCCATCGGCATTGGTCGCTTCCAGTTCCGGCAGGTCCAGCACCAGCCCGGCATTCATGCTGAGCGTGATCATCGTGCCGTCGAGCGTGCGGGCCGGCAGGTCCCGCAGCTTGGCATAGACCTCCTGCCGGTGGCGCCTCGCGCCCAGACGCCGTTCGATCTCCTGCTGGATGTCCTCGCCCGGTCGGATCATCACCTGGGCGCTGTCGCCATCGACGACCAGCAGGTCGCCGGCCTGGATCTGGTCGAGCGCACCCTTGACCCGGCCGATGACCGGGATGTCCAGCGCATGGGCGACGATCGCGACATGGGAGGAGGGCGAACCTTCCTCCAGCACCAGGCCCTTCAGGCGCCGGCGGTCGTATTCCAGGAGCTCGGCCGGGCCCATAGTGCGGGCGACCAGCACGAATTCGTCCGGCAGCTCGCCGCTGACCGATGGCGGCATGTCGCCCGAGAGGTGGTTCTGCAGCCTGCCCGCCAGATCCTCAAGATCGCTCAAGCGTTCGCGGATATAGGGATCGTTGATCTGCTTCATGCGCAGCCGCGTGTCGCCGCGCACCTTCTGCACGGCGGCTTCCGCCGTCAGGCCGCTATCGACCGCTTCGCGAATGCGGCCCAGCCAACCGCGATCCTCGGCAAACATCCGGTAGGTTTCCAGGATGTCGCGGTGCTCACCATCGATGTCCGGCGCTTCCAGCAGGCGGTCGATGGCGAGCTGCATGTCGGCGATCGCCGTCTCCAGCCGGGCCGCCTCGGCCTCGGGGTCTTCGGCCACCACCTGGCGGATGACGATATCGGGCTTGTGCAGCACCGCCTGGCCGATGGCGACGCCGGAAGCCAGGCGCATGCCCTCCAGGCGGTGGGGCAGGGTGGCATTGCCGTCGGTCGGATGCAACTCGGCGGGATTGACCAGGCTGCCGCCGGCGATAAGCTCGGCCAGCACCATGGCGACGGTTTCGAGCGCCTCGATCTCCTCGTCGGTATATGTCCGCTGCGAGCGGTTCTGTACCGCAACGACGCCCGAGACCTGGCCGGAGCGCAGCACCGGCACGCCCATCAGCGACTGATAGACCTCTTCACCCGTCTCCGGGCGGTAGGCGAAGGCCGGGTGCGATTGCGCATCCGACAGGGACAGCGCCCGGCCGCTGGCCGCGATGACGCCGATCAGACCTTCGCCGATTCGCAGCCTGGTACGGTGGACGGCCTCGGGGAACAGGCCGAAGGTGGCATAGAGTTCGAGGATGTCGCCCGCACGCCTGACATAGACGGAGCACACCTCCGCCTCCAGGGTCGCGGCGATGGTGCGGACGATCTCGTCCAGCCGCTCCTGCACGGTGCCGGAGCCCGCCATGAGATGGCGCAGCCGGCCGAGCAGGCGTCGAGCGCCCCGGGCGTGGGACCCGTCCTCGGTTCGTGCCGGCAGCGCATCATCCATGACGCCCCCTTCGCATCGTCGTCAGTTTTCGCCGTTGGCTACGCCGCCGGCCGCACGATCGCGGATGGTCAGGGCCTGGTTCGCCTGACTGACCAATTCGCCCAGTATCTCCCGCATAGGTTGCTCGCGGGTTACCATGCCGACGCTTTGTCCGGCCATGACCGAGCCATTGTCGATATCGCCATCGATGACCGCGCGGCGCAACGCCCCGGCCCAGAAATGCTCGATCTCGAGCTGCGCGTCCTTCTGATTGACGCTGCCCGCGTTGAAGCGCTCGATCACGTCGCGCTGGAACTCGTTGAAGCGGCGCGTGCCGTCATTGGTGAGCGCACGTACCGGGATGACCGGGAAACGCGGGTCCAGCTGCACCGACGGCACGGCGTCGCGCGCGGCCGCCCGGATGAAGGCCTGCTTGAAGCGGATGTGCGCAATCGATTCCGTGGCGCAGACGAATCTTGTGCCGAGCTGCACGCCGGCGGCGCCCATCTCCAGGAACGAGACGATCGCCTCGCCCCGGCCGATGCCGCCGGCAACGAATACCGGCACCTCGGTGATGTGGGGCAGGATCTCCTGCGCCAACACGCTGGTCGCGACCGGTCCGATATGGCCGCCGGCTTCCATGCCTTCGATGATCAGCGCATCGACGCCCATGCGCACCAGCTTTTTCGCCAGTACCAGCGCGGGCGCAAAGCAGACCGCCTTGATGCCTGCCGCCTTGATACGCTGGATCGCGGTCGCGGGCGGCAGGCCGCCGGCCAGCACGATATGGCTCGTGCCTTTGGCGATGCAGACATCGATCAGCTGTTCGAGCTGCGGATGCATGGTGATCAGGTTGACGCCGAAGGGCTTGCGCGTCAGGTCCTTGGTGCCATCGATCTCCCGGGATAGCAGCTCCGGGCTCATCGAGCCCGAGGCGATGACGCCGAAGCCGCCCTCATTCGAGATCGCCGCCACCAGATGGCGCTCCGACACCCAGGACATGGCGCCGCCCAAAATGGCCAATTCGCTGCCGAGGAAATCGCAGCCGCGCTGCCACAGCGCATCGAGTCGCTTATGCGGTATCGTGCCGGCGACACTGCCGCCGGTCATGACGTCCAGGCTCATGATCGGGCCTTACGCCGCCGCATCGAGGCCATAGGCGGTGTGGAGCGCGCGCAATGCCAGCTCCAGATACTCCTCAGCCACCAGTACCGCGACCTTGATCTCGGAGGTGGAAATCACCTGGATGTTGATCTGCTTCTCCGCCAGGGTCTGGAACATCTTCTGCGCCACGCCGGCATGGCTGCGCATGCCGACGCCGACGACGGAGATCTTCACCACCTTGCTGTCGGCGTCGAGCGACTGGAACTGCAGCTGCGTGCGGGCCGACTCGAGCACCTTGATGGCACGGTCGAGATCCGCCTTGCCGACGGTGAAGGTCATGTCGGTCGTGGCGCCGTCGCGCGAGACGTTCTGCACGATCATGTCGACATTGATGTTGGTGTCGGCCAGGGGCCCGAAGATCGCGGCGGCGACGCCCGGCCGATCCTTGACGCCGGCCAGGGTGATCTTCGCTTCGTCCCGGCTGTAGGCGATACCGCTGACGATTTGCTGTTCCAAGATTTCGTCCTCTTCAACAACCAGGGTGCCGGGGCGGTCCACGAAGCTGGACAGCACCTGGACCCGGACCTTGTGGTTCATGGCCATCTCGACCGAGCGGGTCTGCAGGACCTTGGCGCCTTGCGACGCCAGCTCCAGCATCTCCTCATACGTGATCTTATCAAGTTTACGTGCCCGCGACACGATCCTGGGATCGGTCGTGTAGACGCCTTCGACATCGGTGAAGATGTCGCAGCGCTCGGCCTCGAAGGCGGCGGCCAGCGCCACCGCCGAGGTGTCGGAGCCGCCGCGGCCGAGCGTGGTGATGCGGTTGTTGGGCGTGACGCCCTGGAATCCGGCGACCACCGCCACTTCGCCGCGCGCCGTGCGGGCGCGGATCTCGGAGAGGTCGATCGCCTGGATGCGCGCCTTGCCATGGGCATCGTCCGTCTGGATCGCCACCTGCCATCCCAGCCAGGAGCGTGCCTGCACGCCGATCTGCTGCAGGGCGAGCGCGGTCAGGCCCGCGGTCACCTGCTCGCCGGAGGCCACGACCGCATCGTATTCGCGCGCATCATGCAGCGGCGCGATCTCATTGGTCCAGGATACCAGCTGGTTGGTGGCGCCGGCCATGGCGGACACGACGACGATGACCTCATTGCCGGTGTCGACTTCGCGTTTCACGCGCTGGGCGACTGCCTTGATACGATCAGGGTCGGCGACGGACGTGCCGCCGAATTTCATGACGATGCGCGCCATATTGTAACTTTTGCCTGCTGAGAATGTGTTTTTGGGGCGGACAATGACATGGGTTGCCGGCCGTGGCGGCTATACATACTCTTGCCGCCGCCGCGGAGGCAAGTCGGCCCCCATATTGCCGGCTGAACGACTGTCATGCATGGTTGCCAGGCCTCGGCGCGAAAGTACAGGAGCTCCGCACGTGTCCGAATCCCTCACCACCACCATCGAACCCGCCGAGGTCGCGCAGTTTGCGGCCATCGCCGCCGAGTGGTGGAAGCCCGATGGCAAATTCGCCCAGTTGCACAAGATCAATCCCGCGCGCATCGGCTACATCCGCTGCCGCGCCGTCGAGCATTTCGGGCTGGACGATGCCAAGATCGCGCCTTTCGGCGGCCTCAAGCTGCTGGATATCGGCTGCGGCGGTGGGCTGATCGCCGAGCCGATGGCACGGCTGGGCTTCGATGTCACCGGCATCGACGCGGCCGAGGCGGGACTCGACATAGCCGCTGTGCATGCGGATGCCGGCGGCCTCAACATCGACTACCGCGTCTCGACGGTCGAGGCGCTGGCCGCCGAGCGTCGGGGCCAGCCGGGCTTCGACGTGGTTCTGGCGTTGGAGGTGGTCGAGCATGTCGCCGACCCGGCCCTGTTCCTCGACAGCGTCGCCGAGCTGGTGAAGCCGGGGGGGCTGGTCGTGCTCTCGACCATCAACCGCACCGCCAAGGCCCTGGCGCTGGCCAAGTTCGGCGCGGAATACGTGCTGGGCTGGGTCCCGCCCGGCACTCATGACTGGCGCAAGTTCCTGAAGCCCTCGGAAGTGGCGCGGCCGCTGCGCCGGGCCGGCTTGAACGTGCTGGACGTCACGGGTCTCAGCCTCGACCTCAAGACCGGCGGCTGGCGTACCAGCCGGCAGCTCGACATCAACTACATGCTGAGCGCGGAGAAGTTCTGAGGCAGGTATCGCCTGCCCGGTTTCCGGGAACGACGAGCGATCTAGTCGCATCGACGTCCAATGCCGCCTCTAGCTGTCGGTCTCGCGCAGCCAGGGGATGCTGCTGACGGCGATGCCCTCGTCGGCCAGCGCCTCCGCCTGCTCGGGCGTGGTGTCGCCATAGATCGCGCGCGCATCGGTCTCGCCGTAGTGGATCTTGCGCGCTTCCTCGGCGAAGCGGCTGCCGACATGCTCGAAATTCTTCTCGACGACCTGGCGCAGTGCGCGCAGCGCCTGGCGCACGGCGATCTCAGGCGGTGCCGGCTGATCGGCTGCCTGGGGTACCGGCGGATTCGCGGCCGTCTCGTTCGAGGGACGCGGCATCGGCTCGATTTTGGCGTTGCCCTTCTTGGCGACGTTGGGTGCCATCAATGCGCGGGTGATGCCGGTATCCTGGCAATGCGGGCAGACAACGATTCCGGACGCCGCCTGGGTGTCGAAGTCGCTACTGCTACGGAACCACGCCTCGAAGACATGACCGTTCTTGCATTGCAAATCATAGTGGATCATGGCGCATCTAGGATGATGGAGCGTCACGGAATTGCATAGTGCAAATGGAGCAAAGGTGGTGAGCGATCCTTTTGGCGTGCCGGCGGCCTGGGTCAGGCGCTGGGCGCATCTGATCCCGGCGGGGGGACGCGTGCTCGACCTCGCAGCCGGGGGCGGGCGGCACAGCCGGTTTTTCCTGGGCCGCGGCCATGGCGTCGTTGCCGTCGACCGCAACGTGTCGAGCCTGGCCGACCTTCAAGGTACCGCAGGCGTCGAGATCATCGAGACCGATCTGGAGGATGGCGGCGACTGGGACTGGTCCACACCCGAAAGCTTCGCCGGCATCATCGTCACCAGCTATCTCTTCCGTCCGACCTGGCCGCGTCTGGTCCGACTGCTGCAGCCGAGCGGCG
The DNA here is from genome assembly GCA_035491935.1 of Allostellaceae bacterium. Taxonomy (GTDB): domain Bacteria; phylum Pseudomonadota; class Alphaproteobacteria; order ATCC43930; family CGMCC-115725; genus DATJJW01. Next base: position 6,736 of record DATJJW010000268.1, on the reverse strand, counting down.
CCTTGATCTACCAGACCTATGCACGCGGCCATGAGCGCTTCGGCCGGCCGGCAAGCGCGCACCATCACCTGCTACCGGCCGAGTTGATCGCGGGTTTCGGTGACAGCCTTACCGTGGTGGCGTACGAGCATGGCGTCCTGCATCAGCCGGACGCGGCGGTTCAGCGCCTTGCCGCGGTGAAGGGGATCGAGCTCAACCCGCTCTAGCCCCTGAGCCCGGGGCGTCCGCAGTTTCATCGTCGCCGATCCCGACGACGACCTGCCCTATGCCGCGAAGGGGGTCAATCCGGCGGGCGGTCTTCCATGCCGCGGGTCAGCATGTAGGAGGGCGCGGTCGGGCTGAAGAGCTGGCTGCCCTTCAGCAGGTACCAGCCCACGCAGAGTGCGATCACCACCAGCGGGATCGCCGCAACGGTGAACGTCCCTTCCGGATAGTCGAAGCCCATCAGCACCAGCACGGCAAGAAGGAAGGCCAGCGTCGCCCAGGATGTTACAGGCGCCCAGGGCATGCGGAACTTGGGCGGCTCGATCTCGCCGCGCGCCACCGCCTTACGCAGCAGCATCTGGCAAACGACGATGAAGGCCCAGGTCGACAGGATGCCGAGCGAGGCGATGTTCAGCACGATCTCGAACACCTCGCTGGGCACGATGTAGTTCAGCACGACGCCGACGGCATAGATCACCAGCGTCACCACAATGCCGCCATAGGGCACCTTGGCGGCGTTCATCTTGCCGACGAAATTCGGCGCCGAGCCACCCATGGATAGCGAGCGCAGCACGCGGCCCGTCGAATAGAGCCCGGAATTCAGGCTGGACAGCGCCGCGGTCAGCACGACGATGTTCATGATCGTGCCGATGGCCGGTACGCCCAGCGCCGAGAAGAAGGTCACGAACGGGCTGGTGCCAGCCTTGTAGGCAGTCCAAGGCAGCAGCAGCACCAGCAGCACGACGGATCCGACATAGAAGATCGCGATGCGCCACATCACGCTGTTGATGGCTCGTGGCAGCACCCGTTCCGCATCCTGGGCCTCGCCAGCGGCAATGCCGACCAGCTCGACCGCGGCATAGGCGAAGACGACGCCCTGGGCGATGACGACGGCCGCCAGGATGCCATGCGGGAAGACGCCGCCATTGTTGATGATGAGGTGGATGCCGGTGTCCTGCCCGGCGATCTGGTGGCGGCTGATCAGCAGCACGATGCCGATGATCAGGAACAGCACGAGGGCGCCGACCTTGACCAGGGCGAACCAGAACTCCATCTCGCCGAACCACCTGACCGCGACCATGTTGGAGGCGCCGACGATGCAGAGTGCGATGAGCGCGAAGACCCATTGCGGCACACCCTGGAACATGCCCCAGTAATGCATGTAGAGGGCGGCCGCGGTGATGTCGACGATGCCGGTCATCGCCCAGTTGAGGTAGTACATCCAGCCGGCGACGAACGACCAGCGCTCGCCCATGAATTCGCGGGCATATGAGACGAAGCTGCCGGAGGTGCGGCGGTGCATCACCAGCTCGCCCAGCGCGCGCAGGATGAAGAAGACGAAAATGCCGGCGATCAGATAGATCAGTGCCAGGGATGGCCCCGCGCTTTGGAGCCTTCCGCCCGCGCCCAGGAACAGGCCGGTGCCGATGGCGCCGCCGATGGCGATCATCTGAATCTGCCGAGGCTTCAGCCCCTTGTCGTAGCCCGCCTCATGGGACTCCAGTACGGCGCGTCTTTCTGCGTGGGAAGATGCGGTGTCTAGGTCGGTCATGGCGAATCTCCCGATCCCGCAAAGTAGTATCGCGGTGGTAATGTGCAGCCGGCGGTATGGTTCCTATCCGATTTGTGAAGGTTGGTTGACGTGTCCCGTTCCGAACGACTGCTCGACCTGCTGCAGCTTCTGCGTCGTCACCGCCGGCCAGTCGCGGGCGCCGTCATGGCGGAGGAATTGGGCGTCAGCCTGCGCACACTGTATCGCGACATCGCGACTCTGCAGGCGCAGGGTGCCGCCATCGAGGGTGAACCCGGCGTCGGCTATGTGCTGAAGCCGGGTTTCGTGTTGCCGCCGCTGATGTTTTCGGTTGAGGAGATCGAGGCCCTGGTGCTGGGGTCGCGCTGGGTGGCCGCCGCCGCCGATGGCGACCTCAAGACTGCCGCGCGTGATGTGCTCGCCAAGATCGCGGCCGTGCTGCCGCCCGATCTGCGCGAGGAGATGGAGGGGTCGACCCTGCTGGTGCCGAAGGATATGGCCTCCATCGCCTCCGGCACCATCGACGTCTCGGTGCTGCGCCGGGCGATCCGCAGTGAGCGCAAGCTGGTGGTGATCTATCGTGATGTCGAAGGAGTGGTGACCGAACGCGTTATTTGGCCGTTCCTGCTGGGCTTCCTCGACCATGCGCGCATCGTCGGCGCCTGGTGCGAGCTGCGCCAGGGCTTCCGCCATTTCCGGGCCGACCGTATCGAATCCTTGAGCGATGCCGGCATGCGCTATCCCAGGCGCCGTCAGGCGCTGCTTCAGGAGTGGCGCGAGGCCACCGGCTATACTGACAAAAACTGACAGGAGGGCGTCGTAGCATCTCCTCCAGGTCACCAAAACCAAGGGAGATGAAGATGACCCAACCCAGTGCCATGGTCCTCTATGTCGAGGATGTCGAGCGTAGCGGGGCCTTCTACGGCAAGTTGTTCGGGCTGGAACCCGTGGCGGCCTCGCCCAATTTCCGTGCCTTCGAATTCCCCTCCGGCCTCCGCCTCGGCATGTGGGCAAGGCGCATGGCGGAGCCGATGGCGATCATGACCGGCGGCGGTGCCGAGATCGTCCTGCCGGTGGCGTCATATGACGAAGTCGATGCCACCCATCAGGATTGGCGTGGCCGCGGCCTCAACATCGTCCAACGGCCCACGACGATGGATTTCGGTCGAACCTTCCTCGCCATCGATCCGGATGGCCATCGTTTGCGGGTCTTCGCGGAACGGACGCATTAAAGGCAGCTTCTGCGCCTGCCCCTGTACGGTCGTCCCGCGCGGTGCTACGCAAAGGCGAAGCGCCGCGTGGAAAGACGGCCGGAACGGGGGAGGCGAGCATGGGGATATCGAAACGCATCGGCTGGGCATGGTCGTTCGCCTGCGTGGCGCTCTGTATGGCGATGGGTACGGCCTCTGCCGAGACCCTGCAGGTCGGCATATCCGATTCCGCACCCATCATGTATGTCGACAAATCCTCCGGCCAGGCGACCGGCTTCGCCGTCGAGGTGCTGCGGGGCGTGCTCAAGCAGACGGGCATGACCGCCGATGTGCATCTGCTGCCCTTCGCGTCGCTCTTGTCGGCGCTCGATGCCGGGAAGCTCGACATGGTCATCATGTCGCCCTCGACCGAGCGGCGGAAATCGGCGGACTTCACCCAGGCCTTCACCCGCTACGGCGAGACATTGGTCGTGCCGGACAGCGACAAGACCGCCTATACCTCGATTGCGCAGCTTGGCCACAAGCAGGTCGGCTCGACCGCCAGCGGCGGCTGGGCGAATGCGGCGAAGCAGGCCGGCGCCACACTGGTGCCATTCAAGACCGTGGCCGATGCGCTGGCCGCGCTTCGCGACCACAAGCTGGATGCGGTGGTCGGCAATCGGCCCAGCTATGCCTACCTGCTCAAGACCGGCAATTACCCGGGCCTGCACATGGTCGCATCCTACAAGCCGACCCAGTTCAACGAGCTGTCCTTCGCCTTCCGCAAAGGCGACAAGCGCCTGGCCGTGGTCGATGCGGCGCTCGCCAAATACAAGCAGGGTCCGGAAATCGGCACGCTGGCGACGAAATGGGGCTTCGAGCGGTAGGCTTCGCTCTCCCCGTCTCGTCATGGTCGGGCTCGCTATCTAGCCCGGCCATGACGGATGGAATGACGGCGCCGCTTCTCAAGCCACCATCGGCGGCAGCTTCGACATCAACACGCCGTAGCCCTGCATCGGCTCGTGGATGTGCAGACGCTTCTGGATTTCCCAGACGCGGGCGGTCTGAGGGTGTACGACCGGCACGCCGAGAGTCTGTTCCAGCCGGTCGATGATGTCGAGCGTGTGCCAGCCGGAGCCCAGCATGTAGATGCATTCGGCGCCGGGACTCTTCTCGAAGCCGGCCTTGATGAAGTCGTAGATCTGCGAGGACGGCACGTCCTGCACCTTGGTGAAGTCGACGCCTTGCAGCCCCTGCATGCCGTAGACCTTGAAGCCGGCATCCTCGAAATATTTGGCGTAGAGGTCGTTGATCTTGCCCTTGAAATAGGTCGCGCCGAACAGTGACTTGACCTTCAAGGCGTGCATCGCGTGCACATGGTTCTGGCCGCTGGTGAAGACCGGGGTGCGGTACTTCTTCTGCCAGGCATCGACGATCGCCGTCTCCTTCACCAGTCCTTGCACCATGAAGGGCGGGGCGCCTTCGGGATGGATGATGTCGCAGCCATGGCCGGCCAGGATGGCGATCTGCTTCTCGTATTCGCCGAAGCCCTGCTTGAACTCGGCTTCGGTGCCTTGATGGAATGCCAGATAGACCGGCAGCAGTCCGACGCCCTTGGGCAGCAGCGGGATCAGTTCGATGACCGTGCCCGGCCGCGTCGTCGGCATGACCAGGCCCACGATCTTGTGGCCGCCCGTCATCTTGGCCAGCGCCTCGGCCGGCAGCCCCGCCATCGCCGCGGCGCCCGCAGCCATACGCAGCACGTCGCGCCGTGCCGGCATCGTCAAATCCATCATTGCCCCCTGCATTTGTGTGATTCGTTCGGGAAGGTGCTTGGCGCTTGTTCCGGAAGTCCGTTTGCCAGACGGCCGACTTCCTACCCGTAGATCGGCTTGTTCGGCGCTTCCATGCCCAGGATCGGGTGCGACCAGTCGCGGTCATGGGTGAGGGACGGGACCATGGCGCGGGCCTTGGCAATCTCGGCCAGATCCAGCTCGGCCATGACGATGCCGACCTCCCCGCCGCCATCGGCCAGCACCTCGCCCCAGGGGGCGACGATCAGCGAATGGCCATAGGTGGCGCGGCCTTCCGCATGGGTTCCGGTTTGGGCCGGGGCCAGGACGAAGCAGCCATTCTCGATGGCACGGGCCTTGAGCAGCGTGTGCCAATGCGCCTGGCCGGTCGGCACGGTGAAGGCCGAGGGTACGGTCAGGATACCGGCGCCAGCCTGGGCCAGCGCGCGATAGAGCTGACCGAAGCGCAAATCGTAGCAGATCGTCATGCCGATGCGGCCGAAAGGCGTGTCGGCGACGACCGCCTTGTTGCCGGGGCGGAATTGGTTCGACTCCTTGTAGCTCTCGCCATTGGCGAGCTGGACATCGAACATGTGGATCTTGTCGTAGCGCGCGATGATGCCGCCGGTGGGATCGAAGAGGTAGGAACGGTTGGCGAGTCGGTCCTCGCCCGGCACCTTGACCGCGAGCGAACCCGCCAGAAGCCAGGCGCCGGTCTCGCGCGCCGCCTCGGCCAGCGCCGGCAGGATGGCCGGATGCGCCTCATCCTCGGCCTTCGCGAATTTGGGGCCGCGCCGAGGCTCGATCATGACGACGTTCTCCGGCGTCAGGATGAATTCGGCGCCGGCATCGCGTGCCTGCCGGATCATCGGCAGCAGCGTTTCCAGATTGGCCGCGGGGTCGGGGCCGGCCGAGACCTGCAGGCAGGCGACTTTCACCTTGCCGACCGCCGGCGCCGGGGACGGCACCGGATCGGTGATGGCATCCGCATGGGAGGGAACGGTCACCTGCCCGAGGGTCATCGTAGCGTCAGGCCGCGAGCTTGGGGTCGAGCTGGCCCGCGCGATCGAGCGCGTGGATGTCGTCGCTGCCGCCGACATGCTCGCCATTGATGAAGACCTGCGGCACGCTCGTGCGGCCACCGGCACGCTCGATCATCTCCTTCTTGCGATCTCTGTCCGACCAGACATCGATCTCGGTGAAGTTGACGCCTTTTGAATGCAGCAGGGTTTTGGCCCGCGCGCAGTAGGGGCAATAAGGTGTGGTGTAGATCTCGACGGTGGCCACGGGGGAAGTACTCCAATTCCGGGGTGTTGTTGACCAACATATAGCGATGCGGGTCGTTGCGTCAGCAGGTCCGGTGCCACATGGCTCATCTAACGCAAATGCACGTAACCAGGTTCGATCAATCGCGGATGACGCGGGCCAGTGTCAGCACGTCGACCCGCGCCGCGCCCGCCCGGCGCAGCACGCGGGCGCATTCGGCGATGGTGGCGCCGGTGGTCAGCACATCGTCGATCAGCAGGATGCGCCGCCCTTTGACATCCATGCCGGCACTCAAGCGGAAGGCGCCCTGGACATTGGCCGCCCGGCCCCGGCGCGAGCGGCGGCCTTGCGGCGGCGTGCGCTTGTGCCGGGTGAGCAGCAGGGGCTCGAAGCGCGGGGGCGCATGACCCGCCTTGGCTTCCGCCACCGACGTTGCCTTGGCGTTTGCGGCAAGTGCCGCCTGGGCCAGCATGGCCGACTGGTTGAAGCGCCGGGCGAAGAGCCGCGTCCAATGCAAGGGGATGGGGGCGACGATATCGGCCTCGGCCAGTAATTCCGATCCGGCCCGCGCCAGCCATTGACCGAAGGCGCCCAGTCCGTGCTGGCGGTCGGCATGCTTGAGCGCCAGGACCAGCCGGCGGCTATGGTCGTCATAGGCGAAGGCGGCGCGCGCCCGATCGAAGGGCGGCGGCTCGGCGATGCAGCTGGGGCACAGCACCTTCGGCCCCGGATCGTACGGGAAAGGCTGGCCG
>DATJJW010000267.1:0-18668 GCA_035491935.1 Allostellaceae bacterium | reverse complement strand
GCGACGCAGGATCTCTACGAGAGCGGCGCTCTCGGGTGGCATCAGCTTGTTGGCCTTGGCAACATCGCAGGCCTGGGCGGACGACAGCAGCACATTGAATATCGGCACCGTCCAGACGACGGTGACGAGCCCCGATTACGGCGCCGGCACGACGCCGGATTCGGCGCCTTACAACGCTCCGACCAAGGCCCCGCTCACCGCCGTGCAGCCTACCTCGGTAATCAGCCATCAATATATCCAGACGACACAGCCGCTCTCGGCCAATTATGACGACGTCGTCAAGATCGCACCCAGCGTCTACGCCGTCTCGCCGAACGGCCCCGGTCTGATGGAGAATCAGGGCCTGAGTATCCGTGGTTTCGCCGACGGCCAGTACAACGTCACCTTCGACGGCATTCCATGGGGCGATTCGAACGACTTCACCCATCATTCGACGTCCTATTTCATGGCGCATGATCTGGGTGACATCTCCGTCGATCGCGGCCCGGGCACGGCGTCCACCATCGGCGACGCGACCTTCGGCGGCACCATCGCCATCACCTCGAAGGATCCGTTGTCGAAGCTGCAGGTAGATCCCTATTTCGGCGGCGGCAGCTTCGGCACGTATTCGTATGGCGGCGAATTCGATACCGGCACCGTGGCCCAATATGGCGGCACGACCATGTTCCTCGATGCCCAGGGGATGAGGAGCGATGGCTATCTCACCCATTCGGGTCAGCAGCGCCAGAATGGCTTCGTCAAGATCCTCCAGCCGATCGGCGAAAACACGGTCGTAACCGTGGTCGGCATGGTCAACCAGATCCAGCAGAACGTTTCCCTGGGCGCGACGAAGGCCCAGATCGCCCAGTTCGGTCCGAATTTTGCGCTGTCCGCCAACCCCAACAGCCAGAACTTCTACGGCTACAACCAGGATCACATTCACACCGACTTCGAATACATCGGCGTCAAGTCGAAATTCGGCGACGGCTGGCACCTGGACGACAAGGCATACACCTATGCCTATTATCACCAGGGCTGGAACGGTCTGGATCCCAATGGCGAGACGCCGAACGGGACTCAGTTGATCAACGGCACGGTGATGCCGAACGATGTTCCGGGGCAGCTGCTGGAGAACGACTACCGGTCCTTCGGTAACATTCTGAAGATGCAGAAGGATTTCTCCTTCGGCGACATACAGAGCGGTATCTGGGTCGACGGGCAGTCCAGCTCCCGCGGGCTCACCGAAGTGGACTTCACCCAAGGCAGCACCGTCATCAACCTCGGGACGGGCGTGCCCAATGGCATCGATCGCGAATTGGAGCAGCATCTGACGACGCTGCAACCCTATCTGCAGGTCGACTGGAAGCCGATACCGGGCCTCACCATCTCGCCGGGCCTGAAGTGGGACTACTTCGACCGCAGCGTCGCCGCCGCGGTCAACGTCAAGACGGGCACCGCCCAGAATTACGACAACACCTTCGACGCGGTGCTGCCGTCCCTTCTGGTGCATTACAAGATCACGCCCGATTGGGCGGTCTATGCCCAGGCGGCCGAAGGCTTCCTGGCACCCAACGAGAATTTCTTCAATCAGACCGACCCGAACGGCACGACGCTCAAGCCGCAGCAGAGCTGGAACTACCAGATCGGCACGAGCTACCAGACCAAGCGCCTCTCCCTGTCGGGTGACATTTACTTCATCGATTTCTCCAACCTGCTCGGCGAGGAGACGGTGGGCGGGATCACGACGGCCTTCAACCAGGGCGGCGTGCGCTATTCGGGCATCGAGGCGGAAGGCACCTATTACGTCGGCGACGGCTTCAGCGTCTACGGCAATGGCAGCCTCAACGACGCCCGCGACAAGGCGACCAACCTCTATATCGCCAACGCGCCGACGGCGACCGCGGCAGCCGGCGTGATCTACAACAAGAACAGCTGGACTGGCTCGCTGATCGAGAAATGGGTCGGCAGCCGCTATGGCGACGTCAACAAGAACCAGGGTCTGGACCCTTACGGCACGCTGGATCTGTCGGTCGGCTACACCTTGACCGACGGGCCGAAATGGGCGCCGCCGGCAACGATCAAGGTCGATGTCAGCAACCTCTACGACTCGACGAAGATCTACGGCTTCGCCGGAACGACGGTCGCCAACGGCACACCGCTCTACTGGACGATCCCGGGACGGAGCGTCTTCACCACGGTTTCGATCCCGTTTTTCTAAGAAACCGTCGGGCCCCAACCGGTGCGGCTGCAACGCCGCACCGGCATCCCGACGACGATGTGTGCGTGAAGAAGGAGTGCAATATATGGGCATCGATCGATTGAAGGAGATTGCCGCGGCATCGGACGGCATTCTCTATGTGATGGCGTTCCTGCTGCTGATCGCTCTCACGGTCATCATCGAACGAACCCTCTATCTCCGTTTGACGATCCGGCGCGGCCATACCGTCGCGCGCGCCGTCGAAAAGCTGAACCGCCTCGACCGCTCGGCACTGGAGAGCCTGTTCAACACCTCGAGGCGGCATCCTCTCGCAGCCCTGCTCGCCGTGCCGCTTCATCACCCGGATCTGGCGGCCCAGGACCGGATGGCGGACATGCTGGAAGAGGCGATGCTATGGCAAGCGCCGCGGATCGATTCCCGGCTCTGGCTGCTCGACACCATCGTGACCCTGGCGCCGCTTCTCGGGCTGCTCGGCACGATCGTCGGCATGTTCAACGCCTTCCAGATCCTGGGTAATGCCGCATCATCGCCGACCGCGGTGACGGGCGATGTCGCCCAGGCCCTGGTCGCGACGGGCTGTGGACTGTTCATCGCCGTCATTGGCCTGGTTGCCTTCAATTCGCTCAACAACGACGTCCGTCTGATCATCCATCAGATGGAGACGATGAAATTCATGCTGATCAATCGTCTGGCCGGCGTGCGCATGGCGTCCGCTGCGAGCCATAGCGGCAAGATGCAGGCACTGCCGACAGCGGCGCGCAAGCTGGAGGCATGAATCATGCGGTATTTCGAGACGCGCAAGGCGCGCATCGAGATCATCCCGATGATCGACATCATGCTGTTCCTGCTCGTGTTCTTCATCATGATGACGATCCGGATGATACCCGCCTCGGGCATTTCCTCGACCCTGCCGCAAAGCAGCACAGCCCAGGAGCTGCCTCATCCGAAAGCCATCGTGACGCTGTTCGCGGATGGCTCGGTGGAACTCGACGATCAGAAGATGTCGTTGGACCAGCTCACCGCCAAACTGAGTCAGGAACCGGAGAAGACCGTGGTGACCATCGCCGGCGCCGGCACGGCCACGGTGCAGAACATGCTGAGTGTGATGGATGCCTGTCGCAAGGCCGGCATCACCCAGGTGGGTATCGCCGCCAAGGACACACCGTAACGGGCATGGAAACGATCATTCCGATGCAACCGTCTTCCGGTCGTTCGGCACCGCTGATCGGTGCCTTTGGGCTCGCCCTCATCATCGAGGCGGCAGCGGTGGCATGGTTCGCGACCGCCCTGCCCGCGCCGACGCCGGCAGCGCAACAGGCTCCCATGCGCGTCTCGCTCGTGACCCTGCCGCCGGCGCCACCGGCGCCGCCCCCACCGGTACCGGCGCCACCCCGACCGGTGACACCACCGAAGCCGGTCGAGCCGCCGAAACCTGTGCCGCCCAAACCAGCGCCGCCGCCCAAGCCGGTTGAAAAACCTCAACCGGTCCCGAAGCCGCGGCCCCATACGCGCCCGAAGCCGAAGCCCGTCATCCATGTGCCTGCGACGGCGCAGGCAAGTCGGGCTGCGGTCGAGGCGCCGCCGCCTCAACCGGTCGCGCCACCTCCCCCTGCGCCCCCGGTTGAGGCGGCCAGTCCGGATCAGCTAGCCCTTTTCGAAGGGCGGCTCAACCAGGCGGTCAAGGAAGCGGTGGTCTACCCGGCGGTCGCCCGGATGATGCATCTGAGTGGCCAGGCCCGGGTCGCCTTCACCTATCTCGATGGCAGCGTCAGCGACATCAGGATCGTCCAGTCCAGCGGAGCGCCCTCGATCGACAAGGCCGCGATGGACGCCGTCCGAACTGCCGTCTATCCGCCACCGCCCGGTTTCCTGCGGCACCGCAGCAGAACTGTCAGCATCTGGGTCGTCTTCAATCTCGCCGGCGACGATAGCGAATGAAAGGGTTGGGATCATGAAGCGTCTTTGGATCATCCTTTTGGCCGGGGCCGCCGCTGTCGCGGCGGCGATCGTCGTCGTCTGGCCGTCTTCGCGACAGAGCCTCGTACTCTACAGCGCCGTCGATTACGGCCAGCCCGTTGCGGAGGCATTCACCCGCGAAACCGGCATCCCGGTTACCGTCATCCCGATTTCGACCGGTCCGCTTCTCGCCAAGGTCTCCGCCGAGGGTACGCGTCCAGGCTGGTCGCTGATCTGGTTCGACGGCGACGAAGCGATGGCCGCTCTCGACACGGCCGGCCTGATCGCCAAGGACACCACTCCGGAACTGCCCTGGACCGCGATGGGCAAATCGCTCGTGCCGGCAGACGGCGCCTGGACGCCTACGGGCATCTCCCTGGCCGGGGTGTTCAGCTACCGCGGCTCTTTGGCCACGCCGCCCGCCACCTGGAGCGACCTCCTGAAGCCGCAATTCGCCGGTCTCGTCGGCATGAACAATCCGACCATTTCTGGTCCGATGTTCCCGTTGCTGGCCGGATTGCTGAGTGACCATGGCGGCTGGACGGCCGGGCAGGATTTCATGCTCGGGCTGCACCACAACGGTCTCCATATCTACCCGCGAAATGACGACACCCTGGCGGCGCTGGAAGCCGGCGACATCAAGGTGGCGGTCACCCAGTCCTCCGCCGCGTGGTTCAGCGCGCGCAGCGATGCTTCGATGCGGGTGGTCATTCCCGAGCCGGCTTACGTGCTGCCGAGCACAATCGCGACCGCGGCCTCCTTGTCCGGCGCCAATCTGAAGGCCGCGAAGGAGTTCATACGCTTCGTCATGCGTCCCGATATCCAGCAGCTGCGCATAGAGGAGGGCGGTGGCGATGGCCTGTTCTGGCCGCTCACGACGGATGTCACCACGCGCGACCCGGCGCTGCCCGCCCTGGACACACTGCATCTGGAAAGAGTCGATCCGTCATATTGGGGCGCCAAGCAACCCGAAATCAGCCGGTGGTTCTCGACCGCAATGGTGGGTGAATGAGGTTGCCGACTTGGCTGCGCCGGCTGAATCCGGCCGCCCTTGCCTGCGGCATGGGCCTGATTGCTCTATTCATTTATCCGATACTGCGCTTCCTCCTCGTCCCGGTATTTCCCAGCCTCGCTCCGATGGAAGGGGGAAGCGGCGGGGTGATCGGCGACATCTCGACAACGGCGATGGTCAATTCCCTTGAACTCGCCGTGGCCAGCGCGACGATCGCCGTGCCCTGCGGCATCCTGATGGGCTGGATCGTCGAGCGGCGGCACTGGTGGGGCGGCAGTATCCTGTCGGCCGTTGTTTGGGCGCTCTTCTTCACGCCCAGTTACATTCTGACCACCGGCTGGCAGATCCTGTTCTCGTTGCCGCTATTGCATGCCACGGTCCTGGCACGGCTTTTCTTCGGCGTACCGGGCATCATCAGCCTGCTCGCGCTCAAGGTATTGCCCTTCGCCTATCTCGCGGCGCGGGCGAGCTGGCGCGCGATTGGGGGCGAGATCGACGATGCGTTGAGGGTCCATGTCGCAGCGCCGCGGCGCCGTATGCGCATCCTCGCCGGATTGCTGCTACCGGCTGCCGGCTCGGCCTGGATCGTCGGGTTCATCGAAAGCCTGCAGGAATTCGGCATTCCGGCGACCCTCGGCGCGCAAATCCATCTGCCGATCATCACCTACGCGATCTATCAGCGGCTGGCGGCGGTACCGCTCGATTTCTCCGGTGCGGCGCTGCTGAGCTGGAGCCTGATCCTGCCGGCCGGCATCGGCGCGGCGCTGAATCTATACTTCCTCACCCGCGCGCTCGGCATGATCGTCCATGGCCGCAACCGCCCCGGCCTCCGGCCGCGACCCGGGGTCGCCGGCCAGCTGGCATTCGGCGGCATGCTGGTTCTCCTGGCCGCGTTCGGACTGGGCATTCCCGGCGCCATGGTGCTCACCCGAGCACTTGCGCCGGGCTCGGCCAGCATACCGGAAACCGGTTGGGCCAGCCTCGGCTATTCCTGCATCTATGCCGGTATCGCCGCCCTGCTCGCCACCGGCATCGCGACCGCGGTGCTGACTCGCGTGACGCGCCGATCCGCTTCCCGTCGGGTCGCCATCGGCATGGAGATCTTCAGCCTGACCAATATGGCCGTGCCCGGGCTGGTCCTGGGCGCGGCCTATGTCATTGCTTTCAACAACGCCTATTTCCCGCTCTACGGCACGCCGATCCTGCTGATCCTGGCTTATGTCGCAGCACAGCTGCCCATGCTGCTGCGCTTCCTGCATGCCCCCTTGGGCCAGGTGCACCACGGCCTGGCCGATGCCGCGCGCCTCCACGGCATGCCCTGGGCGGAGCGGTTGGTGCAGATCCACACCCCGATGCTGCTGACACCCTTCCTATGGGGATGGACCATGGCGTTCGGCCAAATCTTCTTTGAGCTGCCGGTCTCGGAGCTGCTTTATCCGGCGGGCAAGGAGCCGGTCGCGGTGACCCTCGTCACCTTGAACCAGCAATTCAACTATAATGCCGAATCCCGTTTCGCACTGATCGGCATCGCGCTCTGCCTCTGCATTGCCGGCGTGGTTGCGGCCACAGCACGGCGTTGGACCGCCCTGCGCATGGCGAGCCAGACGCCATGACCCCCTTGCTCGAAATGACTGCCGTCGAAAAGCGGCTCGATCGCATTCCGGTTTTGCGCAACATCGACCTGAGCGTGCATCCGGGAGAGTTCACCGTACTGATCGGCGGATCGGGGTCCGGGAAGACGACGTTGCTGCGCCTGGTCGGCGGATTAGACCGGGTGGATGCCGGCGTCGTTCGCCTGCGCGGCGACATCGTCGATGCCCCGGCACGCGGCATCTGGGCCGCGCCGGAGCGACGGCGGCTCGGCATGGTCTTCCAGGACTACGCCCTGTGGCCGCATATGACCTGCCTTGAAAACGTCCTGGCGGCGCTGCCGGAAGGGACATCGGATCGCGTATCGGTGGCGCGACGGATGCTGGAACGCGTCGGACTGGGGCCATTGGCCGCGCGCCGGCCGCACAGCCTGTCCGGCGGCCAGCAGCAGCGCGTCGGCATTGCACGAGCATTGATCGCCCGGCCCGATCTGGTCTTGTTCGACGAGCCGCTTTCCGGCCTCGACGTCGACATCCGTGACATGCTGCGCTTCGAGATCCGCACCCTCGCACGGGAGTCAGGTGCCGGCGCTTTGCTGGTCAGCCACGACCCGACCGATGCCTGGCGGCTTGCCGACCGCGTCATCGTGCTGGAGCGGGGCTCGCTGGTCCAGGCGGCCGCGCCAGCGGAACTCTATAGGGATCCGGCGACGGCACGGGTCGCCCGTTTCGTCGGCGCCCAGGGCGGGTTCGCCGCCAGGGTAATGCGCAACCAAGGTATCCTTGGCGTCGAGGTCGGCGGGATATTTCACGCTGCGTCCTCGAAGGGCGTTGCCGAGGGCGAAACCGGCGTGGTCATGATCCGCTCCGCAGGTATCCGTGTCGCGGGAGAAGGCATTCCCGCGAGCCTGGAATACACGGTCTTCGAGGCTGGCCGATATCGCGCATATTGGTCCTGCCCGCAATTGCAGACGGTCCTCTACACAGCCGAGGACCGCGAGCCAAGTGCACGCACGGCCCTCTTGTCGGTCGATGCCGCGCATCTCTTTGTCTATCCGCTCGAGGTGGGATGAACACATGGTGAATTGGAATATTTTCCTGCCGATATTTTTTGCGGCGACGGTCGAATGGGTGGAAGCCTTCACCATCGTGCTCGCGGTGAGCCTCAGCATCGGCTGGCGGGCGGCCGGGAGCGCCAGCCTGGCCGCTCTGGCGGTGCTCGCGGCAATGACGATATTCGCCGATGGCTTCCTGCGCTACGGCGCGACCGACGTCTGGGTACAGGGCGCCGTCGGGGTACTGCTTCTGCTTTTCGGCCTGCGCTGGCTTGCCAAGGCCATTGCCCGTCAGGCAGGGCTGAAGGCGCTCCACGACGAAAGCCAGGAATTCGCGGAAACCCGCGCCAAGCTGGCGCATTCGGACCGCCAGGCAAGCTGGATGATCGCCTTCACAGGCGTCATGGTGGAGGGGCTGGAGGTGTGGCTCATCGTCGTGGCGTTGGGCATGCGTGAGACCTCCCATTGGACGGCCTATGGCGCAGCACTTTCGGCGCTGCTGGTCGTCATGATCATGGGGTTTGTCGTGCGCGCGCCCTTAAGCCGGGTGCCCGAGAACCTCATCAAATTCGCTGTCGGGGCGGCGATCACGGCCTTCGGTACATTCTGGACCTTGGTCGCCATTGCCGGCGAAGCGGTATGGCCATGGGGGGATTGGAGCCTGCTGATTCTGGCCGTCGTTTATTTCGTGGCCGGTCAAATCATCGCCAGAACGCTGCTGCGTCAACAGAAAGTCGCCTGACATGAAAGCTCTCGTCAAAACCGTCATCGGGGATCGCAACAACGTCGTGACCGTTGCCCTAATCGTCGGCCTGGAAATTGCTCTGACAACCATCGGTCACGCCGATATGGCCGTCTTTCTCACACCAGCCGCTGTGCTCGTTGCCGCCTTTTGGCTTGCCCAACATTGAATGACGTGTCGATCCATGTATCGGCACGACACCCCTTGGACACGTTGATGCTATCGAGAGAGTTTTTCTCGCTGGGCCTCTGGATTCCGATAAAAGAGCAGCGATACCGGCGCCGGTATTCCTAGCCTTGGGACATCCCAGAGGCCCGCACGCCGACAAAAGCCGGCACACCCTGGAAATGGGGCTGCGGATTGCGCCCGTGGCCCATTGGGCCTATTGGTGCTGCTCCCCCGTCGGAGGCTCCAGCGGCTGCCGTTTTACCTCAGGCGTAGGCGCCGCGACCGGCTCATCGTAAGTCGTCGTTTTCGTCGTGGTAGTCGTTTTTGTCGTGGTGGATTTCACTTGCTTTTCGGAGTTCGGCTTCGAATCGCAGGTGGCCTTGGTGTGGCTGGTCGGCTGGCCACCGAAAGCACAGGGAATGTCATCCTGGAAAAAGTGCGGAATGTCGCTGGTAAACGTCTTACGCGCATCATCGAAAAAATCCGCACGCGCCGGCGTCGGAGCGAAAGCCACAAATGCCGCCACAACCAGCGAAGCGACGATATAGGGATTCTTCCGAACCAAGCCCTTCATCGATTTGCAATATTGCCTCATCTCACGCACTCGTACGGATGGTATGGTGAAAGGCGAAGTGTCTTTGGCGCAATCCACCGCATCTTTAATGCAAAAGGCCGATATATGGTTTGGAAATTTAGTCCTTTTCGTACGATATTCAAGCCGACATGTGATTTGTGATGACGGCCATATACTATGACAAAATCTTCCACTATTGAATCGAAGCCTACGACTAAAACTGAACTCGAACTGGCTCAAATTATAATAGATACTTTGAATCTTGAGATTTCCGTGACCGATGTCGACCGGTCCACCCCGATCTATGGCCAAGGTTTTGGGCTCGATTCAATTGATATCTTGGAAATTTCTTTGGCCATATCTCAGCGGTACGGCGTTAAGCTACGATCCGACGAGAAAAATAACTCAAAAATATTTGAATCTCTTGGGTCGCTAAATGACCATATTCAAGAATATAAAAACAAATAATGAAAGCCCTGACTCATAAAATATATTTTGTCCTGCCCGTATTTTTATTTATTGGCGTTTCTATCGTCCTGCATTCGGCTCTGTTGACTGGGCGATGGGAGCCCTTGGCAAGATTCTTGGTATTGCTGCAAGCGGTTCTTGCGGTACTGCCAGCCATAAAATGGCTCAAGCGGCCGTTCGGCCTGCTGACGGCCGGCATCGTCCTGGCGGGCGCGGGATATCTCTGCGTCTTCGCCTGGCGCAGCGCGGTCGTCCTCTCGGTCGGCATCACCCATGCACTCATCTACTTGGCGCTGCTGAGCTATTTCGCATCCTCGTTATTCCCGGGCCGCCAGCCGGTCGTGACCATGTTCTCCCACGTCATCCACGGCCCGCTCCCCGAGCGCGTCGACCGCTACACCCGCCGGGTGACCTGGGTCTGGGTGGTCTTCTGCGTCGCTCAATTGCTGGGCTCGGCCTCGCTGCTGACACTCGCCCCGCTGGCATGGTGGTCGACCTTCGTCAACATCCTCAACCTGCCCTCGGTGGCCCTGCTCTTCGTCGGCGAGATCCTGACCCGGCCGGTTTGGCTCAGCAATCCGCCCCGCGAGCGTCTCGGCGACATGATGCGCATCTTCCGCATCATGTCGGGTGGCGCCTATCCGCCGGGCACGGCGGCGAGATAACCGGCATGCTGGAAGCCTATCCCCTCGTCGCACATGCCGCCGGCAGGCCGATCTTCATGCGCGAGGGCGGCCGAATCGTGACGGTCGAGGCGTTCCTCGACGACGTCGCCGCCATCTGCACGCTCCTGCCTTCGGCGTCCTATGTCGTCAATCTTTGCGCCGACCGCTACAGCTTCACGGTAGGCTTCGCCGCGGCGCTGATGCGCGGCCAGGTCACCATCCTGCCGCCGAGCGAAGCACCGGAGCAGTTGGCAGGTTTGGCCGGCGACTATCAGGATCTCTACTTCCTGCACGATCCGGACACGCCCGTGCCATCCGGCCAGAAGGCCATCGCCTTCCCAACCGACCGACCCCCAGCCCCCCTACGCCCAGTCGCCGGGCGGCGCCCTAGCTTTCCCGCCGATCAGCTGGCTGCGATCCTCTTCACCTCGGGCTCGACCGGCAAGCCGCTGGCCCAGCCCCGCCGCTGGGGCGCGCTGGTGCGAAGCGCGCGTGCCGCCGGCCACGCCATGGGCTTCGATCGGGCTCCGGGGATGACGCTTATCGGCACGGTGCCGCATCAGCACAGCTACGGGCTCGAATCGATCGTGATGCTGGCGCTGCAGCATGGCCACATCATCCATGACAGCCGGCTGCTCCTGCCGGCCGACATCATGGCGGCGCTGGCATCGATCGGAACGCCCAAGATCCTGGTGACGACCCCGATCCATCTGCGCAGCATGGTAGCGGATGGCGATGTCCTTCCCCGCCTCGACGGCATCATCAGCGCGACGGCGCCGCTCGACATCGAGCTTTGCCGGCAGGCGGAGGTCTGTTTCGGTACCTCGCTGTTCGAGATCTATGGCTGCTCCGAGATCGGACAGATCGCCATGCGCCGGACGAGCGAGACGGCCGTATGGTCGTGCCTCGACGGCATACGGCTGGAAGCGGTAGGCGACGACGTCTGGGCCTCGGGCGCGGCGGCCGCCAACAGAGCGCCTTTGAACGACATCATCGAGCTGCGCTCGCCCACCGAATTCCTGCTGCGCGGGCGAAAGTCCGATATGGTCAACATCGCCGGCAAGCGCAGCTCGCTGAGATTCCTCAACCATCAGATCAACAGCATAGAGGGCGTCGAGGATGCGGTGTTCGTGCTGCATCCGGCCGCCAACCGGGACAGGCTCGCCGCCTATGTCGTGGCCCCCCGCCTCACGGCCGAACAGGTTCTGGAGGCATTGCGCCGCCTGATCGATCCGGCCTTCCTGCCCCGCCCGCTCCATTTGGTCGAAGCGCTGCCCCGCAATGCGTTGGGCAAGGTGACCCGCGACGCGCTCGACATCCTGGTCGCCAATGCACCCTAGCAGCGCCGAGGACTGGGTTCACGTCGATCACCATTTTCCGATCGATCATCCGGCGGGTCCCGGTCATTTTCCAGGCAACCCGATCATCCCGGGCGCATTACTGCTCGATCACGCACTGCGCCTGAGTTTCGGACCGGATACCGGTGTGCCGCAGATCCAGGTCGTCAAATTTTTACAGCCCGTTCGGCCCGGCGACCATGTCAGGTTCCGCTGGCGTACAGATTCCGGCGGCCTGTCCATCGAATGCCGTATGATCGAGGGGAATCATCTGCTGCTCTCGGCCTCGCTGAAATTGGGGATCGCCTCGTGACTTCCCTCCAATCCGAAACACCCGAATGGCTGCAGCGCCGGGAGCGCGGGTCGGCGGCCGCGATCCGCTTCGTCGTTTGGCTCGCGATCACCGCCGGCCGCCCGGTTGTGCGGCTGCTGCTGCCCTTCATCTGCACCTACTTCGTCCTCTTCGCCGCCGATGCCCGTCGGGCCTCCCGGCGATATCTCGATCGGGTCTTGGGTCGCAGCGCAACGATCCTGGATGTCTTCAAACATTTTTTCTCGTTCGGCGCCTGCGTCCTCGACCGGGTGTTCCTGCTCAAAGGCCAGACCCAGCTCTACGAGCTCAGCATCCAGGGGGAGGATGTCGTCGACGACATCCTGGCCGCCGGCACGGGCTGCGTGATGTTGGGCGCCCATATCGGCAGCTTCGAAGTCCTCCGCGCCGCCGGCCGGCGCCATTCGGACTTCAGCGTCAAGGTGGTGATGTACGAGGAGAACGCCCGCAAGATCACGGCGGCGCTCAACGCCATCAACCCCGCATTGGCCAATGACGTCATCAGTCTCGGACGTGAGGACGCCTTTCTCAAGATCGAGCATTTCCTGGAACAGGGGAGTGCCGTCGGCATCCTGGCCGACCGCAGCCTCGCGCACGAAAAGCAGACGACGCGCAACTTCCTGGGCGCGCCAGCCTTCTTCCCCGTGGCGCCCTTCCGGGTTTCGGCCATGTTGCGCAAGCCGGTCATCATGATGGTCGGCCTCTACCGCGGCGGCAATCGCTACGACATCCATTTCGAGCGGCTGGATCTCGCCGGCAAGGATGAAGCCAGGAGCACCCAGGAGTACGCGGAGGCGCTCATGGCCCGCTATGTCGAGCGGCTGGAGCATTTTTGCCGCGCGGCCCCCTATAACTGGTTCAATTTCTACAATATCTGGCTCTGATGCGTCTTCCCTGCCGCCTCCTGCTGCCTCCCATCCTGCTGCCTGCCATCCTTTTGGCCGCCATCCTCCTGGCCGCCACAATGCACGCCATGCCGGCACATGCAGATGGCTTTCAGTTGGAGACGCTGATGGCCGAGATGAAGGCGGTCCGCTCCTCCTCCGCCCATTTCGTCGAGAAGAAATACGACAGCTTGCTCAGCAAGCCGGTGGAGACAAGCGGCACGCTCAAATACGTGGCGCCGGGCTGGTTGGAGCGCATCGCGGCTCCGCCACGGCGCGACTACATGGTGGTCGACCACGATACACTCTCGGGCATCCAGCCAAATGGCCGTCCCTTTTTCGTCACACTCAGCGATCACGCCGAGGTGGCCGCGCTTGTCGAGGGCATCCGCTCGACGCTGGCCGGCGATTTGGCCACCTTGCGGCGCTATTACCGGACCGCGTTTTCCGGCGACCGCAACGCCTGGCAGCTGATCCTCACGCCGCTCAGCGAAAAAGTCCGCGACAAGGTCGACCTCATCCGCATCTCGGGTGCCGGCGCCAGCGTGAAGGAAATTGACACGCATGAAGCGGATGGCGACCATTCGGACATGGTCGTGACCCCGGACGGCCCGTGAGCCGGATCGCTTCATGACCCAGATCGTTTCATGACCCAGATCGTTTCATGACTGGACCTCGGCGTTGGCCGGCGCTGGGCGTCTGGGGCGCGGCACTTGTCGTCGCGGTCCTGGTCATCCTGCGCACGCCCTTCTCCACCGACATGGCCGCCTTCATGCCGACAGGCGCCGGATCGACGCAGCATATCCTGGCCGATCAGCTTCGCGACGGCGTGGCATCCCGTCTCATCCTGGTCGGCATCGAACACGCGAACCCCGAGACCCTGGCGGCGATCAGCAGGAAACTGGCCGACGATCTGCGGCACCAGCCGGCATTCGCCACCGTCGACAACGGCACGGACAGCATCGGCAAGCCGGATCAGGACTACATTTGGCGCAACCGATACCTGCTGAGCCCGAACGTCACGGCGCAGCGCTTCACGGCGGCGGGACTTCATGAGAGCCTGCAGGAAGATCTCGACCTCCTGACATCGGGCATGGCGCCGCTGGCCAAGGCGTCGCTTGCCCATGACCCGACGGGCGAAGCGCTGGCGGTTGGCCAGAGCCTGGCCGGCAATCTCGAACGGCATATCAGTCACGGGGTCTGGATGTCCCCGGACGATCGCCGCGCGCTTCTGATGATCGAAACCCGAGCCCGTGCCTTCGACCTCGACGGGCAGGAGCGCGATCTTGCGGCAATCGATGCCGCCTTCGCCGTATCCGCTCGCTCGGAACCGGCGGGCGCCGCGGCGCGCCTCGTAAAGACCGGCCCCGCCGTCTTCGGCGTCGACACGCGCCGGCAGATGAAGCACGACGTCACTCTCTGCTCGATCGCAGCCACCCTCGCCATCGTCGTGTTGCTGCTAGCGGCCTACCGCTCGCCGCGCATGCTGGTTCTGACCCTAGTGCCGGTCGTCACCGGCGCCTTGGCCGGCGTCACGGCTGTCAGCCTTTGGTTCGGTTTCGTCCATGGCATAACCATCGGATTCGGCGTGACGCTGCTTGGCGAGTCGGTGGACTACGCCATCTATCTCCTCGCCCAGTCGGAGCCCGGGGAAGGCCCGCGCGGCACTCTCAAGCGGATATGGCCGACTCTGCGACTGGGTGCGGCGGTGTCGATCTGCGGCTTCGCGGCCATGCTCTTCTCGCGCTTCATCGGCTTCGCCCAGCTGGGCGTTTTTACGATATCGGGCCTGGCCGCGGCATTGCTCACCACGCGCTTCATCCTGCCGGCCTTGGCGCCGGCCTCGCTCATGAGGCAGGGCACCGGCCGGGTCGGGCCCACTCTGCTGCGCTGGATGCGGGCCGCACACCGTCTGCGCCCCCTGCTCGTCATCGCCGTCATCGGTTCCTTGACCGCCATCGCCTGGCAGAGCGGCCATCTCTGGCAGACCGAATTGTCGAGCATGAACCCGGTCCCGCCGGCCGCGCAGCGGCGCGATCGCGACCTGAGGCGCGATGTCGGCGCACCGGATGTCCGCTACATGGTCATGGTGCAGGCGGCCGATCCGGAAACCGTCCTCGAGACCAGCGAGACCGCCGGCGATATCCTCGATCGCCTGACCTCACGAGGCGCCATCGCCGGCTACGATACGCCTGCCCGTTACCTGCCCAGCGCCAAGATGCAGCGGCAACGCCAGACGGCCTTGCCGGATCCGGCGCAGCTGGCCGCGAATCTTTCCCAGGCATTGGCGGGGCTGCCATTCCAATCCGATGCGTTCAAGCCCTTCCTGGCCGATGCGGCAGCCGCCCGAACCGCAGGCCCGCTGACCCGTGCCTCGCTCGACGGCACGGCCCTGTCGCTCCGGC
Source organism: Allostellaceae bacterium (assembly GCA_035491935.1). Taxonomy (GTDB): domain Bacteria; phylum Pseudomonadota; class Alphaproteobacteria; order ATCC43930; family CGMCC-115725; genus DATJJW01. The sequence goes on along the minus strand of DATJJW010000267.1, from coordinate 3,285 downwards.
TCGATTCCCTGCTCTTCAAGGCGGATGGCCATTGGGCGGCGGTGATGCCGCTGCGCGGCGTCGACAACGCCGCGGCGATCATGGCCGCGTTGGGACCACTCGCGGCGCAGGGCGTGCAGTTCGTCGACCTCAAGGCACAGTCGGATGCACTGCTCTCGTCGTATCGGCATGAGGCGATCATGCTCTCGCTGCTGGGCGGCGCCGCCATCGTCGCCTTGCTGTCGTTCCACTTCCGTGCGTTCCGTCCGGTCGTCTCGGTCCTGCTGCCGTTAGGTGTAGCGGTGGCCCTGACGCTGGCGGCCGTCACCATTGGCGGGCGTCAGCTGTCGATATTCAATCTCTTCGGCCTGCTGCTCGTGGTGGCGGTCGGCTCGAACTACTGCCTTTTCTTCCAGCGCGGCGGCCTAACCGGTGCGTCGGGCGAGCGGACGGCCATCTCGCTCCTGCTCGCCAACCTCTGCACCGTCATCGGCTTCGGCGCGCTGGCGCTGTCGCAAATCCCCGTGCTCTTCGGCATCGGCAGCACCGTCGCGATCGGCACCGCGCTCAGCCTGCTCGCCGGGGCCATCCTGATCCGGCCGGCCGAACGATCCTGACCGATGCGGACCATCCTCGACAAAGGCGCCCCATCCGGCGGTCCGCATAATCTCCTGGTCATGCTGCCGGGCGCGGACAACCATGCCGCCGATTTCTTCGACCATGGGCTCGTCGACGACATCCGCCAGGCAGGTGGGCGTTGCGACGTTCTGGCCTTGGAAACCGGTATCGACCGCTACCTCGACGGCCGGATCGTCGAGGATATGCATCCGGTAATCGCAGAAGCCGCGCGCGATCTCGGCGCCCATGACATCTGGCTGCTTGGCATTTCACTGGGCGGCCTGGGCGCCCTGCTCTACGCCCGCGCGCATCGACCGATGGTTGCCGGGGTCCTGGCCATGTCGCCCTATATCGGCAATCGCGGGCTGGTGGCCGAGATCGCCCGCGCGGGTGGCCTCGCGCGTTGGCGCAATACCGGGCACCCGACACTCGAGACCGCCCTGCTGGAATGGCTGAGGGGGTATGACGGCGACCCCGCGGTCTGGCCCGAACTGTGGCTTGCCTATGCCACCGAGGATCGCTATGCCCAAGGGCATCGCTTGCTGGCCGACATCCTGCCGAAGGATCGCGTTGTCACCGTGACCGGCGGGCATGACTGGCCTAGCTGGAAACGCTTGTGGCAGTTGCTGGTGACGGCAGCGCCCTCCACCGTGGCCTGACGGGCCGCGACTTGGCGGGCAGGCGGATGCAAAGGAGTTCAACGCCTTGTTGAGGCGACTGCGTCAGTACGCACTTCGGATATTGGCCATGGGCCTGGCCTCGCTCGCAAGCGCCTGCGCCGCAGGCAATGCGTTCGATCCGCCGGGCCCGCCCCAGACGGTGACGACGCCGGAAGCCGAGTATCGTACCGTCTATTCCACATATGCCGAAATTTGCGCCGTCTCCGAACTTGATAAGAAGCCGGGCTTCGGCGCCCCGATCTTCAGCGGCATCGGCGGCCATGCGGTGCTCTACCTCAACGGCGTCTGCCGCGAGAAGGATGTGGACTACCCGGTCCTCGTCGCCTGCACCGACGCCAAGGCCGCGCCGTCGGACGGCGTCGGCCTCAGCGTCAATGCGCATTATTCGAATGCCGAATGGGTCGCCGTCGGCGGCCGCGACTTCTTCTTCGACGGCGAAGTGGGGCCGGGCGGTGCGGTGACGCGGGACATCTACCACCGCACGCAGGACGAGGCACAGGCCAAGGGCATCTATACCGGTGTCGACTTCCACGACGTGGTCTTCCAGGACATGGTGCCGGGGTTCACGCGCGAGGCCTTCAAATACGAAATGTCGATCGCGACGGATTATGCGATCACCTATGGCCGCAACCGCTATTGCGGTCGCGTGCCGCTCAGCGCGGCGCAGATGCAGGCGGCCATCCGCTACCTCAACGACCAGAACGCGCCCTATCGCAAGGGCGAGGAATTCGACTGGAACCTGTTCGAGCATAATTGCGCGCATATGAACCACAACGCGCTGGCCGCGGCCGGCATATGGAACGCGCTGCCGACCGATCAGTTCTTTCTGCTCGCCCTGCTCGATTTTCCGGTGCCGGAGAACGAATTGGTCAATCTGATGCGTCGAACGAACGACATGCCGATCGACGATCCGATGGCGATGTATCACGATCCCCAGGCACGCAAGCTCCTGCTGACCGAAGGCCGGTTGCCGACCATGCCGGGCTCGATCTTCGATTTCGGCCTTATCCCGCAGCACAACGAGGTCTACGACACCAACTCGAAGATCATCTTCTACGAAGACCCGTTCCTCGGCGCCTATACCCGGGCCTTCCACAAGCTTCTAAGCCAGCCGCGCTATTACGATCTGCGTGCCAATCTGAAATATTTCGCCGGCCTTTACGCCCGTATCAGAGCCGATGACCGGCCGGCATCCTGGTACATTGCCCGGGAAGGCGGCATGAATGCCGCCGATCGTGCCGGTTTCGAGGCTTTTTATCGCGTGTATAGGGCCTACATTGACCAGCAGGCGATCGAGGTCGACCGCGACCTCGCCCGTCTCGCATCGAAAACCGCATGAATATCTGAACGAGCCGATATTGCCTCCTTACCTCATCAGTCATTCTTGCGTGGTTTCCAGCCTCGGCGCCGGCCGGGGCGCGACGCTCTCGGCCTTGCGGCAAGGCCGCGGCGCCCTTCGGCCCTGCCAGTTCGAGACGGTGACCATCCCGACCTACATCGGCCAGGTCGATGGCGTCGAGGATGTCACCATGCCGGCAGGTCTGGCCGCGTTCGACTGCCGCAACAACCGGTTGGCGTTGATGGCGCTGTCGCAGGACGGGTTCCTGGAAGCGGTCGCGGCCGCCAAGCGCCGCTATGGCGCCCATCGCATCGGCGTCTTCGCCGGCACCAGTACCGCCGGCATCCTGGAAACCGAGCTGGCATTCAGGGGCCGCGATCCGGCCGATGGCACCCTGGCCCCCGGCTTCCACTACCGGCAGACCCAGAACACCTTCTCGGTCGCTGAATTCACCCAGAGCTTCCTGGGGTTGACAGGCCCGGCCCACGTCGTCTCGGCCGCCTGCGCCTCGACGGCGAAATCATTCGCCGATGCCGCGCGGATGATCCTGCTCGGCGTCTGCGATGCCGCGATCGTGGGCGGTGCCGACAGCCTCTGCCTGACGACCCTCTACGGCTTCCATTCCCTCCAGCTCATCTCCACGGACCCCTGCCGGCCCTACGATGCCAG
>DATJJW010000266.1:0-7209 GCA_035491935.1 Allostellaceae bacterium | reverse complement strand
TCCATCGATGCCTTGGTGACGAGGTCGCGGCCTTGATAATCGGTCAGGAACGCCTCGCTGCGGTCGGAGGTCCAGCGCACGGTGCGGCCGACACGCTTGGCCGCCCAGGTGACCAGCAACTGCTCGGTGTAGAGCGTGGTACGCGAGCCGAAGCCGCCGCCGACATCGGGGCAGACGATGTCGATGCGATCGACAGGACAGCCCAGCGCCTGGGCCAGCTCCATGCGCTGGCGCACCGCGCCCTGGCTGCCGGAGAGCAGGTGGTAGCGCTGGGTCTCGGCATCAAAACGCGCGATGGCCGAGCGTGGCTCCATCTGGCAGGTGACGATGCGGCTGTTGACGAAAGTATGCTCCAGCACCAGATGCGCGCGGCCGAATGCGGCCTCGGTCGCCGCCTCGTCGCCGGAACTCTGGTCGAAGCAGATATTGCCTGGCGCGCCCTCCCAAAGCTGCGGTGCGCCTCCGGCCACGGCGTCCAAGGGAAAGACCACTGCCGGCAACGGTTCGTATTCGACCGCGACCAGCTCGGCGGCGTCGCGCGCCTGGTCCAGCGTCTCGGCGATGACCAGCGCCACCGCCTCGCCGACATGGCGTACCTTGTCCTTGGCCAGCGGCATATGCGGCCCGTCGAAGATCGGCGAGGCCGGCGTCGCCTTGAAGGCCGGTTGCTTGGAATCGACGGCATCGGCCGGGATCGGTACGTGATGCATCGGGTTGTGGCCATCGGCCAGATAGTCGTCGATGGTCAGCACGGCGACGACGCCCGGCATCCGGGATGCCGCCTGGACGTCGGTCGCCAGGATCTTGGCGTGGGCATGGTTGGTGCGCGCGAAATAAGCCCAGACCGCATCGCGATCGGCCAGGTCGTCGGTATAGCGCCCCTGCCCGCGGACGAAGCGGAGATCCTCGACCCGTGGGATCGGCTTGCCGATATAACCGCCCATATGCCCGCCGCCCATATGCCCGCCGCCAGTATGCCGGTCGACGCTCAACGGTCGCCGTCCAGCCTGTAGCGGCCCCTCTCATCGCGGCTGAGCCTGCCGCCCCCACGCCAGCCTTCGAGCATCACCACGACCTCGCGGCCATCGCGGCTGCCGATGGCGTCCATCAATTCCTCGAAGAATTTCGGCCCATCGGCCAATGCCGCCTCGACGCTGTCGAAGCGTTTGCCCTTATGCTCGGGCGGCGCGGGCACGTGGCGCTCCAGCTTGTCCTCCATGCCGAAGGGCCAGGTGAGATCGAAGCCCGCCTTGGCGCCAATCCTTCCGCCGGCCAGCGACGGGTCGAGCGGCAAGGCGCGGAAGCCGTCATCGACCACCAGGTCGCGATTGGCCTGGAAGCGCGTCGCCAGCGCCCAGTCGATCTGCTGGTCGGAGAAGATGTCGATGTCCGGATCGACGACGAAGACGTTCTTGACGTTGGCCAGACTGCCGAAGGCGGCCGCAATGGCGTTGCGCGCCTCGCCCGGCACGATCTGGCGCAGTGCGATGCGCACATTGAACATGCCGCCGCTGGAGCCGGTGGCATAGACGGCGAGCGGTTGGCGCACGGCCCCTTCGAGCGCGCGCCAGATCATGACCTCGGTGCGGAGCGCCGAGAGCATCGCCGTGTCGGTGGCGCCCATCGACTTGCCGCTGATCGTCATGGTCTGGAACAGCGGGTCGCGGCGATGGGTGATCGCGGTCAAGTGGAAGACCGGGTTGTGCTTGACCCCGCCATAATAGCCCAGGAACTCGCCATAGGGACCTTCGGGCTCGACATAGCCCTTCTCGTCGACATAGCCCTCCAGCACGTATTCGGCGTCGGCCGGGACCATGATGCCGTTGGTGACGCATTTGACTACCGGCGTCGGCGCGTTGCGCAGGGAACCGACGATACCCAGCTCGTCGATCGGCAGGCGCATGGTCGCGGCGATGCAGTCGAGCGGATGGCATCCCACGACGAAGCTCACCGGCAGCCTCTCGCCGCGCGCGACCGAGGCCTGGTAGATCATGCGCAGATCGCTAGGCGACATCAGGTCGACGCCGGCCTCCTGCCGCCCGCGCAGCATCAGGCGGCGCACGCCGACATTGGTGAAGCCGGTACGCTGGTCCTTGGCGAAGTCGATCGAGGCCGAGATATAGGGGCCGCCGTCGAAACCGTGCTGGAGGTTGGCGGGCAGCTTGGTGAAATCGGCATCGGCGCCGGTCAGCACCACCTGCTGCACCGGTGCTGTCTCGCGGGCGACCTCGACCATCTGCGGCCGGGATGCCAGCCGGCTCATCATCGCCGGCAGCAGCTTGTCGGGCGTCACGCCCAAGGCGGCGGCCAGGCGCCCGCGGCTGGCGGTGACGTTGCCGGCCAGCTCCGCACGCTCGGGGCCCACCTGCTTGAACCAGACCGCCCGGGCATTGTCCTCCAGGATGCGCGCGACATCGGCGAGATCGACGGGATCGTCGACGATCTGCAGCTCATCCGTGCCTTGCAGAGATTCGAGGAAACGCCTTAGGCGAAAGCGCTCGCCATCCACCGCCACGCCGGTCGCCTCGGTCTGCCTGGTGCTGTCCATGTCCGCCACCCCGTCGAGAAGCCCCCTCAATTGCTTGTTCGGAAGGGCGCTTCATTTGTTTTAATTAAATCACGTTATACGATCTAACAAACGAACGGGAAAACTGTCAACGCGGGGCTTGGGTGGATCAGCCCTGGTCCCAGCCCATCTGCGCCGACAGGATTTCGGCCGAACTGCGCAGCTTCTTGGCACAAGTGCCGGTGAAGCTGGCATCCATGCCATTGGATGGGCCGATGAGGGTGATGGCAGCGGCCAGCGCGCCGTCGTGGCGCAGCACGGGCGCGGAAAGTGCCGTGAAGCCGATATTGAGCAGCCCGTCGGTGCGCGACAGCCCCCGCGCCCTCGTTTCGGCAATGATGGTCTCCAGACCCGCCTCGTCATAGCGCAGGCCCGACGCGATCGGCCGGGCGCGCTCCTCCTCCAGCACGGCGTTCGTCATCTTGCGTGCGAGATACGAAAGGAAGATGCGACCGGTCGCCGTGCCGACCAGCGGCAGGACGTATCCCACCTGTAAAGCCATCGGAATCGGGCGGGAGCCGTCGACCTGGCTGATGATGCAAGGGCCGCGATTGCCCCAGAGCGCCAGATATCCGGCCTCGCCGGTATTAGCCGCCAGTTCCTGCAGGATCGGCCGCGCCAGCCGCCCGACATCGAGCCGGCGCAGCGTGGCGAGGCCGAGCTGCAGGGCGTAAGGCCCCAGCGAATAACGACCCGAGCCCTCTTCCTGCGCCACGAGCCCGACGCGACGGAAGCTGACCAGGTAGAGATGCGCCTTGCTGGCCGCCATGCCGGCGCGCGCCGAGAGATCCTTCAGCGACAGCGGTTCCGGCGATTCCTCCAGGCATCGGATGAGACGGAAGCCGAACTCGACCGATTGGATCGAACGCTGCGAGGCCTCTCGCGCGGCGCCGAGGTCCGTGAGGTTGGAGCCTCCTTCCGAGGTGGAGCGTTTCGCTTGTCTGGCCAAGGCACATCCCCGTCGTCAATATCTATCCGTACGCACCCGGTATAGCGCAGCGGCGCCCCGGTCGCGAGACGACACATAAATTCATTTATAGCAAATTAGAATTGACAATGCATAATCACTTATTACTCTCAAAGGCAAAGCGATCAAGCTTCCTGGCGATCGGACCTTCTCTGGCCGCCGCCAGTCGAAGGAAGCCAAGACAGGGTGGGATGACATGACGGCAGCCAAGCCAAAGGTAGTGATCGTCGGCGCAGGCATTGGCGGCCTCACCGCAGCCTTGTCGCTACTCCAACGAGGCTTTGACGTCGCGGTCTATGAACAGGCGCCGCAGTTGGGCGAGATCGGCGCCGGGTTCCAGGTCAGCGCCAACGGTGCACGCGTGCTGTTCGAACTGGGCTTGGAAGCAGAAATCCGCGCCGTCTGCACCGAGATGGACGGCAAGGAGATCCGGCTCTGGAGCACGGGGCAGACGTGGAAGCTGTTCGATCTCGGCGCCACCTCTGTCGCGAAATACGGCTTTCCCTATTTCATGATCCATCGCGCCGACCTGCACGGCCTCCTTGTCGAGGCGGTGCGCAAACGGGCGCCCGATGCCATCCGCCTCAATGCGCGCTGCACCGGCGTCGAACAGACCTGTGACGGCGCGCGGGTCCATTTCGCTGGGCATGATCCCGTCACCGCCGATGTCGTCGTCGGCGCAGACGGGGTGCATTCCGTCATCCGCCAGAACCTGTTCGGCCAGGACAAGCCGAGCTTCACCGGCTACATCGCCTGGCGTGGCCTGGTGCCGGCGGACGAGTTGCCGGAGCATCTGCGCCGGCCCGTCGGAACCAATTGGGTCGGCCCCGGCGGTCATATCGTCCACTACCTGCTGCGCAGCGGCCAGCTCTTCAATTTCGTAGGTGCGGCCGAGCGTGACGATTGGCAGGTCGAATCCTGGACCGAACGGGGGTCGCAGGAAGAATGCGCGGCCGATTTCAAGGGATGGCATCAGGACATCCAGACGGTCATCCGCAAGCTGCACCAGCCCTTTAAATGGGCCCTGCTCAGCCGCGAGCCGATGGCACGCTGGACGGAAGGTCGCGTAACGCTGCTGGGCGATGCCTGTCACGCGGCATTGCCGTTCCTGGCCCAGGGCGCGGTGATGGCGATCGAGGACGGCTTCATCCTGGCGCGGTGCCTCGAGCATTTCACCGGCTCGGTCGAGGCGGCATTGGCCGCCTATGAACGCCTGCGCATGGACCGCACCGCCAAAGTCGTGCTCGGCTCTGCCGCCAACGGCAAGCGCTTCCACAACCGCGCCATGTCGAGCGCCGCCGACGCGCAGCATTACGTCGACACGGAATGGCAGGAAGAGAAGATCGCGGAACGCTACGAATGGCTGTTCCGCTATGACGCGGTGAACCTGCCGCTCGAATAGCAGCAAAGCCCCGCATCAGGGCATGGCCGGCACAAGCCGCGCCAGAAGGGAGGCGGTCATGAGCATCCAAGCCCTCGGCTATGCCGGTATCGTCACGGATCGGCCGGATGATTGGGCCGCGTTCGCCAGCCGGCTGCTCGGCATGCAGGTGACCGAGCGCGGGGTTTCAGGGATGAGCCTGCGCATGGACGACCGCAAGCAGCGCCTCCTTGTCGAAACGGGTGCCATCAATGGCTGCCAAGTCTATGGCTGGGAGGTTGCGGATGCGACGGCGCTCAGCGCGCTTGGCGGCCGCCTCGAGCAGGCTGGCGTAGCGGTGACCCATGGCCCGGCCACCTTGGCGCAGCAGCGGCAAGTGGCGGCGCTGATCTGGTGCGCCGATCCGATCGGCAATCGCCTGGAGTTCTTCCATGGCGCCGCCCTGGCCGACGGGGACTTTGTACCAGGCCGGGCGATCTCCGGCTTCCGCACCGGGGCTCTCGGTCTCGGCCATGTCGTGTTGACCGCGAAACATGCCGAGCCGGTCATCCGGTTCTATCGGGACATCCTGGGCTTCCGACTGAGCGACTATACGCTGCGCCCGTTCAAGGCCTGGTTCTTTCACGTCAATCGGCGTCACCACAGCTTCGCGGTCGTCGAGACCGGCCAGGACGGGCTGCATCATCTGATGGTCGAGCTGCTGTCTCTCGATGACGTTGGCCAAGGCTATGACCTGGCTCAAGGTCTGGAGGATGCGGTCGGCGTCACGCTCGGCCGTCATACCAACGACCTCATGACCTCCTTCTATGCCAAGTCGCCTTCGGGCTTCATGGTCGAATACGGCTGGGGCGGCCGCAATATCGATCCTGCGGCGTGGCAACCCGTCGAATACCGGGACGGTCCGAGCCTATGGGGCCATGATCGCAGCTGGCTGTCTCCCGCCGATCGGGCGCTCGCTCGTCAACTGCGCCTGGATGCCGCGGCGAAAGGAACACGCGCGCCGGTCCATGTCCTGCCCGGCAATCACCTCGTAATGGCGAAGGAGTAGGGATTTCATCAGAAGCAGGCGAACGCCAGGGCAGGACATTCCAGGGCGCCGGCGCAACAGTCTCTCAGACCTTCGTTGTCGATGCCTGGTAGATCTCGTCGACGGCCTCAGCCAGGGCCTCGTCAAATTCGCCATCGCTCATGGATCGCCTAAGGTCATTCAACAAGGCACGCGAGAAGCTGGCGATCATGCCGCGATTGGACGTTAAACGGCGGCAAGCTTCTCCGCGAGGATATCCACCGGAGAGCGCCACGAGCCGCAGCACAGCAGGATGCTCCACCAGCGGCGCATAGAAATTGGGGACATCCGGAATGGTCAATTTGAGCATCACCTGCCGGCCGGCAGGCAGGCGATCGAGCCGCTGCAGCAATGCCTCAAGCAGCAGCGCCTCCGCTTCCGATTTGTCGGGGCACTTGATCAGCACCTCCGGTTCCAGAATCGGCATCAACCCGTGCGTCGAGATCCGATCCCCGACCTCGAACTGCTGTGTGACAATCGCAGCGATGCCGCTCTTGGAAGCTGCGGCAATGGTCGAGCGCATCTTCGTGCCGAAGACACCGAGCTTCACCGCCCGCGTCAGTACGGTGTCCAGATCCGTGATGGGCTTCATGAGGCTGACGCCGTCAGCCTCCTTTTCCAGGCCCTTGTCGACTTTGACGAAAGGAACGACACCGCGTTCCTGCCAGACGTAAGCAGGCGTTGAAATGCCCCGCACCGCGCCATCCATCGTTCCTTCGAAGAGGATGGCCCCAATGACCTTGTCTCCGGTAAACGCCGGCGCGGTCATGATCCTGACGCGCATCTCATGCATCAGCCGAAACATTTCGGCTTCGTCACCATAGTCGCTTTCAGGAATGCCATAGAGGCGCAATGCGCCTGGCGTCGAGCCGCCGCTTTGGTCCAGCGCGGCCATGAAGCCGGGCTTGGATGCCATCTGGCTCCGCATGTCGTCGTTTGACATTGCCCTCTCCCGTATTGCCCCGCATCGGCTCTTAAGCCCTGTGGGTTGCGGTGCGGCGAACAAAGGCACTTCATCTGATGATCGGCGGGTCTAACGCCGCCGAGGCGCGCGCGAGCTTTTCCGACCGATCGCCCAGGCTATCAGGTTTCGGCTAAACGCAAAAGGCCGCCGGTTGGCAGCCTTTATTGATCGGGTAGATTTAGGAATTTGGTTGCGGGGACAGGATTTGAACCTGTGACCTTCAGGTTATGAGCCTGACGAGCTACCGGGCTGCTCCACCCCGCGT
>DATJJW010000265.1:0-21747 GCA_035491935.1 Allostellaceae bacterium | reverse complement strand
ATCGGATTGCGACATCAGGTGCGGTGGCGCCAGGGTCGGGCCGGCGCCGCCCTGGCCGACCCGGCCGTGGCATTGATAGCAGTTGTTGGCCATGAACAGGTCGCGGCCATGGTTGCTCTGGTCGTCGGCCTGGGCTGGGGCGACGGTGAGGGGCTGGGCGGCGGCGAAGGCCAGCGCCAGCAGGGCGATGCGGGTCTTGTCCATGGCGATCACCTCGGCTGCGTGACGACGTCGACCAGCGCCGGCTCGCCGCTTTTGACGACTTCCAGCGCCTTTTGCAGGGCGGGTTTCAGATCCTTGGGATCGGTGACCGGCCCCGTGCCCCACATGCCGAGGCTGCGGGCCAGCCCGCCGTAATCGATGTTCGGGTCCTTGATCGTGGTGCCGAGGTCGGTCTGGGTCACCTGCCGCTGCCGCCGGTTCGACATGAGCTGGATGTTCATGTGTTCGGCATGATAGGCGCGGTTGTTGTGCATGACGGTGAGCAGCGGGATCTTGTGATGCGCCGCCGTCCACAGCGCGCTCGAGACGAACATGAAATCGCCATCGGTCTGCAGCGCCACGGGCAGGATGCCCTGGCCCTTGGTGGCGAGCGCCGCACCGATGGCCGCCGGCACAGAGAAGCCCAGGCCCCCGGCGCCGGAATTGGCCTGCAGATGGTTCCAGCGCGTGATGTTCCACAGCTTCTGCGGCCAGTCGTCGAGGAAGTGGGTCGAGTTGGTGACGATGGTCGTGGTCTCGCCCGCCAGTACCTCGTCCAGCTCGGCCATCAGCCGTGCCACGCTGATCGGCGAGGCGTCCCAGCCGAAGGCGGCTGCCTTGATATAGCGATCGCGCAGCGCGTCATGCTGCTTGGCGATGGTCGCGACCCGATGATTGAGCGCATCGCGTGAGCCGGTGCCTTGGGCGTGCCTGATCGCCTCGATCAGGTGCGGCAGCGAGGCCTCCGGATCGCCGGTGATCGCGAGATCGGGGTCATAGGCGTGCTGCTGGTCCTGGATGTTGCCGCGCGCCAGATACTCGTCGAGGCCGATGGTAATGGTCTTGGCCTTGGGGTTGGCGTGGCCGGTCGTGCGGGTGACGGTATCGGATGTCTTGTTGAGGTTGCCCCAGGGATCGTCGACGCCGAGGAACAGCACGACATCGGCCTGGCGGATGACCGCCGCATTGGCGCCGGTCATGTTGAGCCGGTGATTGGTGCCGATGCAGATGCGCGCCTCCAAATTAAGCACGGGCGCGCCCAACTGTTCGGCCAGTTTCTCGACATTGTCCATGCCGGCCTGGCCGCTCACCGTGCGTTCGACCACGATGACGGGATAATGCGCCGCCACCAGCATCCTGGCGGCTTCCGCCAAGGCGGCGGGATCGGCGACCGGCGGCACGCCCGGGTGATATGGGGGCACCGGCAGCTTGTCGCGCTGGCCGGTCAGCGAATTCTCCTGCAGCCAGTCGTCGAGCGTCACCAGCACCGGCCCCTTGGGCGCCGTCGTCGCCTGGCGATAGGCATATTGCAGGCTGTCGGCGACATAGGCAGCCTCGACCGGCCGGTCGGCCCATTTCAAGGCGCCCGACAGCAGCGGCGAAAGGTCGGTGGCGCTGTGATACCAGCTGGGCGGGCCGAAGCGCTTGGCCTGGTCGCCGACATTGCCGGCCAGCATGTAGATCGGCACTCGGTCGGCCCAGGCGTTGTAGACCGCCATCGCGGCATGCTGGACGCCCAGCACGCCATAGATCAGCGCCATCATCGGCTTGTTGGCGGCGCGGGCGTAGCCGTGGCAGATGGCGACGCCGATCTCCTCATGCATGACCGAGATCAGTTCCGGCTTCTTGTTCTGGCCGTAATGGATGATCGATTCATGCAGCCCCCGGATCGAGCCGCCGGGATTGACCGTTACATAGTCCAGATCGAGGGTCTTGAGCACATCGACCATGTAGTCCGAACCGGCATCGGTGACCGTGATCGGCTGGGATTGACCGGCATCCTTGTGCTCGGCAGCACCGGCCTTGGCCGCCGCCGCGGGAGTCGTGACCGGCGAGGCGGGCTTGCTGGCTTCCGGCCCGTCGCTTTCTGATTTGTCTTGCGCGCCGGCCGGGACCGATCCGCCGATCGCGGCGGCCCCGCCTAGCATGGCCCCGGCGAGGAAGTTGCGCCGGTTGGGACCCGAGTCACCCTTTTTGCCCATTCTGACCTCCCGTTTCTTGTGTGACGAGATTCGTGCCGGCAAGGGACTGCCGGTTTGCGGTACCTAAGCCATGGATGCGCGCGCCACCCTGCGTTTCGCCCAGCCCATGCCCAGCACGATGACCACGGCGAGCAGCGCGAAACCCACGATCGGCATCAGCGCCAACGGGTAGTTGCCGGTCTTGTCCTTGATGATGCCGACCAGGAAGGGGGCGACGAAGCTCATCAGATTGGCGATGGCGTTGACATAGGCGATGCCGGGGGCGGCCGAGCGCGAGGACAGCCATTCGGTGGCAAATGCCCAGAACGGCCCCTTGACCGCATAGGTGCCGATGATGGCGACGCACAGCATCAGAATCGTCGGCGCCAATTGCTTCACTACCAGGCAGCCGAACAACCCGCAGCCGATCATCGCCAGCGGGATGGCGGCATGCCAGACGCGCTCGCCCATGCGGTCCGATCGCCGGCTCCACCACACCATCAGGCAGGCGCCGGCCAGGAAGGGCAGGGCGTTGAGCAGGCCCGTTTCGGTATTGGTGAGGCCAAAAGCCTTGATCAGCTGCGGCTGCCACAATGTCAGGCCCGTGCTGGCCGTGTTGCTGCCGGCATAGACCAGGCCCAGCAGGATGATTCCGGGGTTGCGCAGGATCTGCCAGACGGATGGTTTGGGCGTCCTGTCATCGGCCTCGTCCTGCGCCAGGCTTGCCTCCAGCTGGCGGCGCTGCAGCTCGTCCAGCCAGACGGCGGTGCCAGGGCGGTCGGAAAGCCATGCCAGGCAGGCGAAGCCCAGCAGCACGGTCGGCACCGCCTCGACGATGAACATCCACTGCCAGCCGCGCAAGCCCATGAAATGCTCGATGCCGAGCAGCGCGCCGGAGATGGGCGAGCCAAGGAAATTCGCCATCGGCACCGCGATCATGAAGATCGCGACGATGCGGGCGCGTTCGCGTCGGGGGAACCAGTAGGTCAGGTAAAGGATGATGCCGGGGAAGAACCCGGCTTCGGCCGCACCCAAGAGGAAGCGCAGCGCCACGAAGGAGTTGGGCCCGGTGACCAATGCCATGCAGCCGGAGATCACTCCCCAGGTGATCATCAGCCGGGCGATCCAGATCCGCGCGCCGAAGCGGGCCAGCGCCAGATTGCTTGGGATCGCCAAGAGGCAGAAGGAGATGTAGAAGATGCCGCCGCCCAGGCCGAAGATCGAGGCGGACAGGCCCAGATCCTTGTTCATCTGCAGCGCCGCGAAACCGACATTCACCCTGTCGACGACCGAGGTCAGATAGCACAGCATCAGGAACGGCAGGAGCCGCCAGGTGACGCGGCGCATCACGGCCGCCCTGTCTATCGTGCTGGCTATCGTCTCTCCGGCGACCGTTTCCCCAGACATGCCGCCACTCCAAATCTACTTATGGTTTTTCTGTAAGATATCTTACGGTATGAAGATATCCGATGGTGGGTTTGGGAACAATATCCGGCAACGATCAATGCCGGAAGAGCAGGGAGGATGGTCATGGCCGTCGCGATGGAGACGCGGGACAGCGTCGATCTTGGTGCCTTGATGGACGAGGCAGGCTCGTTCCGCTTCCAGCTTCGTCTGCTGTTGCTGCTCGGCTGCTTCATGTTCGTCGAAGGTTACGACATGCAGGTGCTGGCCTATGCGGCGCCGGCGATGATCAAGACCATGCATGTCAGCAAAGCGGCCTTCGGCGTGGTGTTCGGCGGCGCCATGGCCGGCGTCATGATCGGGGCGCTGCTGCTGGGCACGCTGGGCGACACGTACGGGCGCAAGCTGCTGGTCATCGGCGGCTTGAGCCTGTTCGGCATCTTCAATTTCATGACCATCGCCGCGCCGGACATGACTATGCTGATGGTGCTGCGCACGATCGCCGGCATCGGTCTCGGCGGTGCGGTGCCCAACGCCATCGCCTTGATGGTCGACTACGCGCCGACTCGCCGGCGCGCGGTTGCCGTCTGCCTGCTCTATATCGGCTACAATATCGGCGCGGCGCTGGGCGGGGTCATCGCGGCGCGCATGATCCCGGCCTGGGGCTGGCAGAGCGTCTTCGTCTTGGGCGGCATCATGCCACTGGGACTGGCAGCGGTGCTCGCCTTGGTCCTGCCGGAATCCGTACGCTTCCTGTCCCTGCGCGGCCGGCAGGCGGCGGCCCGCGCGCTGCTCGCCCGCATGCGGCCGGACCTGGCATTGGGTCCCGATACCCGCATCCTGGTGACGGAAGAGGCACGGCAGGGCGTGCCGGTGCGCCATCTCTTCACTGAAGGCCGAGCCTTGATGAGCGCGCTGCTGCGGCTGGGCGCGATCGGTACGATCATGACCGAGCATTTCATGACCAGCTGGCTGCCCATGGTATTGACCGCAGGCGGTATCGGCCTGGCCAAGGCGGTGACGGCCAGTGCCGTCATGCTGACTGTCGGCACCTTCGGCAGCATCGCCATCGGCTTCGCCATCGAGCGGTTCGGCATCGTGGCGCTGGCGGTGCTGGTGGTGCTGGGGGTGCCGAGCGTGGTGGCGCTCGGCCATGTCGGCGGGGATGAGGGGTTGCTGATGGTCCTGGCGGGGGCGGCGGGCTTCTTCCTGATCGGCGGCCTTACCGGTATGAACATCCTGGCCAGTACGATCTACCCGACCTATATGCGTTCGACCGGCGCTGGCTGGGCCAACGCCATGTCGCGCATCGGCGCCATCGTCGGTCCCGTTTTGGGCGGCGTGCTGCTGTCCTTCGACCTGTCGCTGCAAGCCATCTTCGCCACGGCGGCCATACCGGCGGCGATCGGGGCGCTTGCGATCTTCGTCCTGTCGCGGCTGCGCGTCGCGAACGAGCAGCGGGCGGTACGCGCCGTCCAGGGCACGTCGCGCCTGCAGGCCCAAGGCTGATCGCACCCATCCCGGCATGCCTTGAGGCGGCTGCAAGCTGCCTGTCTTTGATCCTTCCTCAAAAATGACGGCGATGGTTGACGATGATCGGGGTTTCTTTGGAAATCCGATCTATGGATCATTTTGCTTTTGAAAAACCGATGCATGGTGGTCAAGCAGTCACTTGCCAGCCGACGCTAGATATCCAAAATAACAATTCAACCAGAACTGATGATAAATTTGTAAAAAATAATAACCAATAGGGCGGCCGATTGGTCCTGATAGGTGACCATTCAAAACGCGAAGCAAAGCTGGCCGTTCGAGATTGCGCCGAATGATCGGATGCTCAACAGGGAGCCTTGCCTATGCAGAAGAATCCATTGGTCGAGATGCTCGACGACGCGCCGTTCACGGGGCGCTTCTGGACCGTCTACATCCTACTTTGTCTGGCATTCGCCCTCGATTTTTTCGATTTCTATCTGGTCGGCTTCCTGGTGTCGAAACTGGGCACGCAATGGCACCTGACCTACCTGCAATCCTCGATCATGCTATTGGCCGGTGGCGTCGGTTCGATCGTGGGTGCCATCCTGCTTGCGCCGATCGCGGATGCTTGGGGAAGGCGTAACATCCTCGTCGTCTCGACCTTCATCTGCGGGATCTCCTCGGTTGCCATGGCGGGCAGCCCCGAAGGCAATTGGGCGCTGTTCGCGATGTTCCGCTTCTTCGTCGGCATCGGCATCGGCGGCATGGCCGCGGTGGTGGCGGTGCTGGCGGTCGAGATGATGCCGACCAGGCACCGTTCCTACCTCGCCGGCCTGCCCTTCGTCTTCGCCTCGGTCGGCACGATGATCGCGGCGTTCGTGTCGGCTACCCTGATGGCGGCGTTGGGCTGGCGCGGCCTTGCCGTGCTGGGCGCCGCGCCGATCGTCGTGACGGTGGGGACCATGGCGCTCATGCCGGAATCCCCGCTCTGGCTGCTCACCAAGGGCCGCACGGAGGCTGCACGGGCCAGCATGGCGCGCCTGCTCGACCAGTCGGTGCAGCAGATGCCGCCCGCGCGCCCCGTCCTGGTCCAGAAACCCAACGCCTCGCTGATCGAGGCGTTTAGCCCGCCGCTACGGGCACTGGTGACATTCCTGATCTGGGCCGGCTCCGCCACTGCCAATTACGGTGTCTACCTGTGGGGGCCGACCGTCGTTGCCATGCTGCTGCACATCGATACCGGGGCGGCGGCGGCGTATTTCGTCTTCATCTCGGCCGCCGGCATTATCGGACGCATCGGCTTCGCCTTCCTGCCGATTTGGATGGGCAGGCGCTGGGCGGGAGCGATCGGGGGGCTCGGCGTCGCCATCACCATCGGCTGCTCGGCGCTGGTCGGCGCCTCCACCATGGGCGGCATCCCGACCTTCGTCATCCTGCTCACCGTCGCGGCGCTGTTCTTCGACGGCGTGTTCAGCATCCTCAGCCCCTATACGGCCGAGATCTTTCCAGTGCGGCTCTCCTCGCGCGGCATGGCGCTCGGCCAGATCTCCAACGGCGTCGGCAAGATCGCCGGCCCCCTGGTGCTGGCGATGATCGCCGGCGCTAACAACCTGGTGGCGCCCAAGGCGACGATCGAGGCGGTGGTGCCGGCTTTCATGTTCCTGGCGGCCTGCGGCCTTGCGGCATGCATCGGCTTCCTGATCGGCCCGGATTCGACCCGCGGCTCCCTGCATCTGGGCGACGAGGCGGAGGAGAAACGCGAGGAGAGCCGGTCGGTGGCATAACCCTCGTCAACCTTGGATGGCCGGGCTCGCTGTTTAGCCCGGCCATGACGTCCTTATCGATTAGCCGATCTGCTGCAGCCCGGCCTTGTAGCGTCGCCAATTGGCGACGTATTTGGCCGAGCCGCGCAGCATATGCGCCAGCCGCTCCGGGCTGACCTCGCCGGTCACCTTGCCGGGGATACCCATGACCACCGAATTGTCGGGGATCTCCTTGCCCTCCGCGATCAACGCCTTCGAGCCGATCAGGCAGTTGCGGCCGATCCTGGCGCCGTTCAGCACCACGGCACCGATGCCGATCAGCGAGCCCTCGCCGATGGTGCAGCCATGCAGCATGGCGAGGTGGCCGATGGTGACATTGGCGCCGATGGTCAGCGGATAGCCGGGGTCGGTGTGCAGGACGGCATTGTCCTGCACATTGCTGCCCCGGCCGACGGTGATGAGCTCGTTGTCGCCGCGCAGCACGGCCCCCCACCAGACCGAGGCCTCATGCTCCAGCCTGACCTTGCCGATGACGGCGGCGGTGGGGGCGACCCACCAATCGTCGCTCTCGGTCTCGATGCCGATGCCGTCGAGATCGTAACGCATCAGAAATCGACCTTATCGCCGCCCTTGAGCTGCAGGATCTCGCGGGCCTCGTCCGGGGATGCCACTTCAAGGCCCAGCCCCTCGATGATCTGACGCGCCTTGGTGACCTGATCGGCATTGGTCTTGGCCAACTGGCCGGGGCCAATCCACAAGCTGTCTTCCAATCCCACGCGGACATTGCCGCCCATGGCCGCTGCCTGTGCCGCGATCACCATCTGATTGCGGCCGGCGCCGAGGACCGACCAGCGCAGATCCTTGCCGAAGAGGCGATCGGCGGTGCGCTTCATGTGGATGACATCCTCGGGATGCGTGCCGATGCCGCCCAGGATGCCGAACACGCTCTGGACGAAGAAGGGCGGCTTGACCAGGCCGCGCTCGGCGAAATGCGCGAGGTTGTAGAGGTGCGAGATGTCATAGCACTCGAACTCGAAGCGGGTGCCGTTGTCGCCGCACTGCTTCAGCGCGTATTCGATGTCGCGGAAGGTGTTGCGGAAGATCAGATCGTCCGTGCCTTCGAGATAGGGCCTCTCCCAATCGTGCTTGAATTCCTTGAAGCGGCCGAGCATCGGGAAGAGCGCGAAGTTCATCGAGCCCATGTTGAGCGACGCCACTTCCGGCTTGAAGGTCGTCGAGGGCTTGATGCGCTCGGCGATCTGCATGGTCGGCGCGCCACCGCTGGTCAGGTTGATGACGACGTTGCTTGCCTGCTTGATCGTGCGCAGGAAGGGCAGGAAGGCTTCCGGGCTCTGGTCGGGCCGGCCGGTCTGGGGATTGCGCGCATGCAGGTGGACGACTGCCGCACCGGCCTCCGCAGCGCCGAGCGCCGCTTCGCTGATCTCCTCGGGCGTGACCGGCAGGTAGGGCGACATGGAGGGCGTGTGGATCGCGCCGGTCACGGCGCAGGTGATGACGACTTTGCGGGCGGCGGCCATGATGGTGAAGTCCCTGATGCTGGTTTCGCATGCCGAACGATGGGAAAGGGCACGCGCTTACCGGAAGCTGCCCCCCGTCAGGATCCTTGAGGGTTCCGGGTGGCCGGCCGGGAAGCGGAGTTGCCTCGCCTGTCGTTCTTATCGTGGGTGAGCAGGTGCTCACCAAGGGAGAATCTCCGCTTTGACGCGGGCTTGTCAAGCCGCATGCGGCGAAAAATCCATGCTTCTCCGGCGATACAGGGTGCATGGCCGACGGTGATGCGCTATCTAGCTTGCCCGTGGCGGACGCGACCGGAGGGACGCGCCGCCATGCCCGGAGTTTCCTCGCGGCGCCGATGCCTATCAGGAGAGCAAGTTTATGTCGCGACTGTCTTGGATCATCCGTCGCCCGCGCCATTTCTCGGCTGCCGTGGCGCTGAGCACGCTTTTGGGCCTGGCCGCCCATCCGATGACGGCTTCCGCGACTGATACGCCTACCGACGCCGCAAAGACTGCCGCGCCGGAGGCTCCGGCCCGGGCGCCCGCATCCGCCGCTGCCACCACCCATGTCGAGGGCTTTCGTTCCGCCCATTTCGGCATGAACCAGGCCGAGGTGCGCAAGGCGATCATCGACGACTTCAACATCAAGTCCGCGGCGATCAAGAGCACGACCGACGAGATCCAGAAGACCGCGATCCTGCAGGTGACGGCGCCCGATGTCCTCCAGGGCGGCGGCATCGCGCAGGTCTCCTATATCTTCGGCTACAAGAGCAAGAAGCTGATCCAGGTCCACGTCGTCTGGTCGCGCGACATCGATCCCAAGTTGACCCCGGATCGGATGCTGACCAACGGCAAATTGCTGCAGAGCTATTTCGCCGGCGCGGGATATCACATCATGGGCCCGAATATCATTTCGGGGGAAGATATGATCATGTTCCGTGGCAACGACGCCGATAACCATATCACGGCGCTGGTGCTGCACGGCACGATCATCCCGGGTAAGAACAAGCAGCAGGCCAGTTTCGTCACGACCGGCCCGCTGACCCTCGACTATTTCGAGAACCTGCAGAAGCCGGACATCTACCAACTGCCGGCCGGCAAATTCTAAGGCCAGATGCGTCATGCCGGGTGGGGCGTTTGCCCCACCCGGCACATTGCTTTGGAACCCGGCCCCATTTCCGGCATTGCTCCGGACGACGCCTAGCTGCCGGATAGACCACTTATGATCATGACCACCCCGTCAGAAGCCGTCCGGCCAGGAGCCATGCGCCCCACCGGGGGCGCGTCCAAAGCCCGCGTGTTGCTGGCTTTCCTCGTGCTGATGGTGCTGGCGGCCGTACCGCTGCTCAGCGTCGATCTGCCGCCGCTCGTCGATTTCCCCAACCATCTCGCGCGCATGTACGTGCTGGCCGATGGCGGCCACACGCCGTCGCTCGCCGAATACTACACGATCACCTGGGAGCCGCTGCCCAACCTGGCGATGGATGCGATCGTGCCCTGGCTGTTGGGCTTCATGCCGCTCTTCACGGCCGGCCGGCTGTTCCTGCTCCTGCTGATGGTGATGACCGCCAGCGGCATGATGATGCTGCATCGGACCCTGTGGGGGCGCTGGTCGTACTGGCCGCTCCTGGGCTTCGGGCTGCTCTACAACCGCATCCTCATCTGGGGCTTCGTCAATTTCCTGTTCGGGCTGGGGCTGGCCCTGTGGGTGCTGGCCTTCTGGGCGGCGAGCCGGCGCATGCATTGGCTGCCGCGCCTCGTCCTCGCGACCATTGCCGCCACTGCGGTGTTCTTCTGCCATATCGAGGCCCAGGGGCTGCTGTTCTTTGCCTTGTGCGGGATGGAGGCGCCCCTGTTCCGGGCGGAGATCGGCGCCCGCCGCTGGGGCGCCGTCTTCGGCCGCCTGGTCATGCTGGGCGGGCCCTTCGTGCCGGCCGCCATCATCTTCTTCGCGTCCTGGCAGCCGCATTCCAGCGGCCACTTCGAACTGAGCACGGTGTCGCTGAAGCTGCAGCACCTGCTGATCGTCTTCAGCAACTATCACTGGGGCTTCGACGTCGTCTGCGCGCTCGTCTTCGTCGGTTTCTTCGCGCTGATGGCAGCGACGCGCCGTGCCGCCGCCGCGCCGCCGCTGTTCTGGTGGCTGGGCATCATGATCACGCTGTACGTGCTGATGCCGAACAGCGCCTTCACCGGCTCCGGCGCCGACGAGCGCATCCCGGTGCTGACCGCCATGCTGCTGGTGGCCGGCTCCGCGCCTAAGCGGGCGGAGGGCCTGAGATCGGATCGGCTCGTCGCGGGTGCGGTCGTCGTCCTGCTGGCCCTGTTTGTCTTGCGTCTGGGCGCGATCGAACAGATCTGGCTGCGCTCGAAGCCGATCTATGCCGATGACGCCCAGACCCTGTCGCTGATCAAGCCGGGCAGCCGCATGGGCGTTGCCGATCCCTGGGCCATCCTGGCGGATACGGACATCCCGCAGACCCATATCCCGCTGCTGGCGGTACCGATGCGCAACGCCTTCGTGCCGCCGATCTTCGCCTATCCGGCACAGCAACCGATACGCATCGCGCCGGCCTACCGGGATTTCGAGGCCGAGACCAAGCCCGACAAGATCTGGGCCGCCTTTGTCGAAGGCAATCCGGCGGAGCGCAAGAGGCTGGCACCGCTGCTGCCGCGCTACGACTATCTGCTCTTCGTATTCCTGGAGCCGTTCAAGGTTCGGCCAGATCCGTGTCTGCAATTCATGCGCGGATCGCCGACTTTCCAACTCTACCGTGTTGTGCCACAGCATGGCGCCTGCCCGGCTGACTGAAACGACCGGACCATTGCTTAAGTATATCTTGGTTTTATTTAATTTTTAAGGAAATGAGTGGATTCTCCTGGCGTCCTGGAGCTTTATCCACGCCACTCCCGCCATCGGGCAGGCCGGTCGACTTCTCCGGGGCGTCCGGAGCTGTTTCGGAAACAGAAGGATATTCGCGGTGGTGCCTGCGCTGGTCACTTTTCTTTGGCTCTGCTTCGCGCATTGCATCGCTGACTACGGGCTGCAGTCGAATTTCATGGCGATCGCCAAGAGCCGTCATACGGATCTCGGCAAGCAATTCTGGAAGACTGTCCTTTCCGCTCATTCCGCGACCCATGGCGGCTCCGTGGCCATTGTCCTGCACCTGCTGTGCGGTCTGTCCTGGAACGTCGTCACCATCTTCGGCATTGCCGAATTCATCGTTCATTTCGTGATCGATTTCGGCAAGTGCGAGGATTGGTACAATTTCCACATCGACCAGGCGTTGCATATCGGCTGCAAGCTGCTTTGGGTTGTGATCGTCTTCACGATGCTGAACCCGGTCATATCTCACTAGCTTCGCAGCAGCCGCTGCACTGCGGATTGGAATTTGGCACCGCCGGGTGCGGTCTTCGAACTGAACCAATCCTCGAGTCGTCCGTCGCGCCCGATCAGGTATTTGTAGAAGTTCCAGCGCGGCCGGCCCCAAAAACCCGCTTGGCCGCTGAGCCAGCGGAACAGCGGATGCGCCTGCGGGCCCTTCACCACCAGTTTCTCGGTCAGCGGAAAATCGACGCCGAAATTCCGGTCGCAGAACAGCCGGATTTCCGTGGCGCTGCCCGGCTCCTGGCCGCCGAAATCATTGCTCGGCACACCCAGCACGATCAGCCCGGCATCGCGATTCGCCTGCCATAGCGCCTGCAGCCCGGCATATTGCGGCGTGAAGCCGCAGGCCGAGGCCGTATTGACGATGACGACCGGCTTTCCGGCAAAAGCATTCAGATCCAAGGGTTTGCCGTCAAGCGTATGGAGGCTGAAGTCCTGAAGCCGAGAGGGGGCAGACATTTCTTCGGCCATGCTGGGTCCTTTTCGGGCATATCCCGTCGATCGAGGTGGCCGTCGCGGGTCCGGCTGTGATACCGCCTACCCATGTCCATCGCAATCGATCAGGCACCAGCCGGCGAAGGTCGTCTGGATGCAGGCTATTCGGCTATTGCCGATGACCAGGCCCAGGAGATCCTGCGCCGCGTCTTCGGCTACGATTCCTTCCGCGGCCAGCAGGGGGAGATCATCGGCCAGGTCATCGCGGGCGGCGACGCGCTGGTGCTGATGCCGACCGGCGGCGGCAAGTCGCTCTGCTACCAGATCCCGGCGCTGGTGCGGCCCGGCATGGGCATCGTCGTTTCGCCGCTGATCGCGCTGATGAAGGACCAGGTCGATGCGCTGCGCCAATTGGGCGTGCGTGCGGCCTATCTCAACTCGGCCATGGCGCCGGGCGAGGCGAGGGCGGTCGAGGAGCAGGCGCGCGACGGCGCCCTCGACCTGCTCTATGTGGCGCCGGAGCGGCTGGTCCTGCCGCATTTCCTCGATTTCCTGAGCCGTCAGCGAATCGCGCTCTTCGCTATCGACGAGGCGCATTGCGTCTCGCAATGGGGCCATAATTTCCGGCCCGAATACCGCGAACTCACCATCCTGCACGAACGCTTCCCGGAGGTGCCGCGCATCGCGCTGACGGCCACCGCCGACGGGCCGACGCGTCGCGACATCGTCGAGCGGCTGCAGCTGGGCGAGGCCAGGCAATTCGTCGCCGGGTTCGACCGGCCGAACATCAACTACCGCCTGGTCGACAAGCGCGATGCGCGCGGCCAGCTCATGGCCTTCCTCGATGCGGAGCATCCACGCTCCTCCGGCATCGTCTATTGCATGTCGCGCCGCAAGGTCGACGAGGTCGCGGCGTTTCTCACATCCAAGGGCAAGGTGGCGCTGCCCTACCATGCCGGGCTCGATGCCGAGACGCGTCAGCGCCATCAGGACCGCTTCATCCGCGAGGAGGATATCATCGTCGTCGCGACGGTCGCCTTCGGCATGGGCATCGACAAGCCCAATGTCCGCTTCGTCGCCCATCTGGACGTGCCACGCTCGCTGGAAGCCTATTATCAGGAGACGGGGCGTGGCGGCCGCGACGGACTGCCGGCCGATGCCTGGATGGCCTATGGGCTGGGCGATGTCGTGCTATTGCGTCAGATGGTCCAGGGCTCGGAACTGGACGAGCGGCAGAAGCGCGTCGAGCTGCAGAAACTCGACGCGCTCCTTGGCTATTGCGAGACGGTCGAATGCCGGCGCCGTGTGCTGCTGCGTTATTTCGGCGAGAATTCGCATCCCGATTGCGGCAATTGCGACACCTGCCTCAAGCCGGTGCGGACCTGGGACGGCACGGTCGCGGCGCAGAAGGCGCTGTCGGCCGTCTATCGCACCGGCCAGCGCTTCGGCGTGCAGCATCTGATCGACGTGCTGACCGGCAAGCAGACCGACAAGGTGGTCGAGCGCGGCCATGACGCGCTCAAGACCTTCGGCGTCGGCCGTGACATGGACCGGGCCAAATGGCAGTCGGTGTTCCGCCAGCTCGTCGCCAGCGGTCATCTCGCCGTCGACATGGAGGGGCATGGCGGGCTGATGCTGGGACCCGATGCGCCCCAGCTCGTGCGCGGTGAAGCGACGGTCATGCTGCGTGCCGATCCCGAGGCTTCGGCGGCGAGCCTGTCACCCTCTCGCGGCTCCGCCAAGCGTGGTACGCCGGTGCCGCTCGACGCGGCTTCGGCCGTGCTGTGGGAGGCCCTGCGCCAGTGCCGGTTGGAGCTGGCACGCGAGCAGGGGGTACCCCCTTACGTCATTTTCCACGACGCGACGTTGATGGCGATGGTCGAGCGTCGGCCGGCCAATTTGGATGAGCTTTCACGCATTCCGGGAGTGGGACGCTCGAAATTGGACCGTTATGGCGAGGCGTTTCTCGCTATGCTGACGAAAAGTTGAATCTGGAAGGGATAAAAAATATCCATTTTCTCTCGATGTTTAACGTCAGAACTTCGCGTTATTTCTGAACGTAAATGAAACCCGCTTCGCTTCGCTGCGAAAAAAACTTAATTTAGTTAACTCCAGGGGATGGCGTGATGGCTGAATTGCGTTATTATCATAGCGTTTATTTTTAACTCTATAAGTAACACGAGCAGCCATGTACGACCGCCGTCCCGGCTTTTTTCGCAACGAGGAATCACCTTCAGGCCGTCGTGTCGATGCCAAGGTGAAATGGTTCAACGCCGCCAAGGGCTTTGGTTTCGTCACACCGTCTGACGGTACTCAGGACGCCTTCCTGCCGATGGCCACGCTCCGCCGAGCAGGCTTCGAGGAGGTGCAGGAGGGTGCTTCGCTGGTCTGTGAGATCGGCGCCGGCGCCAAGGGGCCACTGGTCGTCAACGTGCTGAACGTCGACAATTCGACCGCGGTGGCACCCAGCCGAGGCGGCGGCAATGGCGATGGCTCCGCGCCGCGCAAACCGCTCTCGACCCTCGACGGGGCCGTAAAGTGGTTCGAGCCGCAGAAGGGCTTCGGCTTCATCTCGCCCGATGGTGGTGGCAAGGATATCTTCATCCACATCACCGCGCTGCGCCGCAGCGGGCTGGAAGGCCTGGACCCCGGCATGCGGGTCCGCGTCGACGTCGTCGACGGCAAGAAAGGTCTTGAAGCGGACCGCGTCACCGTTATCTGATTACGGTCGACAGTATTCTGTCGCAAGGACAGCCGGGTGCCTTGGCCCCCGGCTGTTTTCGTCTGTCGGGGTAATGGGGACGGGCCGAACGCATGGCGTCGACCATGGGACTGATGCCGCAGCGGCTGCTGCGGATGGTACGAAACGCAGGCCAACGCTTCACGCTCTGGCTGCTGCCGGTCGGCATCGATTTCCGCAAGATCAACCTGGCCGAGGGGGTGCGTGCCGTATTCTCGGTCGCGGTCCTGGTCGCCGCCGCCGAGTTCAGCGGCTGGGCCCCCTTGCTGTGGGCGCCGGTCGCGGCGTTCTGGACCTGCATCGTCGATCCGGGCGGGCCGATGCGCGGCCGATTCTACATGATGACCACGTTCGTGGTCTCTGGCGCCCTCGTCACCGGTGCCGGTGCCTTCCTCGGCCAGTATGGCCTGCTGGTGGCCTTGCCGTTCGACTTCGCGGTGGCGCTCATCGGCGCCATGCTGCGGATATATGGCGGTGGCTGGGGCCTGTTCGGCACCTTCCTCGCCATCGGCGGCACCATCGCGCTTTCCCGCCAATCGGCCGGCCCGCCGCAGGAGCTGCTGCGCATGGCGATGTTCGTGCTGGGCGGCTGCTGGTCGATGGCCTTGAGCCTGGTGTTCTGGCGCCAGCACCCGTTCAAGCCGTCGCGCAGCGCGATCGGCGAGGTCTATAAGGCGCTGGCGGCGCTTGCGATCGATCTCCGCCAGCTGATCCAGAGCGACACCCATGAGCCGGATGCGTGGAGCCGCCATGTCAGCCGGCATCGCGCTGCGGTGCGCCAGGCGATCGAGGCCGCGCGCCAGGCCACGCTGGATGCCGCCCGGCTCAAGGGACCCGTAGGCCAGCGGCCGTCGCAGCAGATTCTGTTCCTGGAGGTCTCCGACCATCTGTTCAATGCGCTGATCGCGCTCAGCGACGTGCTGGAGCTGCATGTCGAGGCGGGCGATACCGCGGCGGTGTTCCAGCGCGGCGACTGGCTCCTGCGCCGGGTCACGCCCGTCCTGCTGCGCTTCGCCGACGATGTCATCACCCAGACCCCGGAAGCCCATGAGCGGCTGATGCATTCGATCGACATCGCGACCCATGGCATCGCCGAGCCGAAGGATGCGACAGAGGCCGAGGATCCGGTCGCCACCATCGACCGGCTGGCGGCGTTGATGGCCGCCCGCATGCGCACGGCCGTGATTGTCGTCGCCACCGGGGCGCTCGATCCGAATCTTTCCGTCACCGGCAGGCCATCGCTGGCAAAGCGCATCCTGGGGCCGCTGAGATCCAATATGAGCTGGGCGTCGCTGCCGCTGCGCCATGCGGTGCGCGCCGCCACCACGGTCGCCATCGCCGAGGCCGCGGTGCTGCATTTCGACCTGCCCTATGGCTACTGGCTCACCATCACCACCCTCGCCACCATGCAGCCGGATTTCGCCACGACCTGGAGCCGGGCGCTGGAGCGTATCGCCGGTTCGGTCGTCGGCGCTGCCATCGTGGCGTTGATCGGCTACCTCTTCCACACGCCGATCGGCCTCACCATCGTGATCTTTCCGCTGGCCATGGCGACGCTGGCGCTGCGCACGGTCAATTTCAGCGTCTTCGTCATGTGCCTGACGCCGCTTTTCGTGCTGATCCTGGATCTCAGCCAGCATGACGTCGCGACCTTAAGCCTCGCCGGCGAACGTGCGCTCAATTCGGTCATCGGCGGCGTCATCGCCGTGCTGGGCAGCCTCTATTTCTGGCCGTCCTGGGAGCCGGCTAAGCTGCCCAAGCATATCGCGACCGCGCTGGATGCCCATGCGGCGCTGGCGCGCGCCGTCTTTGGCGAGGTGCTGGGCACGGGTTCGGCGGATGCCATCGACCCGGCACGGCGCCAGGCCGGGCTGACCTCGACCAATCTGGAGGCGGCGGTCCGCCGCGCGCTGAGCGAGCCGCATCTCGACCGCCGGCGCATGGATGCGGCGCTGGTCGTGGTCTCGGCGCTGCGCCGGATCGCCGGCGCGCTCGCCGCCGTGCCCTTCGAGGCCGAATTCCGGACGCCCGAGGGGCAAGAGAGGCTTCGCGCCGTCGCCGAATGGGTCGACAAGGCGCTGGAGTCGTTGAGAAAGTCCGCCGCCAAGGGCGAGAGCGTCGGGCCGTCCTTCGCGGCCCGGCCCGATTGCTTGTCGGGTGCCCGCATCGATTCCCGCTCGGTCTCGCCGGGCTTGCGTACGCTCTCGCGTCTGGTCGGCCAGATCGACCTGATGGCCGAGGCTGTGGCACCCGCAGAGGGCGAGCAGCGCGCTGACAAATTACACGCGCTGAAGCTTGTCTGAAATGATGTCGCAGCGCCTATATTGCTATTTATGACGAATGAAACGATGCCCTCGGCCTGGACAGCGGCCTGACTGGCATCGCCATAACCGGTATCGGAACAAGAGGAAACGCCATGACCGACCACCCGATCATTCCTGTCCGTCCCGATTTCGCGCGCGCGCATACGATCGATGCCGCGACCTATGAGCGGGAATACCGGCGGTCGATCGAACAGCCCGAGGCGTTCTGGGCCGAACAGGGCAGGCGGCTCGACTGGATCAAGCCCTATACCAAGGTCAAGAACACCAGCTTCGAGGGCAATGTCTCGATCCGTTGGTACGAGGACGGCACGCTGAACGTCGCCTGGAACTGCGTCGACCGGCATGCGCGCAAGACCCCGAACAAGGTGGCGATCATCTGGGAGGGGGACGATCCGGCCGAGGCCAGGAAGATCACTTATGGCGAGCTGAAGGATCAGGTCTGCCGCTGCGCCAACGTGCTGAAAGCCCGCGGCGTGCATAAGGGCGATCGGGTGACGATCTACATGCCGATGATCCCGGAGGCCGCGGTCGCCATGCTGGCCTGTGCACGTATCGGCGCAGTGCACTCGGTGGTGTTCGGCGGCTTCTCGCCCGACAGCCTGGCCAGTCGCATCCAGGATGCCGATTGCAAGCTGCTGATCACCGCCGATGAAGGCGTGCGCGGCGGCCGGAAGATCCCGTTGAAGAAGAATTCTGATGCGGCGCTGAAGGCCTGCCCGACCATCGAGAGCGTACTGGTCGTGCGCCGCACCGGTGGCGAGATCGACTGGACCGAGGGCCGCGACCTCTGGTGGCACGAGACCGTCGACAAGGCGTCGGCCGAATGCCCGCCGGAGGAGATGGGGGCCGAGGACCCGCTGTTCATCCTCTACACCTCGGGCTCCACGGGCAAACCCAAGGGCGTGCTACACACGACGGGCGGTTACCTTGTCTATGTCGCGCTGACCCACCAGGCGATCTTCGACTATCATGACGGCGACATCTATTGGTGCACGGCGGATGTCGGCTGGGTCACCGGCCACAGCTACATCCTCTATGGACCGCTCGCCAACGGCGCCACGACGCTGATGTTCGAGGGCGTGCCGAATTATCCGGACAGCTCGCGTTTCTGGCAGGTGGTCGACAAGCACAAGGTGGCGATCTTCTATACGGCACCCACCGCCGTGCGCGCGCTGATGCGCGAGGGCGAGGGGCCGGTGAAGAAGACCTCCCGCGCCTCGCTGCGCTTGCTGGGCTCGGTTGGCGAGCCGATCAATCCGGAGGCTTGGCTCTGGTATTACAACGTCGTCGGCGACGCGCGCTGCCCGATCGTCGACACCTGGTGGCAGACGGAGACCGGCGGCTTCATGATCACGCCGTTCCCGGGGGCGACGCCGCTCAAGCCCGGCTCCGCGACCCGGCCGTTCTATGGCGTGAAGCCGGTGCTGGTCGACAATGACGGCAAGAGGCTGCCGGCGGGCGCGGCCGAGGGCAATCTGTGCATCGCCGATTCCTGGCCGGGGCAGATGCGCACGGTGTTCGGCGACCATGACCGCTTCATCCAGACCTATTTCTCGAGCTACAAGGGGCTCTATTTTTCGGGTGATGGCGCCCGGCGCGACGAGGACGGCTATTGGTGGATCACCGGCCGGGTCGACGATGTGATCAATGTCTCCGGCCATCGTCTCGGCACCGCCGAGATCGAGAGCGCGCTGGTCGCCCATCCCAAGGTGGCCGAGGCTGCTGTCGTGGGCTATCCACACGACCTCAAGGGACAAGGCATCTATGCCTATGTCACCCTGAATGCCGGCGAGCCCACCTCGGAGGATCTGCGCAAGGAGCTCGTCCAATGGGTGCGCAAGGAGATCGGTGCCATCGCCTCGCCCGACCTCATCCAATGGGCGCCGAGCCTGCCCAAGACGCGTTCCGGCAAGATCATGCGCCGCATCCTGCGCAAGATCGCCGCCAACGAGCATGACAGCCTGGGTGATACCTCGACCTTGGCCGACCCCGCCGTGGTCGAGGATCTGGTCGGCAATCGGATGAACAAGTGAACGGCCCGACATTGATGACGGGACGGCCTGGCCTCATCCTCGACCGCGACGGCGTCGTCAATGTCGATACCAATTACCTCTATCGCATCGAGGATTGCCGGTTCATGCCCGGCATCTTCGAGGTGATTCAGTATTTCGGCGACCGCGGTTTCGCCATCGCCATCGCCACCAACCAGTCGGGCATCGGCCGCGGCAAATACACTGAGGATGATTTCCACAAGCTGATGGGCTGGATGGACCGGACCTGCCGCCGGCAGACCGGCTATGGCTTCGACGCGGTCTATTTCTGCCCGCATCTGCCCGAGGCCGAGATCGAGGCCTATCGCAAGGTCTGCGATTGCCGGAAGCCGGCGCCGGGCATGGCGATGAGGGCCGTGGCCGAGCTGGGTCTCGATCCCGCTCGCTCCTGGGTCGTCGGCGACAAGATGCGTGACCTCGATGCCGGTAAGGGGGCCGGCATCGCCAACCGCGTGCTGCTCGACATCGAAGCCGACGAGCCGCGCCGGGAGGACGACCATTGGGTCATCTCATGCCTGGCCGAATTGATACCGCTGAGCCGGGTGAAGGCATAAGCCCGGCTCCGAGGATGCGCCACACAACCACCGGCCCTCTCTCGTTTCGGGCCGGTTGAGCTTATTTTTACTGTGATTGGCGACACATAACTTTAATATGAAGATTATGTTTCGTTAATTCTTGATGAGAAGACCGAATTTATTATCGCTTGTGCGCATAGTCGCGCATTCCTGTGCGGTTGTGTCTTCGGCCTCATGAAGGTAATACTTCGCGCCGTTGTCGGTCTTTGCATCAACTATGAATTTTTGAAAGAATTTTGTCATGTTCAACGTTCTTTTCATTTGTTCGGGCAATTCGGCGCGCTCCATCATGGCGGAAAGCATCCTTCGCCAGGACGGCAATGGCCGCTTTCAAGCATTCTCCGCAGGGTGCCATCCCAAGGGAGAGGTCGACCCGATGACGCTCAAGGTTTTGGCGGCTACCGGCTATCCGACCGCTGATTTGCGTTCGAAGGATTGGCACAAATTCGAAGGGGCCGGCGCACCGGCCATGGATTTCGTCTTCACCGTTTGCGACCAGGCGGCGGTCGAGGCGGCTCCGGTTTGGCCGGGCACCCCCATGACGGCGCATTGGGGCATCTCCGACCCGGCAAACGTTACCGGCAACGATCTTGATCGCGAGCGCGCCTTCGTCACCGTTCTCGGCCAAATGCGCCGTCGTATCGCCGCGTTCATCGCTCTCAGCGACGAAGCGCTGCAGCATGCGACGGTCAGCGCGAAACTCCATGCGATCGGCACCATCACGGAATCGGCCTCTTCCTAGAGTATCGAGCGTAAAATATGGATCAGTGATCGAATCATCTTTCCGTCATCACCGGGCTTGACCCGGTGATCCACGAAGATGGCCGGGTCAAGCCCGGCCATGACGAAGGAAAGATGGTCCAGATTAAAGGCGCGATGCTCTGGAGGCCGATCTTGACTCGATCTGAGTGGTGAACGGTCCCTAAGCCTATGAATCGGATGAGGATTCGGACTTGACCTGGGCGCTGATCCGACTGGGTTGAGTCGAGGCCTTGCCCCGTTTGCCCTTGCGGCGTCGAAACACCAGGTGCTTGACCTCATGGAGTTGCCAGACGATCAGTCCCGGCAGGAAGAAGACGAGGTCGCGGAAGCGGCGGGCGAGGGCCAGGGCGAGGCCGACATCCTCCGGCAGACCGATGAGGCCGCATAGGATGACGAAGGCGGTCTCCTGCACGCCGATCGCGGCCGGGATGACGAACAGCGTGGCGCTGATCGCCTGGATGACCGCCTCGATCATCAGCGCGTCGGCAATCGTAGCCGGATGACCGAGGAAGTAGAGCGCCCAATAGAGCTCGCCGGCACCCAGCATCCAGCCGAGCAGCTGCAGGAGGGTCGAGAGCGCCACGCGCGAGATGCGCAGATAGACCAGCCGCACCATACGGTCGAGCAGATCGGCGTCGCTGATGAATTCCTTGGCCTGATCGCCGAACAGCTTGGCCGTCATCTTGATCGCGACATTGCCGATGCCGATCCGCTGCATCGCGATCATGCCGCCCAGCATGGGAAGGAAGATGAGCAGGCCGAAGAAGACGCGCCAGGCGACATCGGCATCCTCGACCCGCAACAGCAGCAGCACCAGTCCCAGCACGGTGAACAGGAACTGGCTGATCAGCGACAGAGTGATGTCGCTGATCAGACTGACGATCACCGGTGTCGCGTGGCTGCCCATCCTGGTGAGCACGCGGTAGGATGCCAACTCACCGCCGATACGCCCGACCGGCAGCAGCCCGTTGATCGATTCCCGGACCCACACGGTGTAGAGCATCTGGAAGAAGCTGGGCTTAGGCCCCACGACGATCAGCATGCGCCAGCCGATCGTGTTCGGGATCATCGGCACGATATGGAAGGCGGCGGCCCACAGCAGCCCCACCCCGGCCAGCGACAGGGCGCTGAAGATCGGGCCGATACCGTGATAGAT
>DATJJW010000264.1:0-20774 GCA_035491935.1 Allostellaceae bacterium | reverse complement strand
CGGCACTGCTGGCCTTCTTCCTGGCCGCGCATGTCAAGGAATCGCCGACCTTCAATCCCCGGCGCCAGACGCTTGGCGCCATCGCCGGCTCCATCGGGCGGAACTGGAAGATGTTCCTGTTCATCGTCGTGCTGATGTCGTGCTTCAACGCCTTCAGCCACGGCACACAGGATCTCTACCCGACCTTCTTGTCGAAGCAGCATGGCTTCGACAAGGGCACGGTCAGCCTGCTGACCATCATCGGCAATCTGGGCGCCATCGTCGGCGGCGTCATCTTCGGCGCATTGTCAGAGAAGATCGGCCGGCGCAAGGCGATCGTTATCGCCGCATTGCTGGCGCTACCGGTGATCCCGCTCTGGGCCTATGCCGGCGGCGTGGCGGCGCTGGCGGCCGGCGCCTTCCTGATGCAGGTCTGCGTCCAGGGCGCCTGGGGCGTCATCCCCGTGCATCTGAACGAATTGTCGCCTGAGGAGGTGCGCGGCACGCTGCCGGGCTTCACCTATCAGCTCGGCAATTTCGTGGTCGCCCAGGCAGCACCGTTTCAGATCTTCCTGGCGCAAAGCCACGGCAATTCCTACAGCTACGCGCTCGCGATCTGCACCGTCGGCGTCGCCATTGCCATTGCCGTGGTCGTGTCGCTCGGGCCGGAGCGGCGCGGTCAGGAGTTCACCCGCAGCACCGTCTAAACCCACCGTCTAAACCCCTCCCCAAACGGCTCCTGTCGATCCCGCAGGAGCCGTTTGGCCGGGTTGCCAGTCCGGCCGCGGAGCCCTCACCGATCGCGGCTTCGTATCCAAGCGCTGGCCGCCACCAGCTCCGGCGGCGTGTTGATGTTGAAGAACGGGTCGATCGGCCGATGGTGGAAGGCGACCGGGACGGCCACGATCCGGTCGAGCCAATCCTCGACCTTCCTCAAGCCCTCCTGCGTCATGGCCCGGCGCAGCTCAGGCGCCAGACGCGCACGCCAAAGGGCGGCCACCGGATGGCGCCGGCCGTTCGAGACGGCATAAGCGGCGTCGGCCATACCCACCGCCTCGGCAAACCGCGTCAGCAGATCCGGCGGCAGAAACGGGGTATCGACCGCGACAGTGGCGATCATCAGCACATCTTGCGCCACCGCCCAGTCGAGTGCCGCCAGGATACCGGTCAACGGCCCGGATCCCGCGAGATCCGCATCTTCGGGCAGGATATCGATCCCGCGCGCGCCATAGCGGTCGTCGCCCACCTGCAGATTGAGCAGCAACGGATATGCCTGATGCCGAAGCCGCGACACGATTTCATCCAGCACGGTGCCAGTGCCCAAGCGCAGCATGCCCTTGGCAGCACCACCCATGCGCCGCCCCTCGCCGCCTGCCAGGATGACTACCGGTAGTATCATAGTGCGGCTGAATCTTGCGCTGGCAATGGCGCCTGGCTTGGGCTAGAGCAGCGCGACGGCAAATTCTTCGCCAAAATAGGAACACTCATGCGTCGTGCCCTCCTTGCCTTCCCTCTCGCCACTCTGATCGCCAGTGTAGCGCCGGCAGCCTTCGCCCAAAACACGGCGCCGGCCGGCGCCAATGAACTGACCCAGGGTGGCACCAACCTGCCCGACGGCTTGCGTATCATCGACACCAAGCCCGGCACCGGCGCCGAGGCCAAATCCGGCCTATCGGTCACCGTGCAGTATACAGGATATCTCTATCAAAATGGCGAGCGCGGTCAAAAATTCGACTCATCGCTCGACCGCAACAAGCCCTTCACCTTCGTGCTGGGCGCGCATCAAGTCATCCCCGGCTGGGAGGAAGGCGTGGCCGGCATGAAGGTCGGCGGCAAGCGCACACTGATCATCCCGCCTGATCTGGCCTATGGCGCGACCGGCGCCGGCAACGGCCTGATCCCGGCCTGGTCGACGCTGATCTTCGATATCGAACTGATCTCGGTCGGCGACTAGACGTTCAGCAGCAGGTTCTCGCGTTCCCAGCTGGAAATGACGCGCTGATAGGCATCGTATTCGGCGATTTTCACGCGGGTAATGGCATTGATGAACTTGGCGCCGATGACGTCGCGCAGCGGCTCGCAACTCCTGAACCTCTCCAGCCCGTCGGTCAGATGCCGGGGCAATGCATGCGGCTGGTCGTAGGCGCTGCCGCGCACCGCGTCCTCGGGCCGCAGATGCTGGATCATGCCGAGATATCCCGCCGCCAATGAGGCCGCCATGGCCAGGTAGGGGTTGGCATCGGCACCGGCCACCCGGTTCTCGACCCGGCGCGCCTCGCGCGTCGAATGCGGCACGCGCAAGCCCACGGTGCGGTTGTCGCGGCCCCAATGCACGTTGATCGGCGCATCCGAGCCGGCCACCAGCCGGCGGTAGGAATTCACGTTCGGCGCGAGCATCGGCATCATCATCGGCAGGTAGCGCTGCAGCCCCGCGATATGGGCGCGGAACAGATCCGTGTCCTGGCCATCCGTGGTCGAGAAGATGTTGTCGCCGGTTTCGAGGCTGACCACGCTCTGGTGGATATGCATGGCACTGCCAGGCTCGTTCTGCATGGGCTTCGCCATGAAGGTCGCATAGACCTGATGGCGGATCGCCGTCTCGCGCACCGTGCGCTTGAACAGGAACACCTGGTCAGCCAGCGACATGGCGTCGTCATGGTTGAAGTTGATCTCGATCTGTGCGGCACCCGCCTCGTGAGTCAGCGTATCGATGTCGATATCCTGCGCCTCGCAATAATCGTAGACGTCTTCGAAGATCGGATCGAACTCGTTGACCGCGTCGATGCCATAGGCCTGGCGGCCGCTTTCCTGCCTTCCCGAGCGGCCGATCGGCGGCAGCAGCGGATAGTCCGGATCCTTGTTGACCTGGACCAGGAAGAATTCCAGCTCCGGCGCCACCACCGGCTTCCAGCCGCGATCGGCATAGAGCTCCAACACGCGCTTCAGCACGAAACGTGGCGCGATATCGACCGAGGCGCCATCGACATAGACGCAGTCGCTGATCACCTGTGCCGTGGGCTCGTTGTACCAGGGCACGACGCGGATCGTCGCCTCGTCCGGCACCATGTAGATGTCGGAATTCTCCGGACTGGTAACGTCCTCATCGGCGAAATCGCCGGTGACCGTCTGGACGAAGATCGCCTCCGGCATGCGCAGGCCGCGATCCCGCAGGATGCGCAGGAACTTCTCAGCCGGCAGGATCTTGCCGCGCGCGATACCCGAAAGATCGGGGACCAGGCATTCGACTTCCGTGATGCTGCGTTCCTTGATAAAGCTCTCCAGGCGACCCATCGTTGACATGCGCGCCGCCTACCGGCGACGGCACTCCCTACCGTTTCGATCCGTATATTATGCCCGTTCGCCATCGAGCCGCCAATCTCCGTCAGGACAGGGCTCCCCCTCTTACCCCGCGAAAAGCCCGATCATGACCGCCGCCGACATCTCAAAAGAGCCGGTGACCCTAACTTCGCCACTTGCCGTGACCTGGTATGGCCGCACTGCCCATGCCATGCCCGAGCGGCCTGAGATGCAAGGCGAGGTCGAGACCGATATCGCCATATTGGGTGCGGGCTTCACCGGCTTGAGCGCCGCGCTGGAGTTGGCCAGCCGCGGCTATCGCGTGCGGGTGCTGGAGGCGCGGCGTGTGGGCTTCGGCGCGTCGGGCCGCAATGGCGGACAGATCGTCACCGGCCAGAATGCGTCGATGGCGAAACTCGACAAGCTGGTCGGGCGTGAGGATGCCGACCGGCTATGGCATCTGGCCGAGGAGGCCAAGCGTCTGGTCGCCGAACGAGTCGAGCGCCATGAGATCGATTGCGACCTCAAATGGGGCTACCTCTTCGCCGCCCTCAAGCCCCGCCATGTCACCGAACTCGACAGCATGGTCGAGGAATGGGCCGGCCGCTTCGGCTATCAGGGGCTGAAGCGCCTGGACGCCGAAGAGACACGGCACCTCTGCGCCAGCCCACGCTACATCGCGGGCTTGCGCGACGACGGCGCCGGCCATCTGCATCCGCTCAACTACGCGCTGGGCCTGGCACGCGCCGCCGAGGCGGCTGGCGCCGTCATCCACGAGCATTCGGCGGTGACGTCCGTCGATACCGGCGCCCAGCCCGGCTTCACCACGGCCAATGGCCGGGTCCGCGCCAAATATCTCATCATCGCCGGCAATGCCCTGCTCGGGCAGCTGGTGCCGGCCATGGCCAGGAAGATCGCGCCGGTCGGCACCTACATGGTCTCGACCGCGCCGCTCGGCGCGAGGCTCGACGCGCTGATGCCCGAGGACATCGCCGTCTGCGACCTCAACAACGCGCTCAGCTATACGCGGCGGGCCAATGACGGCCGGCTGCTATTCGGGTCCCGGGTCAGCTACACCGGCCGCCCGCCGGCCAATCTGCGCCAGCAGATGCGCCGCAGCCTGGATCGCGTATTCCCCCAGCTCGCCGATGTCGCGATCGAGGATTGCTGGGGCGGCATGATCGACATCACGGTCAACCGCCTGCCGCATCTGGGCCGGCTCAGCCCCACCGCCTATTTCGCCCAAGGCTTCTCCGGCCATGGCGTGTCGATCACCGGCATCGCCGGCAAGGTCATCGCCGAGGCGGTCGCCGGCACCGCCGAGCGCTTCGACGTCTTCGCGCACATCCCGCACGAGATCTTTCCCGGCGGCCCGTTGCGCATCCCGACCCTGGTGCTGGCCCGCACCTGGTTCAGGATCCTCGACATGCTTTAGACGGCCGCTCGCCTGGGGAGAAAAGACACCGTGACGGCGTAAAGTCGTCATTGGTCCAACCTTCACGAACGAGTTCGCAAATTGATCGAGCGGGGCGCGAAACATCGCAAGGGCCAATCGGCATCGGCACTGATGCAGGAGGCCGAGCAGCATCGGCATGACGGCAAACTCAAATCGGCCGAACGCTGCTATCGCCGCATCCTCGAGCACGATGCCAGCCATGTCGGAGCACTCGGCGCGCAGGCCAGGCTGCTGCTAGAGACCAATCGCCCACGCGAAGCCATTCCTTTACTGCTGCTGTTGCTGGACCAGGCGCCGAATTCGGTCGAGGGCAATCTCGATATGGGCTTGGCGCTCGAAGGTATCAGCGAAGGCACCGCGGCGATCGACTACTACCATAAGGTTCTGGTGATCGACCCCAACCATGCCATCGCCTATAACAATATCGGCAACGTCTTCTACAGGCTCGGCGACAGCGCCCGGGCCTTGCCGTGGTTCGCCAAGGCGATCGAGCTCGCCCCTCTCTATGCGCAGGCCCATGCCAATCTCGGCGTCGCACTGCTGGAGCACGGCTTCGTCGACAAGGCCGTCATGGCCTATGAACGGGCCATCGAGCTGGACCCGGCCAACGCCCAATTCTATCGCCTGCTGGCGGAGGCGCGGCCGATCACGCGTGAAAGCCAGCACTTCCCTGCTCTGCTGGCGCTGGCCCGAGACCGGCGGCGCCTGCCGACCGACCAGCGGATCGAGGTCAACTTCGCCTGCGCCAATGTCTACGAACATGTCGGCGACTTCCGGCGCGCCTACAAGCACATGGTTGAGGGCAACAAGCTCAAGCGGCGCGGCATCGTCTATGACGAAGCCAACATGCTCGCCATCATGCAGCACATCGAAAGCGTCTTCACCCCAGACCTGATGCAGGCCGGGCGAGGCTGCGGGCACGACACGCCGGCACCCATCTTCGTCATCGGCATGCCGCGCTCGGGCAGCACGCTGATCGAACAGATCCTGGCGGCACATCCCGACGTGGCCAGCCTGGGCGAGGACGGCGCGCTGGGCGGGTTCATCGACGAGGCGGGCCCCACGACGCCGCCATTCCCCGATTGGATCGAGACGATGAGCGTTACGGCAATCCCTGCCATCGGCGCCAGTTACCTCGACCACATGACCCTGAAGGCGCCCGGGGCAAAGCGTGTCATCAACAAGATGTTGGGCAACTTCACGCTCCTCGGATTGCTCCATCTGGTCTTTCCGAATGCCCGCTTCATCCATACCCGGCGCGATCCGCTCGACAACTGCCTGTCCTGCTACGCCAGGCTGTTCACCGAGAGCTTCGAATTCACCTTCGACCTGCAGGAGATTGCGCGCTTCTATCGCGCCTATGAGACGCTCATGGCCCATTGGCGCCGGCTCTTGCCCAGCGGGGTCATGATCGACATCCAATATGAGGAATTCGTCGCCGACAGCGAGCGCCAGACACGCCGTCTCCTGGCGCATTGCGGCTTGGACTGGCATGAGGATTGCCGGAATTTCTGGCGCTCGAACCGGGCGATCCGGACGGCGAGCGTCGCCCAGGTACGCCGGCCGATTTATCAGAACGCCCTGAAACGCGCGGAACACTATGTCGAGGCGCGGGCCATATTGCAGGAAGCCCTGGCCCTCAGCCCTTGAGCTAATCGAACTCCGCCAGTGCGCTGTCGATCGCCCGCCGCACCACGGGATCGTCGGGATAGCGCGCCCGCAGCGTCTTGCCGTCGCGATCGAGCTGGTCGCATTT
This sequence comes from Allostellaceae bacterium, assembly GCA_035491935.1. GTDB lineage: Bacteria > Pseudomonadota > Alphaproteobacteria > ATCC43930 > CGMCC-115725 > DATJJW01. The sequence continues at coordinate 14,286 of DATJJW010000264.1, read as the reverse complement.
GAGCTGGGTCTCCGCCCGCTCGATCTGGCGGGCGCGCATCTGGTCGTAGGCCTCCTCGCCCGCCCAATGCGCGCAGCCATCGGCACGATCAAGGAAGGTTTTGACGTCTGCGGGCATGATGATCGTCACATCGGCCCGCGCGATACCGGCCTGCCATGGGCCGGCCGCCGCAAGAAGACCCGCCAGCAGCGATGCCGGCACCCGGAAGGTTCCCACGCGTGGCCCCTCACTTCTCCAGTGCCGGATCGACGATGGGCTCCAGGCCGGGATTGCCGCCAATATCATTGCCGTAAAGATCGTGGGGTATGGTCACCTTGCTATGCCGGCCGGCGATGTCCTCGTCGGATTTGAGCAGCCGGTCGATGCCGTCCAACGTCTCGCGCACCGCCTGCTGGCTCGGCCGCGCCGCCGCCTCCGGCTGCAGCTTGTGGCCGCTCACCACGCCATGGGCATCGGATGGCGGGATATCCATATTGGGCGAGATAGCGGCATTGGCCGGCGGCGGTACATATGCCGAATTGGGCACTGTGCCCTGGGCGGAAGCGGCACAGGGCGCAAGCCCGGACGCGATCGCCAGCAGCGCGATGAATCCCGCCATCCTGTCGAGCATGGTTCGGCCCCTTATCCACAACGATGACGCGACTATACGCCGCTGCCCCGAACCAAAGCCAGTATCGCGCATGATCATGGCACTCGCCGCATTCAGGGGGCGTCGTCCGGCGCGCGCGTGACCAGTGACAGGGCGTGGAGCTTGCCGGACAGCTCTTCCTTCAGAATCTCATAGACCAGCCGCTGGCGGGCGACCGGGCGCATGCCACTGAACCGTTCGGACACCACTTCCACGGTGAAGTGGCTTTCGCCGCCGCCGTCGCGCGCACCTACATGACCGGCATGATGCGCGGAGTCGTTGACGACATCGAGATGAATGGGAGCCAACGCCCGGCGCAGCTTGTCTTCGATGATCTGGGCCATGCCCATGGCTATGCCTGCTCCAAGTGGAGGAATGAAAAGCCCATCAAGCCGGTCCCACGCGACTGTTGTCAATCCGACGAGATCGGATGCCGCCCCCGCCTCCCTTGCCCTTGTTTTCCCCCACGGCTCCCGGCCATACTGGCACTATGAGCAGACCGCGCTATGATTTCGACGCGTCTATCCGGACGCATGGCGGCAGACCGCACGGGTCCCGTGCGGGGTTGCGTCATTGCGATATGCCCGGCTGCGAAAATGAGGGCCAGTTCCGGGCACCACGCTCGCGCGATGCCCTCGACAGCTATTATTGGTTCTGCCTCGACCACGTCCGGGCCTACAACGCTTCGTGGAATTACTATGCCGGCATGAACGAGAACCAGATCGAAGCGGAGATCCGCCGCGATACGGTCTGGCAGCGGCCGACATGGCCCATGGGCTGGCGCATGGCACGCGACCGCACCCACGACCCCTTCGGCTTCATGAACGATGGCGGCGAGGCCGCTCCCGAGCGCAAACAGCGGGTGCTTAGCCCGGAGGAAAGCGCGTTGCAGCTTTTCGATCTTGCTATGCCTTTTACGCTGACCGAACTTAAGCGTCGGTATAAAGTGCTTGTGAAACTTCACCATCCGGATTCCCATGGCGGCGACAAGGCGGCCGAGGAGAAACTCAAAACGGTCATCCAGGCCTACGCGCTGCTGAAGCCCCTCGCACTAAGTTGATCGGCGCTCACCTGATTTCTGCGGACAGCCAAGACCAGAATAGGTTACGAGAACATAATGTCTTCCACACCGACTGAGACCATGAGCGCTTTCCAATCCTTGCGTCCCGACAGCACGCGTTCCGTCCGTGAGACCTTCGGCCTCGATCTGGACATGGAAGTCCCTGCTTTCTCCAAGCCGAATGAATACGTGCCGGAGATCGACGACACCTATAAATTCGACCACGACACGACGATCGCCATCCTGGCTGGCTTCGCGCACAACCGCCGCGTGATGATCCAGGGCTATCACGGCACCGGCAAGTCGACCCATATCGAGCAGGTCGCCGCCCGCCTCAACTGGCCCTGCCTGCGCGTCAACCTCGACAGCCATATCAGCCGTATCGACCTGATCGGCAAGGACGCGATCGTCATCCGCGACGGCATGCAGGTGACGGAATATCGCGAGGGCATCCTGCCCTGGGCACTGCAGTCGCCGATCGCGCTCGTCTTCGACGAATATGACGCCGGCCGCCCGGACGTCATGTTCGTGATCCAGCGCGTGCTGGAAGTCGGCGGCAAGATGACCTTGCTTGACCAGAACAAGGTCATCCACCCGCACCCGGCCTTCCGCCTGTTCTCGACCGCCAATACCGTGGGTCTGGGCGACACGACCGGGCTCTATCACGGCACGCAGCAGATCAACCAAGGTCAGATGGACCGCTGGAACATCGTCGCCACGCTCAACTATATGAGCCACGACAATGAGCTGGCGGTCGTGCTCGCCAAGTCGCCGACCTTCGACAACGAGGAAGGCCGTAAGATACTGTCCTCGATGGTGGCGATGGCCGACCTCACCCGCGCCGGCTTCATCAATGGCGACATCTCGACCGTGATGTCGCCGCGCACGGTCATTACTTGGGCCGAAAATGCGCGTATCTTCGGTGGTGATATCGGTTTGGCCTTCCGTTTGAGCTTCCTCAACAAATGCGACGAGACCGAACGGGGGACCATTGCCGAGTATTATCAGCGCTGCTTCGGCAAGGAGTTGCGCGACCTCGGCATCCGCAAGACTGCTTGATTGATCTTGGGATGTCGCTTTCGGGGCATGGCCTGACGCGCCGGGTACGCCATGGCTGTTGACGATTCGGATATCGAGGCCTTCAAACGGGCGACGACTTCGACCTTGCGTGCGCTGGCCGAACGCGAGGACGTGACCGTCTCCTATTCCCAGGAGGTACCGGGCATCAACGGCACGAATGCCCGTCTGCCCGTGCCGCCGCGCGACCTGCCGCCCGATATCACGGCGCAGATCCGAGGGGCTGCCGACGCCATTGCGTTGCGCCTGAAGCATCACGATCCGGCGCTGCATGCCCGGCGCGCACCACCGTCCGAACAGGCGCGCGCGGTATTCGACGCAATCGAGCAGGCGCGGGTCGAGGCGCTGGGCTCACGCCATATGGCCGGCGTCCAGGACAATCTGACGGCCCATCTCGTCGATCGCTACAAGCGCATGGGGATGGATCGGCCACTGGCCCAGGATCGCAGCGACGCGACATTCCTGGAATCGATCCGTCTTTTGGCGCGCGAAGCGATGACCGGCACGGCGCCGCCGCCGATCGCCGAACCCTTCGTCGCCAATTGGCGCACGCTGCTCGAAAGCAAATGGGGCGACGACCTGCGCGCCCTGGTCGACAATATCGAGAATCAGGAAGCCTATGCGCGCGCCGCGCGCCGCCTGCTGCAGGACCTCGAACTCGATCTGGGCGACATCGAGCAGGACGACGACAACGAGGAGAGTGATGGCGCCGAGGGCGATTCCGAAGGCGAGACCTCGGAATCCGACAGCGAACAGGACCAGAAGACCGGCGAAGGTCAGCGCGGCGAGGCGGAAACCGGCCTGTCCGATTCCACCGACGATCCGACCGAAGAAGGCCAGGGCGAGGACGATGACGGCGAGATGATGCCGGGTTCGTCCGACGAGTACGAGGCGGAGGAGCCGGGCGCACCCGGTGCCTCCCAGCGCCAGAATACCGCCGGCATCACCCAGACCTATCGCGCCTTCACTACCGCCTACGACGAAACCGTCGATGCCGAGACGCTGTGCGACGCGGAGGAGCTGACACGGCTGCGCGCCTCGCTCGACCAGCAGCTCGTCCATGTCCAGAGCGTCATCGCCAAGCTGGCGAACCGTCTACAACGCCGCCTGCTCGCCAAGCAGCAGCGTTCCTGGGAATTCGATCTGGAGGAAGGCATCCTGGATGCCGCGCGCCTGTCGCGCATCGTCGTCAATCCGCTTCTCCCCTTGAGCTACAAGAAGGAGAAGGAGACGAATTTCCGCGACACGGTGGTCTCGCTCCTGATCGACAATTCCGGTTCGATGCGCGGCCGGCCGATCGCGGTCGCCGCCATGAGCGCCGACATCCTGGCGCGCACACTGGAGCGCTGCAACGTCAAGGTCGAGATCCTGGGTTTCACCACGCGCGCCTGGAAGGGCGGCCAGTCGCGCGAAGCCTGGCTCAACGCCGGCAAGCCGACCTTCCCCGGCCGCCTCAACGATCTGCGCCACATCATCTACAAGCCGGCCGACGCCCCCTGGCGCCGGGCACGCCGCTCGCTGGGCCTGATGCTGCGCGAGGGCATCCTCAAGGAGAACATCGACGGCGAGGCACTGCTCTGGGCGCATAACCGCCTGCTGGCGCGGCCCGAGCAGCGGCGCATCCTGATGGTGATCTCCGATGGCGCGCCGGTCGACGATTCGACGCTCTCGGTCAATTCGGGCAATTACCTGGAAGCGCATCTGCGCCAGGTCATCAACATGATCGAGCGGACATCGCCGGTCGAGCTGGTCGCCATCGGCATCGGCCACGACGTGACCCGCTATTACAGGCGTGCCATCACCATCGTCGATGCCGAGCAGCTCGGCGGCACGGTGATGAACCAACTGGCGCAGCTCTTCGACGAGAACGAGAACTAGGAGAGCCGGAGCGGCTTCTCAAGCCACTCCTTGGTTCTGCCGCTCCAGTGCCAGGGCGTGGCGGACGCAAGCGTCGGCGAAGGCGCTGGTGACGTCCAGGCAGGGTAGCCGGGCCATCTCCGCCTCGCCCAGCGCTATCGGCAACTCCGTACAGGCCAGCAGCAGGTTCCTGGCGCCCATGGCCAGGAAGTCGCCGGCAACCTCCAATGCCAGATCCTTGGCCAGGTCGAGCTTCCCTTCCTTGACGGCATAGATGCAGCCCATCATGCGCTGCTGCATGGCCGCCGTCGGCCTGAGCGTCTTGAATCCCGCAGCGTCAAGCCGCGCGTCGTAATAGCCCGAAGCCAAGGTACCGTCGCTGCACATGAGGCCGATGGCATCGCCAGCCTTCAGCCCCGCCGCCCTCATCGCCGCAATGGCGACGTCGGCGATGTGCAGGATGGGGATGGAGACGGCTGCCTGCATCTCGCCATGCCAATGATGCGCGGTGTTGCAGGCGATGGCGATGAAGCTGGCACCCTGCGCCTCCAATTGACGTACGCCATAGATCAGATGCGGCAGGGGCGACGGCGCGCCCGGCACCTGAAGCGCCTCGTTGCGGTTCGGAATGCGCGGATTGGACCAGATGGTCAGCGGGATATGGTCCTGGTCGCGGGCAGCATGCGTCGCCGCAATCAGCTTCGCGACGAAATCGACGGTCGCCGCCGGCCCCATGCCGCCCAGCACGCCGATCAGGATGGATGGCTTTTCGTCGAGCATGGGCCTTACTCCATCAGGCGCGCGAAATCGATGCGCGCCATATGGCGGGACAGCGCCGCCTCGCTTGCCGCTTCCGATTGGTGATGCAGGTAGGCCACGACCTCCAGCGGCCGGTTGAGCCCGTCGGGATCGAGAGCGGCCAGCCGGCCATTGCGCAGATCTTCGCCGACCAGGCTTCTAGGTAGCCAGGCGAAGCCCAAACCTGCGAGCACCATCTGGCACAGCGCGCCGGAAAAGGCGCTGATGCAGACGGTCTCGACCTCGAAACGCCGGGTCAGCTGCGGCATGCCCTGCTCCCAGACCACCTGGCCGAAGAAACCCGCCTGCGGATAGGTCAGCAATGGCAGCCGGCCGCCATCCTCGGGCGTGATGGAAGGCGGCCCGACCAGCAGCATGGCATCGCGCCCAACGACCAGTCGCGCCGCGATATCCGTGGGGACCATCGCGGAATGGCGGCCGACCTCGTGACAGATGAGCAGATCGACCTCACGGCGCAGCATCATGTCGATGCATTCCTGCCGGTCGGCGCAATGAAGGTGATAGGCCGGCTGGAAACCCTTGCCGCGTAACGCCTCGACCAGTCGCGGGAACAGCGAGATCGCCAAAGCGTGCTGGACTGCGACCGACAGCCTGCAGGCGCGTGTCTGCTCGCCGCGCAACCGGCTGCGCAGATCGTAGAGGCGGTTGAGGAAATCGTGCAGATCGCCGTCATTCTCCAATGCCACCGAGGTAAAGCGGTGCGGCCGGACGCTGCGATCGACCAAGGTCACACCCAGCCACGCCTCCAGCGCCTGGATCCGTCGCGAAAAGGCCGGCTGGCTGAGATTGCGCCGCTCGGCCGCGGCCGTGAAGCTGCCGAGCTCGCGCAGCGCCAGATAATCCTCAAGCCAGCCTAAATCCATCGGCGACCTCCCGCCCAACAAATATGCAGAATTGCCATTGCTCAGACAATATGCAAAACTTGCATTCTTTGGCGATATAGCATTATCATCTCCACTATAACACCAGCATAGCATCGGCCCTCAAGCACATCCCTCTGCTCACCGTCCTGGAGAGGAATCGGCCTATGATGAATCTCGCCCGCTATCCGCGCGTCCGCCTCGGTCATTTCCCGACACCGCTCGAACCCATGCCCAACCTCAGCAAGCGCTTGGGCGGGCCTCGGTTGTGGATCAAGCGTGATGATTGCACGGGGCTGTCGACCGGCGGCAACAAGACGCGCAAGCTCGAATTCCTGGTCGCCGACGCACTGGCCAAGGGCGCGGACACGCTGATCACCCAAGGCGCCACCCAATCGAACCACGCACGTCAGACGGCGGCGGCGGCATGCAAATTCGGCATGAAGTGCTATCTGCTGCTCGAAGACCGCACCGGCCGCGCCGACAAGGACTACACGCTGAACGGCAATGTCCTCCTCGACCGGCTGCATGGCGCGGTCATCGCCAAGCGGCCGGGCGGCGCCGACATGAATGCCGAGATGGAGTCGCTGGCCGGGAGCCTGCGCGCCAAGGGGCTCAAGCCCTATGTCATCCCGGGCGGCGGCTCGAATCCGGTAGGAGCGCTGGGCTATGTCAATTGCGCGCTCGAACTGCTGGGCCAGTTGAACGAGCAGGGCATCGCGCCATCCCATGTCGTGCACGGCACCGGCAGCGCCGGGACCCAGGCCGGCCTGGTCACCGGGCTGGTCGCGTCCCGCTCCGGCATTCCGATACTGGGCATCGGCGTGCGCGTACCGAAGGCCAAGCAGGAGGGCTTCGTCCTCGACCTCGCCCGGCGCACCGCGGAATTCATGGATCTCGGCGACATCATCAAGGACAGCGACGTCGTCGCGAATTGCGACTATGTCGGCGACGGCTACGGCCTGCCGACCCCCGGCATGGTCGAGGCGCTGCGCCTGGTCGCGGAAACCGAAGGCGTGCTGCTCGACCCGGTCTATTCCGGCAAGGCGATGTCCGGGCTGGTCGACCTCATCCGCAAGGGCTTCTTCAAGTCCGATAGCGACGTCGTCTTCCTGCATACGGGCGGCTCGGCCGGGTTGTTCGGCTATCCCGACGATTTCGGTCTGCCGGGCTACGCCAGCTAGGCCGCCCAGATGACGGAGCCGCAAGCCGCATCGGCGATCCGCATCGCGGGCGTCAGCAAATATTTCCGGCGAGCCAAGGGCGCCGAGCCCTTGGCGGCGCTGCTGGACGTCTCGCTCGACATCGAGCCCGGCAGCTTCACCTGTCTGGTCGGGCCGTCGGGCTGCGGCAAGTCGACCCTGCTCAGCCTGATCGGCGGCTTCGCCCGCCCCGATCAGGGCCGGGTCGAGGTCAACGGCACCCCGGTCAGCGAGCCCGGTGCCGATCGCGGCATGATCTTCCAGGAACCGACCTTGTTCTCCTGGCTCACGGTCCACGACAATGTGCTGTTCGGCCCCCGGGCCCAAGGCAAGCTGTCGCCCGACATCGAGGCGTCCAGTACCGAATTGCTGGATATCGTCGGGCTGGCACAGTTCCGCGACCACTATCCCCACCAATTGTCCGGCGGCATGAAGCAGCGCCTGGCCATTGCCCGTGCCCTCATCAACCGGCCGGGCGTGCTGCTGATGGACGAGCCCTTCGGCGCGCTCGACGCCATCACGCGGGGGACCATGCAGCGTTTCCTGCTCGATTTGTGGACGACGCATCGCACGACCATCGTCTTCGTCACCCATGACGTCGAGGAGGCTGTGTTGCTGGCCGATAAGGTGGTGGTGATGTCGCCGCGTCCGGGGCGCATCGCGGCCTCGATCGATATCGACCTGCCGCAGCCGCGTTCCACCAGTTCGGTCGACGAGCCGGAACAGGTGGCGATCCGGCGCCAGGTCCGGGGGCATCTGGCACAGGTGCTCGATCATGCCTGAGATGCCTCCCACCACGCTCGCCCAAGCCGATTGGCAGGACGTCGCCGCCCGCGAGAGCTTCTGGGTCCGCCGGCAGAAAGCCGTCATCGGCCTTGCCGCGATGATCCTGCTTCTGATCCTGTGGGAACTGGCGGCCCGGTTCATCGTCGACGATGATACGATCCTGCCGCCGCCCAGCGAAGTCGTCACCGATTGCTGGCAGCATTTCACCATCCCCTACCCCGCGCAAAGCTCGACGTTGATCGGCCACACGGTCTACAGCCTGGTGCGCATCACCATCGGCTTCATCGCCGGCAGCATCGTCGGCATCGCGCTGGGGGCGGCCATGTCGGCGATACGCTGGCTGCGCTACGCCATCGATCCGATCATCGAGCTGATGCGGCCCCTGCCGCCGCTGGCCTTCATCCCGCTGCTGGTCGTGTGGTTCGGCATCGGCGAGGTACCCAAGGTGCTGCTGATCTTCATCGGCGTCGTGCCGATCATGATCATCGCGACATTGGCCGGCCTCGACGGCGTGCCGAAACAATTGATGGATGCGGCTGCGTCGCTCGGTGCCTCCAAGCGTTATGCGATGATCCACGTCCGCATCCGGGCCGCCCTCATCCCGATCGTCACCGGCATGCGGGTCGCCGTCGGCGTCTCCTGGACCAGCATCGTCGCCGCCGAAATGATCGCGGCGACCCATGGCATCGGCTACGTGATCCTGCAGGCCGGCAATTATCTCGATACCTCGCTGGTCTTCGCCGCGATCATCCTCATCGGGCTGATCGGTCTGCTCATGGACCGCGCGCTCCGCTTGATCCTCCACCGTTTGGACCCCACGGCATGACGTTCTGACACCCGCTGCAACCGGCTCAGTTGTTCCAACCCCTGACACGAGGTGATGTGATGAAGACTGGATATGCTTTTGCGCAACGGTTCACCGCCCTCCGCCTCGCCGGCCGGGTTGGTGCGGCTTCGATCTTCGCGCTGGTAGGCGCCCAGACGGCACAGGCCGCCGACCAGCCCAAGCTGGTGGTCACGTATTGGCAGCAGGTGACCCCCTCGCCCGAAACCATCCTGGCGACGCAGCCGGATCTGCAAAGGAAGATCCCGGCCCAGCTCAGCTTCTCGGCCATCGAGAGCGGGCCGGCAGCGCTGGCGGCGATGAAGGGCGGCTCCTACGATTTCGTCGGCGGCGTCGGCAACCCGCCGGTGCTGACGGCGATCGCCAAGAAGATCAACATGAAGATCATCTGGGCGCAGTATTACGACTTCGCCGGCCTGGCGGTGAAGGACGGCATAAAGATTCCGGACGGCCTCGCCGGCAAGACGCTGGCCGAGCAGATAGGCTCGTCCGAGGCCTTCTCCTTCTATGGTTGGCTCAAGAACCGCAACCTGGACGGCAAGGTCAAGCTGGTGAACATGACGCCGGCGGCGATGCTGGCGGCCTATAAGAGCAATGCCATATCCGGCGGCTGGGTCAGCGAGCCCTGGCCGCATCAGATGGCCGCGTCCGGCGGCCAGGTCGTCGCGACCAGCGCCGGCATGGCCAAGGAGAACTATCCGGGCGTCAACGTCATCGCCGCCAATGCCGATATCGTGAAGAAGTACCCGAAAATCGTGCAGGCCTATGTCTGCGCCATGTACACGGCCGGGGAGATGACCAAGGGCAAGGATGCCGTCGCCATCCTGAACAAGGCGGGTGCCTATAGCGGCGGCAAGCCAGACTCCGATGATGTCGTGAAGCTGGGCAAGGAGTGGCCGTATTGGCCGATCGCCGACCAGATGGGGCCGAACGGCATGGGCACCGTCGCCGACCCGTCGAGCGGCATCGTCGCCAAGGTGCTGTACCAGACCGGGCAGTGGATGAAGACGCAGGGCACGATTGCCAATCCCCCGGATTTGAAGACGATCGCCGCCTATATCGATCCGCGCTTTGCGAAATATGTCGTCGACGGCAATTGCAAATAACCGGCGATGCCGCATCGCCGGTTATTTGCTACGCGGGGCCGGTGATGCAACCCTTCCCGTTTGGGGACTGTTGGATTCCAGTATGCCGGCAGTCAGCCGGTGGGAATGCAACGCAGGAGGACATCATGGACAAGGATCGGATCCAAGGTTCGGCCAAGCAGATGAAGGGCTCGATCAAGGATGCCGCCGGCAAGATCACCGGCGACAAGAAGATGCAGGCCGAAGGCAAGGCCGAGAAGGCCGGCGGCAAGATCCAAAACGCCGTCGGCGGCGCCAAGGATTCCATCCGGGACAAGGTGAAACACTAGACCAAGATGACTTCGGGTCGACCCGGCCGGAAGTCTGGATCTTGATCTAGTTCACAGGCTCGGAGTTCGATCCGTTCGGATGGATCGGGTTCCGGAAGCCGAACGAAACCAAAGAATGCGCCGGGCGAGCCATCCTTAGCGGTGGCCCGCCTGCCTTCTTCTGGAGGATCGGCACATGTCCATTCTGGGATGGATCATCTTGGGCCTGATTGCCGGCTTCATCGGCAGCAAGATCGTCAACCGCGAGGGCGAAGGCTTCATCGGCGATATCGTGCTGGGCATCGTCGGCGCGCTGGTCGGTGGCTTCCTGTTCACGCATCTCGGCGGCACGGGTATCACCGGCTTCAATCTCTACAGCATGTTCGTCGCCATCATCGGCGCGATCATCGTGCTGGTGATCTACCACGCATTGTTCCGCCGACGGACCAGCTAGTAGTCAAGGTGGTATTCGACACCGAGGTTGCTTGAGGTCGAGGCCGCGCCCACCGCCGCGTTCAGCGTGACATGCGGCGTGACCTCGATCTCGAGCCGCCCGCGCGTCGTGCCCGGCCCGATGCCCTTGTCGGCGCCCAGGAACACGCCCGGCGCTATGTATTTGCCGCCCGTCACCGCCGTCCCGGTCATCGAGCCGGATGATGAACTGCCGGGATTGCCGCTGGTCACGCCCAGCTGATCGAGGCCGGTGGCGTTGCGCAGGGAACCCAGGACATCCGGCCCCTGCCCGCTCAACGAGGCCACGGCCTGGGCCAGCTGCAGCGCCTGCACCGGGCTCATCTGCGATACGCCCTCGCCGAACAGCACCCGTGCCAGAATCTCGTCCTGCGGCAATGGCGGCGACGAGGTCATGGTCAGCTTCGGCTTGTTGACCGTGCCGGTGACGTTGACCGTCACCGTGGTATCGCTGGCGACGCGCTGGGCGGTCAGGTCCAGCGACGGGTCGGTGGCACTGCCGGTGAAACGAACCGTGCCGCTCTGCACGTTGAAATCCTTACCCAACACCGAGAAACTGCCATGCACCGCGGTGATCGTGCCCTCGACGACCGGTGCGACGCTGGTGCCCGAAACGCGTATGTCGCTGCGCCATTCGCTGTTGAGGCCGCGGCCGCGCACGAAGACCTGGCCGGTCGATGTCAGCGTCTCGGCAAAGGTCATCACCACCGGCGGCACTAAGGGCGGCGGCGGCGGCCTGGTGCGCGGCAGCTTGGAATTGATCCGGATCACCTGCAGCGTCGGGACATTGGGCGGCAGCTTGTCGGGGATGTTGATGTCGGCCTTGTTGATGGTGATGGCGCCGGCGATCTTGGGCGCCAGCGTGGTGCCGCTCACCGTCGTCTTGCCGCTGGTGACGATGGTCGCCTCGTCCAGCCGCGTCGCGGTGAAATGATCCATGTTCACGGCCAGATCCATGGCCGGCGGCCCCTGGGTGTCCAGCCGGATCCGCCCGCTGCCGGTCAGCTTGCCGCTGCCGCCGTCATCGGCGGTCAGCTGGTGGATCTCCAACGCGGTCTGATTGCCTTCGAGGTCGAGCACCAGATGCCGCAGGGTCATGCCGCTCGCCATGCTGTCATAGCTGCCGCCATTGATCTTGACCGAACAGCTCGCCTGCGGCTGCTCGAAGGTGCCGGCGATGTTGAGGTCGATCAGGAACTTGCCGGACAGGCGGTCCTCGCCCAGCGGCAGGATCGACGCCATGTCGGCCAGCTCGCCCGAGCCGTTAATGGCGCCGTTCAGTGTCGTGCCGCGCGCGATGCGGACGTCGCTGCCGTCCTTGGCAATGACAACCGGCAGGCTGCTATGGAAGCGCACCGTCTCCTGCTTCAGGGTCGTTACCTGGCCCTGCAGCGTCACCATGCCGCCACTGAGATTGGCGTTGGCGGTGAGGTTGAGCGGCGGCAGCTCCGGATGATCGGCGGCGGCGAGACGCAGGTCGGGCACGGCGACCGAGAACTGGCCGGCCAGGCCCTGGTAAGGCCCCGCGACATGCAGGTCGAGCTTCAGCGTACCGCCGATGCCCGGCTGCCCCGCCTGGGTGGCGATCCCGCCGATCGGAATGTCCCGCCCGGTGAGGTCGACGTTCAGCGTCCGCGCCGTCCGCGCAAAGGAGCCCGTGAGGCTGCCGCGGCCGAGGGCGAGGTTCAGATCCTGGAGCTTGGTGGCGCCGCCGCCGAAACTCAGCACCAGCGTCTGCTGCAAGCGGAACGGCACTTGGCCTAACGCCGCCTGGAAGCGGCTGACGCGCACCGTGACGCCGCCCTTCTGCTGCATCGTCGTGCCGGCAAGGCTCAAATTCAGCGGGTTGTGCCAACGGCCGGTGGCCCCGGCATTGAAGTCGAAGCTACCCTTGGCGCCCGACTGAGCCCGGAAATTGGCCTGGGCAATGGTGGCTTCCCCGCTATGGAGATTGGTGAGGTCGAGCTCGGCATTGCCTTCCGGGACTGCCAGCAGATTACCCAGATGCGCATGCAGGCTGAGCCGGTCCAAGGTGGTGCGCGCAGCGCCGGCGAGCGCCAGGCTGGTGAGCCCGGCGTTGAGGTCGATGCCCTGGCCATGACGTTCGACCAGGGTCAGATCGGCAAAGGCCCGGCCAGTCGCCCCGATGCCGGCAAGGCCCGCCCACGGGCCGATATCCTGGATATCGCCATGCAGGCTGCCGGTGGCCAACTTCCGGGTGAGATCGATGGTAAGCGTGCCATTGGCTCGGCTGCCGGTGCCGACCAGAGCGATATTGCCGATGGTGATGCGGTTGGCGCGCTCACGCGCGATGTCGGCGGTCAGCCGGCCATTGACCTTGCGCGAGGCGACGGTCAGCACGATGCTGCCGCGCCCGGCACCCAGCCGCGGCACATTGGCGGTTGCCTTGGCCTGGGTGAAACGCATCGTGCCGCTGCGCAACGCCTTGGTGGCGAAATCGGCTTTGATGGCGGGGTCGGTGGCGGTTCCCGATGCGGTCAGGTCGAGGGTGGCGCTGCCACCCATGGGATTGCCGAGAGCACGACCGAGCGGCGCCAGATTGGGCAGGTTGAGTTTCGCCTTGGCGGCAAGACGCTTGGCGGCATCCAGCGTTCCGCTGGCCGTGAGATCGAAAGCGTTGCCCTTCAGCGTCGCCTGTGACAAGGCCAGCAGGCCATCGGCACCTTGGGATGCCTTGGCATCGATATGCAGCGTCTTGCCGGACAGCGCATCGAGTGCCGCCACGCCGGATTTCGGGTCGCTGACCGTGCCGGAAACGGTCAGGTCCGTGCCGCCCGTACCCTTGGCTGCGTTGGCATCGAGCACCAGATCGGCCTTGCCGCCGAGCGGCATGCCGGCAATATCGCGGAATAGCGAGAGATCGGCGACGGAGACCGTCGCATGGCCCTGGAATGCCGGCGACATGCCGGGTTCGCGCGCCATGCCGCCCTTGGCATCGATCGCCAGCCCATCGCTCGCGACATTGGCGGTGTTGAGGGTAAGGCGCGTGAGCCCCGGATCCGTGACGGCATCGACGGCGATGCTGATATTGCCGCCCAGCTTGGCCGGCAGGGCCACGCCGTTCTGCATGACACCTTGCGCGCCGCCGCCGAGCGTCAGATGGATGCGCCCGTCCTTGATCTGGCGCGCGGCGGTCAGGTGCAGCGCCGTATGGTCGAGGCCATAGCCTTCCGCACCCAGCCCCCAGCCGGCAATATCCGCCGTGACCTCGGGCGATTCCATTAGGCCGGCGAGATGCAGCACGGTTTGGATCCGGCCATGGATCGGC
>DATJJW010000263.1:0-6918 GCA_035491935.1 Allostellaceae bacterium | reverse complement strand
TTCCAGATTGACCGGGTAATAGACATGGACGTCACCCAGGGCGACGATCTCTTCCATGCGCTGGACCAGCCCGTCGAGGATGGCGAGCTGCGCCGTGGTCACCCGTTCGGCCAGTATCATCGCCATGCAGCCGAACACGCTGGCACGTGCCTCGGACAGATCCTGCGCCTCGTCATTGGAGAGCGCGCGGATGAAAAAACCGCGATTGGGGATGATCTCGATCAGCCCCATGGCGGCGAGCGCGCTGCAGGCCTCGCGGATCGGCCCGCGGCTGACGCCCAGCTGCTGCGACAGGCTGTTCTCATTCAGCCGCTCATTGGGCTTGAGCTCGCCATCGATGATCCGCCGCTCGATCTCCGCCTGCACGACGGTCGCGAGCGAGCGCGTACGCAGGAAATTGATCGCCTGGATGTTCTGATGCTGGAGGCGTTCAGCCACGGCTGCTCATCCGATCGGTGCCCGCGCCACCCACTCGGTTCGCCACGAACACCACGGCAAAGGACGCCATCAGCAGGATCAGGCCCAGCACGCAGATCGCGCCGAGATCGCCGCTTTCGTTGAGATCATAGATCGTGACCGAGACCAGCTTGGTATTGGCAGTCGTCAGCAGGATCGTCGCCGACAGCTCGCGGATCGTGCCGATGAAGACGAAGCACCAGGCGGCGACGATGTTGGTGCGCAGAAGCGGCGCGGTGATGTCCCACAATATTCTCAGCCGCGAGGCGCCCATGATGCGGCCGGCCTCTTCCAGCTCCGGATGCACTGCCGTGAAGGCCGAGGACATCTGCTGGTATCCGGAGGGCAGCTCGATGGTCATGAAGGCGATGAGTAGGATCCAGATGGTGCCATAGAGCCGGAAGGTCGGGTTGGCGTAGCTGAGGAACAGCCCGACGCCCAGCACGACGCCAGGGATGGCGACGGGCGCCGTCGCCAGCACGCCCAGGATGCGTACGCCCGGGATCGACCGGCGCGCCACCAGATAGGAGACGATGACCGCGATCACCGTGACAGCCGTGGCACTCATCACGCCCAGGACGAAGGTGTTGTAGAGCGCCAGCCGCGATGCCGAGAAATCGAACAGCACGAAATGCCAATGGGCAAAGGTGAAGGTGTGCCAGTTGAGCGGATCGCCCAGCTTGTCGGTGAAGGCGACCTTGATCAGTGCCACGTAGGGCATGAAGACGGTAAGACAGAGCAAACCATAGACGAAGGCCAGCGCCGGCCAGGTCCAGGGGCCGAGCCTGATGACACGCGGCGTGCCGCTCTTGCCGCCCAGCACCGTATAGCCGCGCCGGCCGAGGATCTTCTTCTGGCCCCAGAGCAGCACGATCGTCAGCAGCAGCAGCGGGATCGAGGCGGCCGCGGCCACGCCCAGTTGCGGCGGGAATTGGAACAGGCTCCAGATCTTCGTCGTGATGACATGGAAGCCCGCCGGCAGCGCCAATATCGCCGGCGAGCCGAACATGGTCAGCGCCTGCACCACAGCGATGAGCGTGCCGGCCAGCATCGCCGGCAGCACCATGGGGATGGTGACCTTGCGCAAGGTGGTCATGCCCTTGCCGCCCAGGATCGCCGAGGCGTCCTCGAGATCGGATGGCACCTTGTCCAGCGCATTTGCCACCAGGGTGAAAATATAGGGCAGGGTGAAGCAGGTTATGGCGAAGATCAGGCCCCAGAAGGTGTAGATGTTGACCAGATGCTCCGACTGGTCGAGGCCGAAGATCGCCCGCCATATCTCGTTGATCAGACCGCTATTGGGGGCCGCCAGGATCTCGTAGGCGATGGCGCCCAGGAAGGGCGGGGTGACGAAGGATGCCGTCACCATCATGCGGATGATGCGGCGCCCGGGCAGGTCGGTGCGCGCGACCAGCCAGGCGAGCGGCGTCGCCACCACGCAGGTCGAGATGCCGACGCCGATGGCCATCGCCACCGCGACGCCATAGGCGCGCAGGAAGGTGACGTCGTCGATCAGCGTCTGGAAATTGTCGAGGGTGAAACTGCCGTCGTCGTCGACGAAGCTGTCATGCAGCAGCCAGAACAGCGGCAGGATCACCAGCACGCTCAGAAGCAGGGCCAGCAGGCCGAAAATCGGCCAAGACAGATCGAGGCGCTTGCGCCTGGCCATGGAACTGCCCTGAGCGTGACTGGTGACCGCCATGGTTTAGGTCCCGAAATACTTTTCGTAGTTGGACTTGATCTTGGTGATCTCCTTCTCGAGCTTGGCCGGATCGGAGGTCAGGACCTTGATCTTCGACAAGGGCGTCCGCGTCGACTTCTCCTTCACATCCGGGTTGAAGGAGCGCAGCCCGCCGAAATCGGAGCCCAGCTGCTGTGCCTTGGTCGAGAACAGATAAGCGTAGAACAGCTTGCCCGCATTCGGATGCGGCGCATCCTTCATCAAGCCGGCATTACCGACCACGATCGGCGTACCCTCGTTGAAATAGATGATCTTGATCGGCGTGCCCTTCTCCTGGAGCTGGAACACGTTGTACTCGTTGCCATCGAACTCCATCGGGCGCTCGCCCTGGGCCAGGATCTTTGGCGGCTCGGTCGAGGACTGCACCTGCATGACCTGCTGCTGGCCGAGCTTCTTGAAGTAATCCCAGCCGAGTTTGTGGCTGAGTACGAATGTCGCGGTCATGATCGTGCCGCTATAGCCCGGATGCGCCTTGACCATCTTGCCCTTGAAGCGCGGGTCGAGCATGTCTTCCCAGGTCTTGGGCAGGTCCTTGGCATCCATCTTGTCGGTGCGGTAGGCGACGACGCACAGCGTCGCGCGGTAGGCCGCGAAATCGCCGTCCGGATCGATCTCCGCCTTCGGCCATTTGTCGGCGACGACCTTGGGCAGCGCCTGCGCCAGCCAGCCATGCTGCTTGAAATAGACGAAGTTGACCGCGTCCGAGGAATCGACGACATCGACGTTATGGATGCCGGCCGAATACTCCTGGCCGATGCGCTGGAACACGCGCTCGGCGCCCGAGCGTTCGACCTGCACGCTGATGCCGGGATATTCCTTCTGGAACTCGGCTGCGACCTTCTCGGAAACGGCGAGGTCGGTCGAGGTGTAGAAGACGACCTTGCCTTCCTTCTTGGCCGCCGCCACCAGATCCGGCGTGATGTCATAGGGCTTCGGCAGCGCGGCCATGGCCGCCGCCGATGTCAGCATGCCCCCCAATGCCAGGAGAGCGACGGAAAATTTCTTGGGCAGCATTCTTGTTACCTCCCTCTTCTTCTTGGTTGGAGATGCACCTAACCAGGCCCCTGGTTAGCCAAGCGCCCGGCACCGCTCCTCGGGCAGATGCAGCCAGACCTGCTGGCCGGCCGGGATTTCGAAATTGACGGGGGCGAGCGCGCGCAGCGTCTCGCCACCCGGGATCGCGACGAGATAATCGCGATGGGAACCGAGATAGATCTGCCGCGCCACCGTGCCGGCGACGATGTTGGTACCGTTGCCGGCCGGCGCCTGGGCCGACAGCCTGATGTCGTGATGGCGGATCGAGACCGATGTCTGCCCTTCGCGCGCGACCTGGCCGCCGCCGCAGCGCAACGTGAACCCGCCGTCACAGGCGACCGCGTCCTCCCCGGCCCTGGTACCCGACAGGATGTTGGTGCCACCGATGAAGCGTGCGACGAACTCCGTCGCCGGCCGCTCATAGATGTCCATCGGCGAGGCCGCCTGTTCGATCTGGCCGCCATTCATGACGACGATGACATCGGCGGTGGTCATCGCCTCTGCCTGGTCGTGGGTGACGTAGACCGTGGTGTAATGGAATTCGTCATGCAGGCGGCGGATCTCGAAGCGCATCTCCTCGCGCAAATTGGCGTCGAGATTGGAGAGCGGCTCGTCGAGCAGCAGGGTCTGCGGCTGGATGACCAGGGCGCGGGCCAGCGACACGCGTTGCTGCTGGCCGCCGGACAGCTCGCCCGGATAACGCTCGGCCAGTTGGGAGAGCTTCGTCGCGTCCAGGATGCCCTTGACCGCGGCGGCGACGTCCGCCTTCGACATTTGGCGCAGCTTCAGGCCATAGGCCACGTTCTGGAACACGGTCATGTGCGGCCAGAGCGCATAGCTCTGGAAAATCATCGACATATTGCGTTCTTCGGGCGGCACGGTCGAAGACGCGGAAGAGATCACCTTGCCACCGACCCGGATCTCGCCGCCGGAGGCCGGCACGAAGCCCGCGATCAGCCGCAGAGTCGTGGTCTTGCCGCAGCCCGAGGGGCCCAGCAGACAAACAAGCTTGCCCTTGTCGACCGACAGATCGACGCCCTTGACGGCGCTGAAAGAGCCGTAGTGCTTCGTCAGGCCGTCCAATTCGAGGAACGACATGCCACCTCCCGCGATGTCGGGCGGGATTGACGGCTCCTGTCACTGAGAGACATGGCACCGCCCGCCCTTCTTGCTTGGTCTGGGACGGTAGTCGCCATATTGAAAATCGTCAACAGTTTACCGAAATAACTCGCGCAAAACGCGAATAGCCTCACCCGGCAATCAAGGGAGGGGAGCGTCGAAACGCTCCGCAAGGTCCCTGATGTGGTTCAGCCGAAGGACATGCCGCGGGCGCCACCGACGTCGTAGTAGAGCTGGATCGCCTGGACACGCTGGTCCTCGAGCATCGGCTCATGCCCCCGCGCATAGGCGGCGACGGCGGGCGTGTCGGAGTATGTCGCGAGAGAGTCGGTCAGCAGCGTGTCCTGGTCGAGGCGCGCCGCATAGTCGGCGTAGTATTTATCGAAGGGCCCCGTCGCCAGCCCCTGGAGATCGGTCAGCTCGGCCTCGTTCTGCGCCGAAAGCGGCGCCTGGAAGGCAACGCCCTCGGCCTTGGCGAAGGCCTGGAGTTCGGCGTCATCGGCCTTGGCTGCGGTCAGGATCGTCCGGGCAAAGTCGCGCACCTCGGGCGTGGCGCTGCGCGTGACGGCGAGATTGGCCATGGCCTTCTCCATCATGCGGTGCTGGACGAGATCGGCGGCGAAGCTCTGCGGCGTCACCCTGGCGGCGGCCTCAGGCTTGGCCTGAGCGGCGATTGGTAGGGCCGCGGCAAGCGGCAGGACGGCAAGAGCCGTCAGAAATAAACGTCTCATCGATTTGGATTCCTTCTATCTGGCAGCCCGCCGGCCTGGGGCCGACGGCAACCAAGAGGGAATCTGTTTCTCTCAATATTTTTATCCAGATCGCGTTTCCCAAATCGACGTTTCCATTTTACGAGAGGGGATGCTAGCCGGGGTACGTGCCGAACAACGTCCCTACCCCCGCCGTCACCGCCATGGCCAAGGCACCCCAGAAGACGACGCGGACAGCCGCCTTGATCGGCCGCGCCCCGCCCGCCTTGGCCCCGGTGAAACCCAGCAGGGCGAGGCAGATCAGCGATGTTAGGCCGACAGCCCAGCCGAGCGCGGCACGCGGGGTCAGGAAGGCCACCAGCATGGGCAAGGCAGCGCCGGAGGCGAAGGATGCGGCCGAAGCCAGCGCCGCTTGCACCGGCCGCGCAGATGTGGCGGGCGAGATGCCCAGTTCGTCGCGGGCATGGGCGCCCAGCGCGTCATGCTCCATCAATTGCTGGGCGACCTCCAACGCCAAGGGCTTGGACAGGCCGCGCTGGATATAAATCCCGGCCAGCTCCCGCAACTCGCTGTCGCGATCCTGCTCCAGCTCCATCTTTTCCCGCGCGATGTCGGCATGCTCGGAATCCGCCTGGGAGCTGACCGAGACATATTCGCCGGCCGCCATCGACATGGCGCCCGCGACCATGCCCGACAGCCCCGCCAGCAGCACGCCACCCTGGCCGACATTGGCCGAGGCCACGCCGATCAGTAGGCTGGCGGTCGAGAGTATGCCGTCATTGGCGCCGAGGACGGCGGCACGCAGCCAACCCAGCCGTTCGGTCATGTGGAATTCCGGGCGGTGCCGATGCGCCATCTATCCTCTCATCCTTGATGATTCCGGTCCGTCACGGTGCCGTGCCTCGGCCAGGAAATTACGCACCAGACGAGAGGTATCGCCTCGTCGCGTCACCAAAGCAAGCCGCGCCGCCGGTGCCTGGCCGGCCAGCGGTCGATAGACGGTTCGAAACCGGCGGCCCGGCAGGCCTGGACCACCGTATCGAACATGGTCGGGCCGATGACGCGCGGCGTCAGGATGAAGGGATCGCGGCTGAGACGGGCGAGGTCGACCGGATCGTCATCGGCGCCGGGCTCTGCCGGATCAGGTCAGCCCGGTGACGCGCTCAAGGCCGTGACGCGGCCTGCCCTTCCAGATGCCTCACCACCTCCTCGATATGCATGACATCGACATATTTGTGATGCAGGTCGAACAGGTTGACCTTGTGGCTGAGCTCGACCCGGTCGAAGGTGCATTCCTCGACCAAGCTGACATGGAAGCCGTTGGAATAGGCATCGACCACGCTGGCCCGCACACAGCCCGAGGTGCTTTCGCCGCAGACGATCAGGCTGCGGATACCGAGCAGGTTCAGATGCGACAATAGCGGCGTGCCCTGGAACACGCTGGCGCGCTGTTTGTAGATCACGACATCCTGCGGCTGTGGTGTGAAGGCCGGATGGATCTCATATTGGTCGTCGCCCTGCCGCAGCTTGCGATGGGTCGAGACGGCGCCGGGCGGCCGGTTGTTCGGCCGCTGGTCCTGAGTGCAATAGAAGATCGGCAGCCTGGCGCCACGGGCGGCGGCGAAGAGCCGCTTGGTCGGCGTCACCGCGGCATGGGCATATTGCCCGCAGCTATTGGGATATTGCTCGGCCAGCTCAAGCGGTGGCAGCGGGCCGCCGCGATAGACCGCGTTGTAGAGATCGATCGCCAGCAAGGCCGGCGCGGGGCCGACGAAGGTCTCGCGTGCATAGGAGCGGTAGAGCTTGAGGTCGGCCGCCGGAATAACGTCCCTCCAGCAATGATCCTCGAAAGCTTCG
>DATJJW010000262.1:0-20785 GCA_035491935.1 Allostellaceae bacterium | reverse complement strand
CCGCGGCGATGCGGGCCTTTCGCGGTGCCACCGGCGTCGCAGCCTCGGCGGAGCCGATCGGCGACAGCGAGGCCAACATGCGACGGGCGGCACCGGGGCGCACGCCGCCGGCCTCGGCGACCAGGATCGGGTCGGTCGGCTTGTGCGCGAAGCCATTGTCGAGCAGGGTCGCCATCAGACGATCGCGGATACCGGCCGAGGTGCTGCCCATGACCACGCCGAACAGGCGATGGCCGCCGCGCACCGCGGTCGAGGCCAGATTGAAGCCCGAGGCATTGATGAAGCCCGTCTTCAGCCCGTCCATGCCCGGATAATGGTACATCAGGTTGTTATGGCCATGGACCATATGCCCCTGGAACACGAATTCACGGGTGGCGAAGAGCGGGAAATACTGCGGGAAGTCGCGATAGACTGCCATCGACAGCTTGACCAGGTCGCGGGCGGTCGTGATCTGGCCGGGGTCCGGCAGGCCCGAGGCATTGTCGTAATGGGTGTTGGTCATGCCGAGGCGGCGGGCCTCGGCGTTCATCATCTGGGCGAAGCCTGCTTCCGAGCCGCCGATATTCTCGGCCACCACCGTCGCTGCGTCATTGGCGGATTTGGTGATCATGCCCAGGATGCAGTCATGCATGGAGACGGTGGTACCGGCACGCAGGTTCAGCTTGGTCGGCGATTTGCCGGCGGCCCAGGCCGAAACATGAAGCTGCGTGTTCATGTTCATCCGGCCTTCCTGCATGGTCTTGAAGGCGATGTACATGGTCATCAGCTTGGTCAGCGATGCCGGATGGTTGATCGCATCCGGATTGACCTCGTTCAGGACTTCGCCGGTCGTACCGTCGACGATCATGGAGGCGTAACCGGCATGAGCCGCGCCACTCCAGGCAAGTCCAAAGGCGATCGCAAACCCTGCAACCGCACAGCCCCACCCCTTGCCGAAACGGCGCACCGGATTGGCGTTTCCTGTCACCCCTGCCTCCTATCCCGCTCCACTTCGCCCCGTCGTGAGGCATGGTAGGCAAACAACATCAATCTGTCCATAACATTAACGAAACGAATTTTCCAATGAATCAAAGTTTTATCAGCCGTCCTTGAAATTCGGCTTTATCCAAAGCCACCCCTGAGCCGGCGGAGTCGCCTTATCAAGCGCTTGTTGGAAGGAAGGCCGATCATGCCTAGCGCCCCGTCCGGCGACCTTACGGCCTGTCGGGGCTCATGCCCAGCATTGCGAAGCCGCGATCTTCAGGCAATCGCTATGGTATGGGCGGATTAACCATGACGCGGATGCCTTAACGAAGGGTGACCGTCGCCCATCCGTGCGCGATCTCGCGGGCGCAGAATTTTTTGTGCGCCGCACAATAATGGTTGACTCTCCTATTTAGGGGTCTTAAATACGGAGTATCGTTGCTGCAATGCAATATGGTGCTTTCGGTGCCATGGCGCATTGCGACAATACGACATGGAGAGGACATGAAGCCAGTCGCGCCAAAGCCTGCCGTCCGGAAGCCCGCAGCCACCAAGGCCAAGGCCCCCGTCGCAGTCGAAGCCAAGCCGGCCGTCAGCGTACCGCCGGTCGTTGAGCAACCCGAGCCCGTGAAGACCATCGCCGCCGAAACCGAGAAGGCCACGCGGACGATTATCGACACAGCCAGGGAGACGGTTGAGACGACCGCCGCCGTGGTCGAGGCCGAAGCCAGGAAAGCCGCGGAGACGCTCACGGCCGCACCGGTCGCCGCCGCTTCCGAGAAAACCGTGAAAACCCCCGTCGCAAAGGTAAACCTTATGACCGCCGTGCCGACCGCCCCGTTCAAGGGCTATGACGATTTCGCAGCTTTCAGCAAGGCCAACATGGATGCTTTCATCCAGGCCAACCAGGTCTTCGCCAAGGGCATCGAGGAGATGTCCAAGGAAGTGATGAGCCTGACCCAGGCTTCGATGGAGAGCGCCGCCGCCGCCGCCAAGGCCGTCTTCACCGCGAAGACCTTCAAGGACGTCGTCGACCTCAACACCGACTACACCAAGACGAGCTTCGACAAGTTCGTCGCCAATTCGACCAAGCTGAGCGAGATGGGCGTCAAGGTCGCGACCGACGCGCTGGCGCCGGTCACCGCCCGCGTCAACGTCGCGGTCGAGAAGATCCTGAAGCCGGTCGCCTAAAGCGAACCGGTCGCCGGCAGGGCCGGGGCGGGTCTTCCGCCCGGGCCATCCGGATTTCAAGATATGGAAAGGGGCTGGCCGCCATGCGGACCGGCCCCTTTTTTCATGGGCTGGAGAGCGCCATCTAAACCTCATGGCGAGGCAGAGCGCATCGCCCCGCTAGTACTTGTCGCAAGCACCTTCGGCGCCTCTCCGCATCGCATCCGGCATCGGCTATGCTAGGGCGTGGACGGCGCCAAATCCTATGCTACTGTGCCGGCTTGGGCAGGGGGGCTCCGGCTTCCCGTCCAGTACCCATCGAGATGTCCAACGCGAATAGAAAGCCTCTGACCTGAGACACGCATGAGCGATATCGAAAAGCGCGGCGACGAAGGCCATTCGACTGGCATCGTCATCAAGACCAAGCCCAAGACCCGCAAGCCATCGCTCTACAAAGTGCTGATGCTGAACGACGACTACACGCCTATGGAGTTCGTTGTTCATATCTTGGAGAGGTTTTTCGGAAAGAATCGTCAGGAAGCAGAGCAGATCATGCTGCACGTCCACAGGCGTGGCGTCGGCATATGTGGTGTCTTCACCTACGAGGTCGCCGAGACGAAAGTGACACAGGTCATGGACTTCGCCCGCCAGCACCAGCACCCTCTGCAATGTACCCTGGAGAAGGAGTAGGCCCCGCCATGCTGTCCCGCAATCTGGAAAAGACGCTGCATCGGGCCCTGGCTTTGGCCAATGAACGCCATCACGAATACGCGACGCTGGAACATCTGCTGCTGGCGCTGGCGGAGGATCAGGACGCGGTGGCGGTGCTGCGCGCCTGCACGGTCGATATCGACAAGCTGAAGCGTGACCTGACCCATTACATCGAAAACGACCTCGCCGGCCTGGTTTCGAACCATGTCGAGGATGCGAAGCCGACCGCGAGCTTCCAGCGCGTGCTGCAGCGCGCAGCCATCCATGTCCAGTCGTCGGGGCGCGAGGAGGTGACGGGCGCCAACGTGCTCGTCGCCATGTTCGCCGAGCGCGAGAGCCACGCGATCTATTTCCTGCAGGAGCAGGAGATGACCCGTTTCGACGCGGTCAACTATATCTCCCACGGCATCGCCAAGGCCCCTGGCCGCTCCGAGGCCCGCCGCGTCCAGGGCGCGGAGGAGGAACCGGCGGCCGAGAAGAACGCCAAGCGCGGCAACGACGCGCTCGAGGCCTATTGCGTCAACCTCAATAAAAAGGCGCGCACCGGCAAGATCGACCCGCTGATCGGCCGTGAGGCCGAGGTCGACCGCACGGTGCAGATCCTGTGCCGGCGCTCGAAGAACAACCCGCTCTATGTCGGCGACCCCGGCGTCGGCAAGACCGCCATCGCCGAGGGGCTGGCGCGCCGCATCGTCCAGGGCGAGGTGCCGGAAGTGCTGCTGAATGCGGTGATCTTCTCGCTCGACATGGGCTCGCTGCTCGCCGGCACGCGCTATCGCGGCGATTTCGAGGAGCGGCTGAAGGCCGTGCTGCAGGAGTTGGAGAACCACCCGGGCGCGGTGCTGTTCATTGACGAGATCCACACCGTGATCGGCGCCGGCGCCACCAGCGGCGGGGCGATGGATGCGTCGAACCTGTTGAAGCCGGCACTGGCCAGCGGCGCTATCCGCTGCATCGGCTCCACGACCTACAAGGAATACCGGAACTATTTCGAGAAGGACCGGGCGCTGGTCCGTCGCTTCCAGAAGATCGACGTGGCGGAGCCCTCGATCGAGGATTCGATCAAGATCCTGCGCGGCCTCAAGCCCTATTACGAGAAGTTCCACAAGGTGCGCTACACCATGGAGGCGATCCGCTCCGCGGTCGAGCTTTCGGCGCGCTACATCAACGACCGCAAGCTGCCGGACAAGGCGATCGACGTCATCGACGAGGTCGGCGCCGCGCAGATGCTGGTGCCGGAAAGCCGCCGCCGCAAGACGATCACGCCCAAGGAGATCGAGGCGGTGATCGCGACCATGGCGCGCATCCCGCCCAAGAGCGTGTCGCGCGACGACAAGGAAGTGCTGCAGAACCTGGAGCGCGACCTTAAGACCATGGTCTTCGGTCAGGATGCCGCCATCGACAGCCTGACCAGCGCCATCAAGCTGGCGCGTGCCGGGCTGCGCGATCCGGAGAAGCCGATCGGCTGCTACCTGTTCTCCGGTCCGACCGGCGTCGGCAAGACCGAGGTGGCCCGCCAGCTGTCACGTACGCTGGGCATCGAGCTCAAGCGCTTCGACATGTCGGAATACATGGAGCGGCACACGATCTCGCGGTTGATCGGCGCGCCTCCGGGCTATGTCGGTTTCGACCAGGGCGGCCTCCTGACCGACGCGGTCGACCAGAACCCGCATTGCGTGCTGCTGCTCGACGAGATCGAGAAGGCGCATCCGGACCTGTTCAACGTGCTGCTGCAGGTCATGGATTACGGGCGGCTCACCGACCATAACGGCAAGACGGTCGATTTCCGCAACGTCATCCTGATCATGACCACCAATGCCGGCGCGTCCGAGCTTTCGAAGCCGGCGATCGGCTTCGGCAGCGATGTGCGTACGGGCGAGGACACCGAGGCGATCAACCGCATGTTCACGCCGGAGTTCCGCAACCGGCTGGACAGTGTCATCTCCTTCGCGCCCTTGTCGCAGGAGACGATCCATCGCGTGGTCGACAAATTCGTCATGCAGTTGGAGGCGCAGCTCGCCGATCGCGGCGTCACCATCGAGCTGGACCAGGCGGCGCGCGACTATCTGGGCGAGAAGGGCTACGACCGGCTCTACGGTGCCCGGCCGCTGGCCCGCGTCATCCAGGAGCAGGTCAAGAAGCCGCTGGCGGAAGAGTTGCTGTTCGGCAAGCTGGCCAAGGGCGGCACGGTCATGGTCACGGTCAAGGACGGCAAGCTGTCCTTTGCCGTCACCAGCGCGGCTCCGCGTACCCCGCCGCAGCCGCATGACAATGCCGATGGCGGCGACACGGAGAAGGAACCGGAATACGCCCACTGAACGGCTGCCCTTTGAGCCGCTGCCCTTTGAGCCGCTGACTGAGCGCTAGCTAGCAGGGAGCCGATCTTCAGTGTTGTTCCGGCATGTCGACTGGCAGAGGCTGAGCGTGCTCAGCCTCGCCTGGTTCGCCCTCATCGTCTTGGCATATCTCTATCTCGACCGGCCGATCGCCTGGTTCGTGCACGATCATCTGCGTGATCCGTTCATCATGGGGATCGGCGGTCCCGCCGTTTTCGAGAGCCTGACCAATGTCGCCACCGCGATGGAGCCGCTCTCGATCATCGGCATCGCCTGCCTGGGCGCGGCCATCTTGTCCGGCTGGCGGCGTAAGCCCTGGACCAGGTTGCTCCTCGCCGCGGCGATTGCGACCGTCGTCGCGGATGTCACGAAGAACGAGCTGAAGCTCGCCTTCGGCCGGGCCTGGCCGGAAACCTGGTACCACGACAACCCGTCCCTCATCGTCAACGGTGTCTACGGCTTCTTCCCGTTTCATGGCGATATCGGCTGGGGCTCGTTCCCTTCGGGCCATACCACGCTGATTGCGACGCCCATGGCGGTGCTGTGGTTCGCCCGCCCGCATCTGCGCTGGGTCTCGGTATTGCTGACGGGGCTGGTGATCTTCGGGCTCATCGGCCTCAACTATCACTTCCTCAGCGATTGCATGGCCGGGCTATGGCTCGGCACCGTCGTCGGCGGTGCCGCCGCCGTCCTGTTCGGCCTGACCGAGCGGCAGCAACCGAGAGCAAGTTTGCAGCCGGCCGATACGCCGGCCACGGGCACGCCGGCCCGCGTATCGGAACCGAATTAGGCCGGTTTCATTACACTGTCATCTTCTGCGGCAAGGGTGCCGAGCAGGAACACCTGGCCTGTGAGGCTCTAGGCGTCCGCTAGCGTTTCTGTCAATCATGGGACAGGAGGGATGGGAGTTCCATGAGCATGCGTCTCAGTCTCCGTTGCTGCCTGCCGACCGTGTCGCAACGGACCGGGCGCTTTCCACTCGACGAGCCGGCGGAGCTCACCACGAACCAGGTCGGGCCGACGGACCGGTTCGACTGGTTACGCACGGCTCCGGAATTGCGCGCGCGCCAAACGGCGCTGCTGCTTGGCACTGCCACGACCGACCCGCTACTGCGCGACTTCGATCTTGGGAAATGGGGCGGCAGCCTGATTATGGACATCCACGCCGGCGAGGCCGCATCATGGCGGCGCGAGCCCGAATGGGCCGGTCATGGCGGCGAGAGCGTGGCCGAGCTGTGCCACCGCGTGGGCGCATGGCTGGATGCCTATCACGAGCCCGGTCACACGATCGCCGTCACCCATGGTCCGGTCATCCGTGCCGCCGTGCTCCATGTATTGGGCGCCGGTCCCGAGGGCTTCTGGAACCTCGATGTCGAGCCCCTGGGCACGGCCGATCTGCGCTGGACCGGCCAGGCCTGGCGCCTGCGCTCGCTGGGCTAAGCTGGTTCTTGGGCGCGTAAGCTAAGGCGGACAGGTCGCTGGCACGGGAGTCGGCGGCGTGATCGCGAAGCGCCGGCCGTCGATCATCAGGTCGGGCAAGGCATGGGGCTGGCTTTGCGGCGCATCCCGCGTCAAGGCGCGCCGCATGCCCGGGCAATGCAACGTCCAATCGGCGATCTCGCCAGCGATCTGCCAGTGTCCATCTGCCGCCTGCGCGAAGACCTGGGTCTTGGCGGCATCGATGAACAGGATCATCTCCGCCTGGTCGCCACCCGGCGAGAAGAAGCGGGCGAGACAATGGCCGGCACTGTTGTCGGCGCCGGTGATGGTGGTGCAGACCGGAACGCTCTTGTTCATGCGCAGCCAGAAGGCTTGGTCATAGAATTCCCCGGGCAGGCTGCGGCCTGGAGGATAGACGTCGATATGCGCCTTGAGGTTCCTGGCGGCGGCCTCGGGCGAGGGCGCGGCAGTTCCGGTTCGAGCGACCTGCCATGGCGAGGTCGCGGCCATGGCGGCGGCGGCCTTCTGCCGGATCACCCGCGCCTTGTCATCGGCACCGGGTATGCGGACGAGCTCGGCGAGCGCCTTGGCGCCCCAGCGGGCACCGGAGAATTTCAAAGCGCCGAAATCGAACGTCCCGGGCGTGACCGCACCGGATTTCAGCCGTGCCATCTGATCCATCACCATCAGCCGGCCGGGGTCGGCCACGGGTGAATAGAGGCACAGCACCAGGACCACGGTCAGATAGGCCACGACGAGATTGGTGATCTCCAGGTGCTTCAGCCGGGGCTTGGAGACCGTGGCGGCAGCATAGCCCAATGCGTAGCAGGCCATCACGCCCAGCACGACGCCGGCCAGGATGCGCTCGACGCTCCAACCATATTGCGCGACCCGCAGCCACAGCCCATAGCCGGCCAACCCGGTCAACGGCATCAGCTCCCAGGCCGCCAGGATGCGGATCGCCGAGACCGGCCACGACGTGGTCCGGGCGACATTGCCATCCTGATAGCTGCAATTGATCAGGAAAATGGTGAGGACGCCGGCCGACAGGAGCAAGAGGGTGGCGGCATGGGTCGCCCAGAGCGGCGCCAGCGACACGAAGGGCAGCGTGACCAGAAAGGCCAGCACCAGCAGATCCAGGACCGGCAGCAGCCAGGAGAACAGGCTGAGCACCAGCCAGCGCGCGCCGCGCAGCAGGCCCGGCTGCAGGTCGGTCAGATGGATGGAGGCGGCTACGGCCAGGCAGCCGGCCGGGAAGTAGAACCAGGGATTCCGGATCAATCGCGCGGGAGCATCGATACCGATGGTCCCGAACAGCTCGGCGCCCAATAACAGGATCGCCCAGAACACGGCGGAGAAGAGCAGGGCCAGTGCCAATTGGGTCGCAGTCTTCCAGGCGATCTCGAAATACAGGCCATAGCTGGACATCGGCCGCCGCTCGATGACGGCGCTCGTGACCAGGACATGGGTGATGAACAAGGCCGAGGCCGTCGCCAGGACCTGCGGGAATTGGGTGAGCGCGCCGATGGCGTAGACGCTTTGCCCGCGCAAAGCCGCATGGCTCGCCAGGCCGAAGACGCCGATGCCCGCCACCAGGGTCCAGATCGCCAGCGTCCGGATGCGCAAGGCCCCGAGCGCCAGGATCGGTACCAAGGGCACGAGATAGATCATCTGTCTGAGCGCGAAGAGATGCCAGACGGCGCTGATCTGGAGCGGCAGGCGGATGGCGCCCGGCACAATGCTGGCATGGGCGCGGATCGCTTCGCCGGTGGCGTAGAGGATGAGGCCCTGAGCCAAGGCGATGGCCAGCCGGGCCGCCAACAGGCCGGGTGCGGCCCCTTGCGCGGGTGACCCTTGCGTTGTCTCTTCGCTCATCTCAATCTTCTACGTCGCCATCCCGCTTGAACGGCGAGAACTCCATGAGGCCGGCCATCTCCAACTCAACTGCGTGTTTTTCGCGGACGAGGAAATCCTGTACGGCTTCGGCGAAGCCGGCATCGCGCAGCCAATGCGCGCTATAGGTCGTCTGCGGCAGGTAGCCGCGCTGGATCTTGTGGCGGCCTTGGGCCCCCGCCTCGACGCGGGCGAGGCCGTGCTCGATGGCGAAGTCGAGCGCGCGGTAATAGCACAGCTCGAAATGCAGGAATTTGTAGTCGTCCAAGGCACCCCAGTTGCGTCCGTAGAGCGTGTCTCGGCCCATCAGGTTCAAGGCGCCGGCGATCGGCTCGCCATCGCGTTCCGCCCACATCAGCACGATCCGGTCGCCCAGCCGTTCCGGCAACATCTGAAAGAAGCGCCGGGTGAGATAGGCCGATCCCCATTTGCGGTCGACGGTCGAGAGGTAGAAGCGATAGAAGGCGTCCCAATGGCGCTGCCGGGTTTCGGAGCCGCGCAGCGTGTGGATGTCGAGCCCGGCGGATTGCGCTTCGCGCCGCTCCTTGCGCAGTTGCTTGCGCTTGCGCGAGGCCAGGCGGTCGAGGAAATCGTCGAAATTTCGGTAGCCGTCATTATGCCAGTGGTACTGGGTGCCGATGCGCTGCAGGAAGCCCACCTCGCCGAGATAATCCCATTCCTCCTCGGTCGGGAAAGTGATGTGCAGCGACGAGACCTTGTGCTCCTGCGCCAAGCCTACCAGCGCCCCGGTCAGCGCCTTGCGCGCATCCTGGGGAGCGTCGGGACGGATCAGCAGGCGCGGACCCGGTACCGGCGTGAACGGCACGCAGCATTGCAGCTTCGGGTAATAGCGCCCGCCGGCCCGCTCATAGGCATCCGCCCAGCCATGGTCGAAGACATATTCGCCATAGCTGTGGCTCTTCAGATAGGTCGGGGCTGCCGCGACGAGGCGGCCCGTCCCGTCCCTGACCAGCACGTGCTGCGGCAGCCAGCCGGCCTGGGCATCAGCAGAATGGCTGTCTTCCAGCGCCGACAGGAAGGCGTGGCCGAGGAACGGATTGTCCGGCCCGGCGCAGGCGTCCCAAGCCTCCGGATCGACCTCATCGATGCGTGGGACGGCGGTCGCGGTGAATCCCGTCAAGGTGGTTCCTGAGCCTAGCCTTTGATCTCGAACATGGCATCGATCTCGACCGCCACGTTGAAGGGGAGAGCATGGGTTCCGACGGCGGTGCGCGCATGCCGGCCGGCATCGCCCATCACCGCGACCATCAAATCCGAGCAGCCATTGATCACCTTGGGCTGCTCGAAGAATTCCGGCGCCGAGTTGACGAAGCCGCCGAGGCGCACGCAGCGCGTCACCCGGTCGAGATCGCCGTCGCAGGCGACCTTCAACCAGGCAAGCAGGTTGAGGCCGCATAGTTCCGCCGCCTTGACCGCATCCTCGACCGTGACCTCGGATCCCACCCGGCCGACATAGGGGCGCTGGCCGTTCCACTGGCAGAGCTGGCCAGCCATGACGACGAGATTGCCGGTGACGGTGAAGGGCAGGTAGTTGGCGGCGGGCGGACTGGTTTCCGGCAGGCTGAGGCCGAGCGCCTTCAGCTTGGTCTCGATCATGCTCATGGGCTATGGCTCTCCGATAATCCCTCTATATAAGCAGCATAGAGACGATGACGAAGCTCTGCCAATGACAGTCTTCCGGAAGGACGAGTTTCCGAAGGACATGCTTCCAGCAGGACTTGCGGGTGCCGGAATGGGCGTCATACTGCTTGGCCGCCGTCGCCCGCTTTCGCTATTTTGGACCTTGCTATGATCCGTAACCTGTTTAGATCCCTCGCGCCGTCCTGTCTCTTCATGGTCCTGGCATTCAGCCTGGGGGTGCTGGCCCCCGGGGCGGCGCACGCGGCGCTGATCGGCGATGCATCCATCCCGTACAAGGCCGAGAGAACGGTGGTCGAGGATGGCCGGACATATGTCGGCACCATGTATTCCGCGCCCGGCATGCAGCGCCACGACCAGACGATCAACAACATCCGCATGACCGTGATCCTGCGCGCCGATCGCGGGGTGATGGAGCTGTGGCTGCCGGATTTCAACGTCTATACCGACCTGCCGCTTTCCGACACGCTGACCCGCTATGGCGACCGACGGCTGTTGCCACCGCCTTCGGGGCGCGAGATGGAAGACGGCGTGTCGACCCGCAAGTATCGCATCCGCCACCGGGACCAGAGCGGCGCCGAGGCCGATGGCTGGCTGTGGCTGGACGATAACGGCATCGCCCGTCGGCTGAGCGGCGATTACACCACTCCGGGCGGCCGCGTGACCCATGTCACGGCGATCTTGTCGCATGTCCGGCCTGGGCCGCAGCCGGCTTCCCTTTTTGTCGTGCCGCAGGGCGTACAAATGCTGCCGCCCCAGGCCGTGGCACCTATCTTAGGACTTCAGCTACGGTAGCAAGGGACAATAGGAGCCGCGCGACAGAAACTGGGGGGCGGCAAAGGGACGTCCGCCGCAAGGAAGACAAGGGCGGGGACTGGGGAAGAATGTTTCGAGGTATCGTCGGCAACATCACCGTCTTGTTCACGCTCCTGACCCTCGGTCTGGTGGCGGGCATGGCCGTGATCGACGGCATCGTGGTCAGCCGCCAGCTGGTCGAGAGCACCGGCGTCGAGCTTCAGGCGTTGGCACGCGAGAAGCAAAGCGCATTGTCGAGCTGGCGGCGCCAGATGCTGGGCCAGGCGGCGGGGCTTGCCCGCAACCCGCTTCTGGCGCAGATCGACCTGTTGAGCGATCCGGCCACACCGGCCGACCGGGCGGTCCAACTGCGCCAGGCGATGACCAACTGGCTGAACGGCGTTCTGCTGGTCACGGATTTCTCCGGCTATACGGTACTGGACGGCAAATCCGGCAAGGTGCTGTTCACCAGCCTCGCCTCGTCCGCGGACCCGCTCAGCCAGAGCGGCGAAGGGCTGGGCGGCCAGCACCTGTTCCAGATGGCGCTGCATAAACCGTCGCTGGGAGTGCTGCGCCTCGGCATCGGCGACAACGCGCCGACGGCCGCCATTGCCGTTCCTATCCAGGCCGGCGATACGGCACAGGGCAATTCGGGAGGTGACGCGGCCTCCGGCATCCTGATGCTCTATACCAGCTTCAGCGCGGCCGAAACCCTGATCCAGAGCCGCGCCGGCGATCCGGCCGGTCTGCAAAGCTACCTGCTGACGGCCGATCGGCGCCTCGCCACCAAGCTGCCTGGCCTGACCGATGCGGATCTCCTGGCTCGTATCGACGACGAGCCGGCCGCGCATGCTTGCGCCGCCGGCCGGTCCGGCATCATAAGCGCGCCCGACTATCACAACGTCGCTTCCGTGGTGGCCTATCGCTGGATGCCCAATACCGGGTTCTGCCTGGTCACCAGCATCCCCCACGATGTCGCCACCGCGGCGGCCTGGCAGTTCGAGGAATACATCTTCCTCGCCAGCTTCTGCCTGTTCTGGCTGGGCGGGCTGGTGTCGATGATCTTCGGGCGACGCGTCGCCTCGCCGATCCTGGCGATCGCGGCGGCAGTACGCGGCGTGGCGCGGGGGCGGCGAGGCATCCGCCTGCCGGAGGGGCGCAGCGACGAGCTGGGTGACGTCGCCAAGGGCTTCAACCAGATGGCCGAGGCGCTGGAACGGCGCGAGGAGGAGCTGGAACGCTCGCGCACGGCGCTCTCGACCACCGTCACCCATATCGACCAGGGCCTGACGCGCTTCGATGCCAATTTCACGCTGATTTTCTTCAACCGCCGCTTTCGCGACATCTTCGGGCTGGACGAGGCGTGGCTGGCCTCGCGCCCCAGCTTCCAGGAAATCTTCGCGCGCTGTGCCGCGTCCGGGCTGATCGGCGTCATGGAACAGGAACGCCTGAACCTGTGGGCGCAGCAATTCCTGCGCGCGCCGGAGCGGGAATTCGGGGCCTTGCGCTTCACCGACCAGCGGGTCATCGACGTGCGGCACGATCCGGTGCCGGAAGGCGGCGTGGTGCTGACCTTCTCCAATGTCACCGTGCTCAACCGTCAGCAGGAGGAGCTGCGCGCGGCGCGCGATGCCGCCGAGCGGGCCAATCGCGCCAAATCCGATTTCCTGGCCGCGATGAGTCATGAGTTGCGCACGCCGCTCAACGCGATCCTGGGCTTCTCCCAGCTCCTGCAGATCGACAAATTCGGCAACCTCAACCCGCGCCAGGCCGAGTTCGTGGCGCTGGTCATCCAAAGCGGCGAGCATCTCCTGGGCCTGATCTCCGACATGCTGGAACTGAGCAAGATCGAGGCGGGCCGGGTCAATGTCACGATCGAGCAGATCGAGCCCGCGACCGTGATCAAGGCGGTGCGCGCGACGCTCGAGCCCATGGCGGGCCAGCGCAAGGTCAAGATCCTGGCCGGCGACGACGGCGTCGATGCGCCGGCCGTGCTGGCCGACCGCAAGCGGCTGATGCAGGTGCTGGCCAATCTCGGCACCAACGCCATCAAATACAACCGCCAGAACGGCACCGTCGCCTTCGAGGTGACGCACCGGCCGGGCGAATGGGTGCGCATCAGCGTGGTCGATACCGGCATGGGCATTCCAACCGAGCGGCAGGGCGAGTTGTTCAAGCCCTTTTCGCGCCTGGGGGCGGAGCAGGGCAATGTCGAGGGCACGGGCATCGGCCTCAACATCACGCGTCAGCTGGTCGACCTGATGGGCGGCAAGCTGGGCTTCTCCTCGACGCCGGGCTTCGGCAGCCGCTTCTGGGTCGATCTTCTGCCGGCGCCGCCGGAAGCAGCCCAGCTCGGCAAGAGCATGGCCGAGGCGAAGCGGCCGCTGGTGCCATCCGCCCTGACCATGGATTCGACCGGGGCGGTGCGTACCGGCCAGCCGCTATCGCATTTCGAGGTGACGGTGCTCTATGTCGAAGACAATCCGGTCAGCCGCGAGCTGATGCGCAATGTCATGGAATTCATGTCCGATGCCCGGCTGCTCGAGGCCGAAAACGGCGGCAAGGCGCTCGAGATGGCGAAGACCGAGCAGCCGGACCTGATCGTGCTCGACATCGAATTGCCGGATATGGACGGCTATACGGTGTTGCGCCGCCT
The DNA here is from genome assembly GCA_035491935.1 of Allostellaceae bacterium. Lineage (GTDB taxonomy): Bacteria > Pseudomonadota > Alphaproteobacteria > ATCC43930 > CGMCC-115725 > DATJJW01. The sequence continues at coordinate 7,162 of DATJJW010000262.1, read as the reverse complement.
GAATGAGGAGCCGGCGACGGCGAACATCCCCGTGGTGGCGCTGACGCGAGCAGGCTTCATCGAGGATGCCGAGCGCCTGGGCAATGCGAATTTCCGGCTCTATCTCACCAAGCCGCTGCAGATCCCTCGGCTGCTGGAAGTGGTGAAGGCGATCGCCCGCGAGAAGGCGTTCACGCCGGTGTGAGTGGCCGCGCTTGGATCAGGTGAGCTTCGCCGCGTATTTCTTCGGCGCCACCAGCTGGTAGCTGCGCTTGACCAGCGCCTCGATCTCCGTCCAGTCGGCCTCCGTCCAGTCGGGGCCGTCGAGATAGGCGCCGATCCAGCCCTTGACGCCGACATAGGGCGGGTAAAAGAAGTGGTCGGGGGCCGTCTCGATCATCAAGGGCTGGCTGCCCTTCGGCACCTTGCAATAGACCGACATCCGGCCGTCATGCTCGCGGTCCATGGCGAAGATCTTGTTGGCGATGCGGTAAGTCGGCCCGTGACCGAAATGGACCTCATGCGCGCCCGGCAGGGACAGGCAGAAATGGCGAAACCGGGTGGCGATATTCCGATCGGCGTTCCGGTTGGCGTTGCGGGTCATCAGGGGGCACCCCCTTGTACTATGGCGAGACCTCGATCGGCGGTGCCAGGACCTGGGCCGCGGGGTGGCTGGAAAGAGCCAGGAAGTCGAGCAGCGCCTGGACGCGGGCGAGCTCCGCGGGATCGATGGCGGCGAAGGGCAGGAAGGTAACGGCCAGGTCGCCCAGATGGTTGCGCAGCGTCGCGATCAACGAGTGCGGCGGCGGGAAGACCACCAGCGAGACCGACTGGTTGGCCGGTATCTTTGCGAGTTTCGCCGCCGCGGCCACCGCGTCGTCGATGCCGCCCAGCTGATCGACCAGATGATTGTCCTTGGCCTGCTGGCCGGTCCAGACATGGCCCTGGGCGATCTGCTGCACCGCCGCCGTGCTCATGTGCCGGCCATTGGCCACGCGCGAGACGAAACCCTTGTAGCTGTCGTCCAGCATCGCCTCGAACCGGGCGCGCTCGCTGGGGGAGAAAGGATGGTTGATGCTGCCGATCGTGGCGTTGGCGCCAATCTGTACGCCGTCCCAGGAAACGCCCAGTTTCGGCCATAACCCGTCGGCGACGAATTTGCCGCCGAACACGCCGATCGAGCCGGTAAGCGTGCCGGGTTCGGCAACGATCCGGTCGGCGCCGGCCGCGATGTAATAACCGCCCGAGGCCGCCTCGTCGCCCATGCTGACGACGACCGGCTTGCCGGTGGCGCGCAAGCGCTCGACCGCGTGCCAGATGGTTTCGGACGCCCCTTCCGAGCCGCCGGGGCTGTCGATGCGCAGCACGACCGCGCGCACCTGATGGTTGACCGCGGCCGCATGCAGTGCCGCCGACAGCGTGTCGGCGGCGATGCCGGTGCTGCCAAGATCGTCGGCGCGGCCCGAGGTGATGGTGCCGGAGGCCTTGATCAGCGCCACCACCGGCCGGCCGCGGGGCTCGTCCGCCCGCACCGAAGCGGCATATGTCCGGAGATTGACGAAGCGGGCGCCGACCGCCTTGGCGCGCGCCGAATCCTCCATCTCGTCCTGATACCCCACGACGTCGACCAGCTTGTCGATCACCGCTTCGCCGGCCATGTAGGGCGCGCCGTCGACCAGCTTGCGCACCTGGTCGGGCGTCAGGCCTCGTGAGACCGCGACACCGTTCACCACCTGGTCGAACAGGGATTGCGCCATGCCGGCGAGCGCCTGCTTGTCGCTGGCCGGCATGGCGGTTTGCGTCAGCTCGGTCTCGGCACTCTTGTATTGGCCGCGGCGCGAGAAATCGGCGGTGATGCCCAGCTTGGCCAGAGCGCCCTTGAGGAACGGCGCCTCGGCATCGACGCCGGTGAGCGCCACGGTGCCGACCGGCTGCAACCAGATACGCTCGAAGGCGCTGGCGAGATAGTAGTCGCGCATGCCACCCAGCTCGCCCAGGCTCTCGGCGAAGACATAGGCGAACTTGCCATGGCTGCGGAAATCCTTGATCGCGTCGCGCAGATCCTGGATCTGCGCCAATCCCAGCGGCGTGTTGCCGAGCCGGGCGACCAGGCCCTTGACCCTGGGGTCGAGCGCCGCATGGTGCAGCGTGCGCACCAGCTCGACGAAGGGCGTGGAGTTGGTGCCCTGCACCAGGCCGGCGAGGGAGTCGCGTGCGGGTGCCTCGCTGTAGCTGCGGTTGAGGTCGAGGCGCAGGACCGTGATCGCCGGGGTCGGCTGCGCTTCGTGCAATGCCACGCGCAGATGCAGCACGATGAGGATGGCGGCCATGCAGCAGAGCATGGTGCCGGCGCCGATCACCGCGAAGAGCCAGAGCAGGATGCGGCCGATGCGCATGGTTTCAGCCGCGTCCCGGTCCGCTGCCGCCGGGGGTTTCAGGGCCCAGGATCTGGCCGCGATGCATCAGCGCCGCATCGGCCAGCACGCAGGCGACCATGGCCTCGGCGACCGGCACGGCGCGGATGCCGACGCAGGGATCGTGCCGGCCCTTGGTCACGATCTCCGTCTCCCTCATGTCGGTGGTGACGGTGAGCCTGGGCTTCAGGATCGAGCTGGTCGGCTTGACCGCGAAGCGGACGACGATGTCCTGACCGGTCGAGATGCCGCCCAGGATGCCGCCGGCATGGTTGGAGAGGAAGGTCGGCCCATCATTGCCGGCGCGCATCTCATCGGCATTCTCCTCGCCGGTCATGGCTGCCGTGGCGAAGCCGTCACCGATCTCGACCGCCTTCACGGCGTTGATCGACATCATGGCCGAAGCCAGCTCCGCATCCAGCTTGCGGTAGAGCGGCTGGCCCCAGCCGGCCGGCACGCCCGAGGCCACGACCTCGATGATGGCGCCGACCGATGAGCCGGATTTGCGGATGCCGTCGACGTAATCCGCCCAGATCGCCGCCATCTCGGCATCGGGACCGAAGAACGGGTTGTGTCCGACCTGGCCCCAATCCCAGCGCTCCCGGGCGATCTTGTGCGTACCGATCTGGATCACGGCGCCGCGGATCTGCACATCGGACGCGACTTGGCCCAGCACTGCGCGGGCAACGCCGCCGGCCGCGACCCGGCAGGCGGTCTCGCGTGCCGAGGAACGGCCGCCGCCGCGATAGTCGCGGATGCCGTATTTCGCCCAATAGGTATAGTCCGCATGGCCGGGGCGGAACTTGTCCTTGATTTCGCCGTAATCCTTGGACCGCTGGTCGGTATTCTGGATCTCCAGCGCGATCGGCGTGCCGGTGGTCAGCCCCTCGAACACGCCGGACAGGATCTTGACCGCGTCATCCTCGCGCCGCTGCGTCGTGAAACGCGACTGGCCCGGCTTGCGGCGGTCCAGATCCTCCTGGATCATCGCCTCGTTGAGCGGGATCAACGGCGGCACGCCGTCGACGACGCAGCCGATCGCCGGCCCGTGGCTTTCGCCCCAGGTCGTGAACCGGAATACAGAGCCGAAGCTGTTGCCTGCCATGACTACCCTCTGTGACGCCGGACGTCAGACCGTGGCGATGTCCGGCGCGTCGACCGCCTTCATGCCGACGACATTGTAGCCGCAATCGACGTGATGCACCTCGCCGGTGACGCCGCCGCTCAAGGGGCTGAGCAAGTAGAGACCGGCGCCGCCGACCTCCTCCAGCCCCACATTGCGGCGCATCGGCGCGTTGTACTGGTTCCATTTGAGGATGTAGCGGAAGTCGCTGATCCCCGAGGCCGCCAGCGTCTTGACCGGACCGGCGGAAATGGCGTTGACGCGGATGTTATCGGGGCCGAGATCGACCGCGAGATAGCGCACGCTCGCTTCCAGCGCCGCCTTGGCCACGCCCATGACGTTGTAGTTCGGCATGACCTTCTCGGCGCCGTAATAGGTGAGCGTCAGGCAGCTGCCGCCATTCCTCATCAACGGTGCCGCGCGCTTGCAGATATCGGTGAAGGAGAAGCACGAGATGTCCAGCGTGCGCAGGAAATTCGTCCGGCTGGTGTCGCAATAGCGGCCGTTGAGCTCCGCCTTTTCCGAATAGCCGATGGCGTGGACGACGAAGTCCAGCCCGTCCCACTCCCGGCCCAGGCGCTCGAATACTCCCGCCGTGCTCGACTCGTCGCTGACGTCGCATTCGAGGACAAGGTTGGAGCCGACGCTTTCCGCCAACGGCTTTACCCGCTTCTCCAACGCTTCGCCCTGATAGGTGAATGCCAATTGCCCACCCTGCTCATGGACCGCCTTGGCGATCGCCCATGCCAGCGACCGATCGTTGGCCACGCCCATGATCAGGCCGCGCTTGCCGGCCATTAAGGGTTCCGCATTCGCCATGCCCTGGCCGCTCCCGCAATCATTAAAAAAAACCGATAGGGTTTTTAGGCCGTCGGCGTGACGGATGCCAGATCAAACTGCGGATGTCCCCGCTGCTTGCCGGACATTAGTCGCCGTATTTGGGCCGCACGGTATAGCTGTGACGCTTGGACCATTCCTCGACCAGGGTTACGAAATCCGGGTCGCGCGCATCGGGCAGCATCACCTTGAGAGTGACGAGTTGATCGCCGGCCGCCCGGCCGGGGACCGGGGGCACGCCCTTGCCGCGCAGCCGCAGCACGGTATCGGTGTTCGAGCCCTTGGGGATCTTGAGTTGCACCAGCCCGTTCAGCGTCGGCACGGTGACGGTGGCGCCCAGCACCGCCTCCGGCACGGTCACCGGCAGGGTCATGGCGATGTCGTAGCCCTTGCGCTGGAAATAGGGATGCGGCTCGACCGCGATCTCGACGAACAGGTCGCCTGCGATGGCCAGTCGTCCGGCCCTGGCGCCCTGGCCCTTGAGCCGCAGGGTCTGGCCGTCCTCGGTCAGGGGCGGAATGACCACCTCGATGGTCCGCTCGTCCACGGTAAGACGCCGGCGGCCGCCCAGCAGCGATTCGACGAAGGGGACCCGCATGGATTGGTAGACATCGGCGCCGCGCTGCGCGCGGTGGCCAGCGCTGCCACCCATGCCGCCACCCATGCCGCTGCCCATCCCGGCGTCGCCGGAACCGCGCGTGCCCCAGCTGCGGCGGAAGAAGCTCTCGAACCCGTCCTCGGTCCCGGCCTGGCCACCGCCCTGGCTGCTGCTCTGGCCGCCGCCCCGGTTCCGGCCCATGGCCTCGCGGTCATATTGCCGGCGCTTGACCTCGTCAGACAGTACGTTATAGGCGGCGGTCACGTCCTTGAAGCGCCTGGCGCTCGCGGGATCGTTCGGATTGAGGTCGGGATGCAGCTCCTTGGCCAGGCGGCGATAGGCCGCCTTGATCTCGTCGGCCGTCGCGTCCCGACCGACTTGCAAGGTTGTGTAAGGGTCCAACATGGGGCCAGTATTGCATGGGGAAGTTAATTTAGACGAAAAACATAACGGAAGACCGCCACTAGCCGGAAGATGCTATTGCGAAACCGGGCCATGCGGTGTCAGGAATCGCAGCCGAAGGCGATGGTGGAGTACCTGGATCATGAGTATGTCCCTGGATGACGCGACCGATCCGATCGCGCTGTTCGATGCGTGGTTTGCCGAGGCTCGGGCGTCCGAGATCAACGATCCCTCCGCCATGCAGCTCGCGACTGCGACCAAGGATGGCGTGCCATCGGTGCGTACGGTCCTGCTGAAGGGCCATGGGCCTGCCGGCTTCGTGTTCTACACCAACCTCGAAAGCCGCAAGGGGGTGGAGGCGCTCTCCAACCCGCAGGCGGCGCTGTGCTTTCATTGGAAGTCGTTACGCAAGCAGGTGCGTATCGAGGGGGCGGTCGAGCAAATTTCCGCCGCCGAGGCCGATGCCTATTACGACAGCCGGCCGCGCGACAGCCGCATCGGCGCCTGGGCCTCGATCCAGTCGCGGCCGATGGAGGGGCGACATGTGCTTGAGGGGCGCTTCGCCGAAGTGGAAGCGCGTTTCGGCAACGGCGTGGTGCCGCGGCCCAATTTCTGGTCCGGGTTGCGGGTCGTGCCGCAGCGCATGGAATTCTGGCAGGATCGCCGCGCAAGGTTGCACGATCGCATCCTGTTCGAGCGCCCCCCGGTCATGGCGCAGAGCGAGGCCGGCGGAAACTGGCTCCGCAGCTGGCTTTTCCCGTAAAACTGGTTTCAGACGAAAAAAGTGCTTGCCAAGGGAAACCGTTTGAGGGATCTATAACGTCACCTGAGTGAGTATCAGAGCGTCGTGTCGGAAAAAATTCCGCCACAGTCTCGGTCCGGTTGCCGCCGGTGCTTGTTGCAGGTGAAACCGCTCGAAACGAGCCGGCACCCAAAAGTGGTGCTGTAGTGTCCTGAAAGGAATCTACTATGTCCGGCATTACCCTTACTTCGTCCGAATCCTCGACAATCCTGTCGTTGCAGCAGACCACGACGCTTTTCAACACCACCTCCAACGATCTGAACACCGGCAAGAAGGTCAACTCGGCGGCCGATAACGCCTTGTCGTACTTCCAGTCCGTGTCGCTTTACAATCGCGCCAGCGATTTCACGAACCGTAAGGCCCAGATCGACCAGTCGGTCCAGTCGCTCACCGCGGCGCTGAACGCAACCAGCACCATCGGCACCCTGCTGACCCAGCTCCAGGGCGTCATCACTGGTGCGGAAAGCGCCACGACCAATTCGGCCAAGGCGACCGCGACCAACCAGGTCAAGACGCTCGGCACCCAGCTCATCCAGGTCGTCAAGGACGCTTCCTACCAGGGCATCAACCTGCTGGAAAGCACCGCGATCACGCTGCGCACGCAGTTCTCGGAGCGTACCGCTTCGGCGCTGACCGTGTCCGGCTATGACCTGATCGCCACTGCCACGGGCAACTCCAACTCGCTGTTCACCGGCACGTCGCAGGCTGGTGGCATCCTGAGCTCGACCGGCATCAACTTCAAGGCGCTGCTGGCGTCCAGCTCAACCGGCACCGGCGTCAGTGGCTTCACGCAGGTCAACGCCTCGACGGCCAGCGGTGAGGCGATCTTCAACAACGCTCTCAACGTCATCGCCGCGGCGATCTCCCAGAACAACGCTCTCAGCTCGGCTCTGGGTACCAACGTTGCGATCCTGAAGGCCCGTTCGACCTTCTCGTCCAGCTACTCTTCCACCCTGTCGGGCGGTGGCGACAAGCTGACGCTGGCCGACCTGAACCTCGAATCCGCC
>DATJJW010000261.1:0-6996 GCA_035491935.1 Allostellaceae bacterium | reverse complement strand
CCCTCGATGGTCTTGCCGGGGGTGAGGTCCATATAGGCGATCGCGCGCTCGATCATCTTGCGCTGGTCGGGATCGCCGACGCTGCCGGGATCGGGGATCGGCTGGTCGATCGCCACCACTTCGGCCGGGGTGTTGCCCCAGGAGACGAGCGGGCCGATCTTCGAGCAGTCGATCTCGATCTCCTTGTCGAATTTGGCGCCGGGGTCGGAATGGAGCGTCTTCCACTCGGCGACCGCCTTGTCCCACTCCGTGCCCTGGGGCGCGAAGCGGCGGCCATGGACGTAGTCGACGGTGGCATCGTCGACGGCGACCATGCCGTTGCGGCCGCCGAACTCGATCGACATGTTGCACACCGTCATGCGCCCTTCGAGCGGCAAGGATTCGAGCGCCGGGCCGCTGAATTCGATGGCGTAGCCGGCGCCGCCGCCGATGCCGTATTGGCTGATCAGGTAGAGGATCAGATCCTTGGCGAAGACGCCCTGATTGATCTTGCCGTTGAACTTGACCGACATCGTCCTGGGCTTGCGCTGGATCAGCATCTGCGTGGCCAGCACCTGCAGCACCTGGGTCGTGCCGATGCCCCAGGCGAGTGCGCCGATGCCCCCGATGGTCGAGGTGTGGCTGTCGGCGCAGACGAAGGTGCTGCCAGGCAGCGCCATGCCGAATTCGGGGCTGACGACATGGACGATGCCCTGCTCGGGGTCGTTGACGTCGAAGAAGCGGATGCCGAAATCGCGGCAGTTCCTCTGGAACGCCTCGATGCGCTCGCGCGTCGGCTCGTATGTGGCCGCGGTACGGCCGGGCCTGGTCGAAATGCTGTGGTCGATGACGCCGAAGGTGAGGTCCGGGCTGCGCACCGGCCGGCTCATCTGGCGTAGCGCGTCGAAGGCGCCGGGCGAGGTCACTTCCTGTACGAAATGCGTGTCGATGTGGAGGAGTGTGCGCCCATCGCTGAAATTGCGCACGACATGCTTGTTCCAAAGCTTGTCGAATAAGGTTTTGGGCTCGTCCAACGTCACCTCCCTAAGTATGCGGCCACCCAATGGCCGTGCGGCCGAATTATTGTGGCCAGGATGCCGCGTGCCCTTTCAAGTATTGTTCCAACCCTAGACAGGGTATTGCCGCTTATCAAGTCGCTAAAAGACGGAAGACTATTTCCAGTATAGATTAATTGGAGCTGTTCTCTTTAAAGAGAATAGTTTTTCCTAATCGGAATAGGTGCCGATTATGTGTTCGGCCGGGCCGGATCTTGTGGTGGTTCAGGTTCCGGAGGAATGGCTGATTCCCTTATTGGCGGGGCGTTGCCGCTCTTCAGGGGCCGTGCAACTATTCCGGCCGAGACAAAGCACTTCATCCACAAATGGATATTATCCCACCGGGCCAATACCGGTAGGTTACGCACAGTGTTACCACGCTCATCCCGGTGATGAGCGGGACACGATGAGATCGATGAGCCTCGGATTTTCTCGTTTGTGAGAGCCGTCATCATGCGCGGCTGTTCGCGACACCTGGAATCCGTTCTCGAGGATGGATTTGTGAGCAAAACTTTATTACGGCTCGTCCCCGAAACGCTGGACCAGCTGAAGCCGAACGGCCCGCGTCCTTATTACGAGGATTTGGCGAGCGGCAGTTTCCTGCCGGGCTGGGCGCGGCTGCAACCGCCCTTGTGGCGCGAACCGCAATCGAACTTCATTCCGACCATCTGGCGCTATGCCGATGCCCGCGTCGCGCTGGAGCGTGCCGGCGACTATGTGCCGATGGAGCAGACCGACCGGCGCAATCTGATCATGGTCAACCCGGTCGAGGAGAACCGCTACGGCACCACGCGCAACCTGGTCGCGGCATATCAGATGATCAAGCCGGGCGAGGTGGCGGCAGCCCATCGCCACACGCCCAACGCCTTGCGTCTGATCCTGGAGGGGGACCGCAACGTCTTCACCACGGTCAATGGCAAGCGGCTCGACATGATGCCCGGCGACATCGTGCTGACACCGAATTGGCATTGGCATTCCCACGCCAATCAGGGACATGAGACCGCCTATTGGATCGACTTCCTCGACGTGCCTCTGGTGCAGAACCTGGAGGGCATGTTCTTCGATCCGGGCAATCCCGAAGTCGAGGCGGTGGCTGCCAACCAGTCGGCCTCCCATTCGCCGCTCCATTTCAGTTCGGGCGAGATCGTCGCGCGCGACGGGCTGTTGAAGGACGGTAAGCCGGCGACCATGATCATCGCCAAGGGCATGATGCGCACCATCGGGCTTGAGCTCATCGGCGTGCCGGCCGGCAGCGCGACCGCCGAATGCCGCGTAATGGCGAACAACATCTTCGCCGTGGTCGGCGGCCGCGGCACCATCTTCGTCGACGGCAAGGAACTGGGCGAGCCGGTTGGCCGTGGCGATGTCGTCGCGATGCCGATCTGGCGCAAACACCGCTTCGAGGCGATGGACGACCTCGTGCTGTTCCGCGTCAGCGATGCACCGGTCTATGAGGCACTCGGCCTCTATCGCGAAAATCAGTGACCGGAGTGTCCGATGCCGTCGGCCACAATGCACGAATGGGCATTGCATGATACCGGAAGACGCCCTTCGACATTCCCGGAAATCAGATATCCTTCTCGCCTCATGCGCATCGGTCCGAAGAAGACCGAGAACAAGGTTAGCAGGGAGCTTGGAGATGGCACGCCGGACGATGTCGCGGGTGCCGGATGCCGAATAGTCTGATGGATATCCGTCCGCCTCACTCACCCAGCCTCGCCGGAACCTGTTCCGCGCCGGCATTCAGTTTCTGACGGGCCATCACCTTGCATTACGATATTCTGCATTCGGCAGGCCATGCCTTCCTCATCATCCTCGACCCCACCCGCCTGGGCCTTCTGTTCGGCGGCGTGTGCATGGGGCTGGCGCTGGGTATCCTGCCCGGCATCGGCGGGGTTGCCGGCATGGCGCTGCTGCTGCCCTTCACCTATCACATGGACCCGAACGCGGCCTTCGCCCTGCTGTTGGGGCTGGGATCGACCACGACCACGGCGGACCCGATCTCGGCGATCGTGCTGGGCGCGCCCGGCCATGCGGCATCGGCTGCGACGGTGCTCGATGGGTTCCCGATGACCAAGCAGGGCATCGGCGGCCGCGCGCTCGGCGCCTCCTACATGTCGGCGCTGATGGGCGGGCTGTTCGGCGCGCTTCTGATGGCGTTGGCCATCCCGTTGCTGCGGCCGATCATCCTCTATATGGGCTCGCCCGAGCTGCTGGCCTTCTCGCTGCTGGGCATGGCGATGGTGGCCGTGCTGTCGGGCAACACGCCGTTGCGCGGGCTCACTGCCGCCTGCTTCGGCGTCATGATCTCGATGATCGGCTCGGACCCGCAGACCGGCACGCTGCGCTGGACCATGGATAGCCTCTATCTTTCGGATGGGTTGCCGCTGGTGCCGGCCACACTCGGCCTTTATGCCTTGCCGGAGCTGTGCGACCTCGCCGTGTCGCGCAGTTCGATCGCGGCCGAGGGGCTGAAGGTCGACACGCGCACGGGCCTGCTGCAGGGCGCGCGCGACTGCTTTAGCAATTGGTTCCTGGTCCTGCGCTGCTCCTGGATCGGTGCCGGGCTCGGCACGATCCCGGGCATCGGCGGTTCGGTCATCGACTGGGTCTCCTACGGCCATGCGCTCCGGACCGAGAAGGGGGCGACGCAGAGCTTCGGCACCGGCGACGTGCGCGGCGTGATCGCCGCTGAGAGCGCCAGCAACGCCAAGGAGGGCGGCAATCTCGTGCCGACGGTCGCCTTCGGCGTGCCGGGCACGGCCGGCATGGCGATCCTGCTCGGCGCCTTCCTGATCCAGGGGCTGGTGCCCGGCCCCGAGATGCTGACCAAGAACCTCGATCTGACCTACTCCATGGTCTGGTCGATCGCCATCGCCAACGTCCTGGGCTCCGGCCTCTGCTTCCTGTTCAGCGGCCAATTCGCCAAGCTCGCGACCTTGCGCTACACGCTGATCATGCCGGCGGTACTGGGGCTGGTCTATGTCGGCGCCTTCGAGGGCACGCGGCAATGGGGCGACCTGTTCGCGCTCCTGTTCTTCGGTCTGCTCGGCTGGAGCATGAAGCATGCGAAATGGCCACGGCCGCCACTGATCCTGGGACTGATCCTGGGCAGTACGCTGGAACGCTACCTGTTCGTGTCGACCGAGCGCTATGGCTGGGGTGGCTGGGTCACGAGACCGGTCGTGCTCATTATTCTGGGCGTGGCGCTCCTTGGGCTCGTGCGCTCCTTCGTCGCCGATATCCGCCAGCATGGCGGCTTCAAGGGCATGGCCCAGGGCTTTGCCCATCCGCGTTTCCAGCCGGGCAACCTGTTCCCGGCGTTCCTGCTCTGCCTCATGGGCGTGATGGTCGCTCAGGCGACGCAATGGAACTTCAACGCAAAGATCGGTCCGCTATCGGTCGGTTTCGCCGGGCTGTTGTTCTGCGCGGTGAGCTTCGTCAACGAGGTCTTCCGCCGCAAGGCCATGAAGCCGGCGACGGTAGGCGCGGCCGCGGCGCCGATCTCCGAGATCGAGGCGACGACGGGCAAATCGGTCAAAGGTCAAGAGGGCAAGATCCACATGGATATCCCCTCGGCACTGGCCCATCTCCCGGGCCGAACGGTGCTGTTCCGCGGCCTGATCTTCTTCGGCTGGATGGTGGGATTCATGGGCTCGATGGCGCTGATCGGGCTGATCCCGACCGTGCCGATCTTCATCATCGCCTATATGCGGCTCGAAGGGCGGGAGCGCTGGAGCCTGGTGCTTCCTTTCGCCGTCATCATGGCGGTCTTCATCTATGCCGTCTTCGATCAGCTTCTGGCGGTGCCATGGCCGCCCACGGTTCTAGGCGCCGTGTTCCCCGATTTGAGGGGCTACGTCCCGTCGCTCTAGCGGCGGGTGGCAAATATTGGAGGGCATTCATGCGTGCGAAATTATCGAACCGGTTGCGTGACGGTATCCTGGGGCTGGCCTGTGCCGCCGGCCTCATCCTGCCGGCACTGGCCCAGGCCGAGAGCGCGCAGGATTTCTACAGCCATACCAGGACGATCAATTTCTACATCGCGCTCGGCCCCGGCAGTGGCGACGACGTCTGGGCCCGGCTGGTCGGCAAGTACATGTCCCTGCACATGCCGGGCAAGCCGACCTTCGTCGTCACCGAGATGCCGGGGGCGGGCAGCCTCGTGCTGGCCAACTACATCTACAACCAGGCGCCCAAGGACGGCACGGCGCTCGGCAACATCGCGCCTTCGCTGCCGGCCCAGGTGCTGGTGGGATTGCCCAACGCCCGCTTCGATCCGACCAAGCTCAGCTATGTCGGCAGCCCCGAATCCTCCGACCACGCCTGCATCGTCATGTCGTCCTCGGGCATCAAGACGATCGATGACGCGCGCAAGCACGAGGTGCTGATGGGCGGCAACGGCCCAACCTCGCTCAATTCGAACATGCCGCCGATCCTGGACAAGTTCCTCGGCACCAAGTTCAAGGTGATCGAGGGCTATAAGAGCGTGCCGGAGGTGTTCCTGGCTATGGAGCGTGGCGAGGTCATGGGGCAGTGCTCGCGGCTGGATACGGTGCTGCGCGGCGAGGCGGACAAGATCAAGAGCGGCGAGATGACCCTGCTCTTCACCCTCAACGAGAAGCGCACCCTGCCGAACGTGCCTTCGGTCTTCGAGTTCATCAAGGACGACCAGCAGCGGCAGACCATGCAGTTCCTGCGCTCCTCGACCGCGTTCGGCCGCCCCTATGTGGCGCCGCCGGGCGTGCCGGCCGACCGGCTGGCCCTGCTGCGCAAGGCGTTCGAGGACACCATGAAAGACCCTGCCTTCATTGCGGCCGCGGCCAAGGCGAAGCTGACGGTGACGCTGACCACGGGCGAGGCCCTGCATGATCTGGCGCTGCAACTCTACAAGACGCCGAAATCGGTCACCGACCAGGCCAAGTTCCTGCTGCCCGGCGGCGGTCATTGAGCCGGGAATACCGTTACAAAGGAGATCCAAATCATGAAGATCGTCGGAATGGAGGATGCTCCGGACTGGAATGCGCGCCAGACCGCGCTCGGCGGTGTCGCCACCGTCAAGACCCTGCTGGAGGGTAAGGAAGATACCCCCGGTAACTTCCGGATGAATTTCGGCAGTGCCGAGGAAGGCTGGGAAGTGCCGCACCACCGGCACAATTTCGACCAGATCCGCTATATCGCGGAGGGCGAGTTCGAATACATCACCGGCAAGGTGCTGCCCAAGGGTTGGGTCGGCTATTTCCCCGAAGGTGCCCCCTATGGCCCGCAGGTCCGGCGTTCGGGCCTGTCCATGCTGCTGATCCAGTTCGGTGGCGCCAGCGGCGGCGGCTTCCTCAGCAAGCGCCAGCGCCGTGGTGCCATGGACGCGTTGCTGAAGAAGGGACAATTCGAGAGGGGTACGCTGCAATACATCGACGAGAACGGCCGCAAGCACGACGAGTATCAGGCGTTCTGGCATGAGATCTACGGTACCAACTTCACCTATCCGAAGCCGCGCTATAACGATCTCATCCTGATGAATCCGGCCAATTACGACTGGATCCCGTCCGAGATGCCCGGCATCGCCCATAAATGGCTGGGCACCTTCACCGAGCGTGAGACCAAGGTGGGCTTTATCCGCGTCGATGAGGGGGCGACGCTGACGGTCGAAGCCGGTCGGTCGTCGCGGCTGCTGTTCACGACCGAGGGAGCGTTCTCCCATGACGGCAAGCCGCATGGCCCGTTCACCGGGGTCCATGTCGAGCCGGGCGACGCGCCGGTGCAACTGACGGCGTTGAAGCCGACCCAGTTCCTCTATACTCAGTTGCCGATCTTTGATCGCGACGGAGGGACGAGCCGATGAAGATCACCAGTTTCCGCCATGGCGGGCGTGACACCTATGGCGTGGTCGAGGGCGAGAGCCTGATCGATTTGGCGCCGATCGCGGCCGAGGTCGGCGCGACGCTGCGCCAGGCGCTGGCCC